>JAKFUF010000008.1 GCA_021732845.1 Planctomycetaceae bacterium | reverse complement strand
TTTCGCGCGACCTGTAAACCGTTTCGCCATCCCTAGCACTCCCTTGAGCTTATGACGCGGACTCCGCCGATTTCCCAACGCCATTCTTAACATCACCATTGCAACGCGCGAATAGCGACGTACGCCCCGTGCAGGGTGCCGGCAAAAACGTGCATTGACTGCGGTTTTCCAGTGACATATTCTATTATGTTGATACGTCACTCCCGCCACGGACAAGGCTCATGCCCCCACCAAAAGTCCGTACAACCTGCCGGATCGTTGCTTCAGCAAGCGTCACCGCAACTCCACAAACGCGGTTTTCGACACTTGTTTCGAAGGGGATCGGTTGTACGCTCGCCCTGTGTGTCCTGACTCTTCTCGCCCCGGCATCGCGTGCCATTGCGGCCGAGGTGGAACCGTTGTCGGTGCAGATTGACCGGTTGCTGGAAACGACCCAGACGGGACCGGTGGCTCCAACCGCTGGCGATGCTGAATTCCTGCGGCGGGTGTCGCTCGATTTGACGGGTGACATCCCCAGCCCCGAAGAGGTCCGTGCCTTCCTGGCCGATGCGAATCCCGGCAAGCGTGCGGCTCTCGTGGAGCGGCTGCTGGCCGATTCCCGCTCGTCACTGCATTTGGCCGAGCTGTTTGACGTGATGCTCATGGAGCGCCGACCCGACCAGGCGGTGACCCGCGCCGAGTGGCTCAAATACCTGCAGGATTCGTTCCAGCAAAACAAGCCGTGGAACCAACTGGCCCGCGAGATCATCGCCGCCGATGGCACCGACCCGTCCCTGCGGCCTGCCGCCAAATTCTTCCTGGAGCGCGATGCCGATCCGCACCTGATGACGCGCGATGTCGGACGGATGTTTCTGGGGGTCGATTTTCAGTGCTGCCAGTGCCACGACCATCCGCTGGTCGAGAACTATCTCCAGCCAGATTACTATGGCCTGTTTGCCTTTGTGAATCGTACGTACGTGTTCGACGACAAGGCGAACAAGCGCAAGGTGTTGGGGGAAAGGGCCGAGGGCGACCTCGATTACAAGTCGGTGTTCACGGGTGTCGATGGTCGGTCGAAGCCACGGCTGCCGGAATCGACCGACGTGGCTGAGCCACACTTGAAAGTGGGGGATGAGTATGTCGAAGTTCCCACGGACAAGGCCCGCGGCGTTCCGAAGCACAGCCGCCGGGCGATGCTGGCCGAACAGGCCACGAATGGTTCCAGCCCGGCGTTCAACCGCAACCTGCCCAATAGGATGTGGTCGTTGCTGATGGGCCGTGGCCTGGTCCATCCGGTCGACTTTCAGCATGCGCACAATCCCCCCGCCAGCCCGGCTGTGCTTGACCTGCTGACGCAGGAATTTGTGGCCAGCAAATTCGATATCAAGGGCCTCATTCGGCAATTGATGCTGACCAAGGCCTATCAGGTCAGCTTCGATTTGCCCGCCGATCCGAATGGTCTAATCGCCAAGGCGCAGGAGCAGTTGCCGCAGATTGAAGCCGAACTGCTGAAGCTCAAATCCGCCGTGGAAACGGCCGCGAAGGCGGAGCTTGCCGCCTACGAAGCAATGGGAACGGCCCGGCAGGCTTCGGACGCCAAGTACAAACCGTGGGATGAGGCGCAAAAGGCGGCGTTGACGCTCGAAAAGCCGGTGGTGGCTGCGGTCACCGCCTTGAACGCCACGCAGGCCCAGGTCACCGCGAAAAAGGGCTTGATCGCCGCCATCGCCGAAGCACATGCCAAGAGCACCGAGTTGGTGAAGCTGCTGCCGAAGGATGCGGAGGTTGCCCAGGCCACAAAGATTTTTGAGACCAAGCAAGCCACGGCGACGACGGAACTCGCCGCATTGGAGAAGACGACCACGGACCAGACTGCGGCGGTGGCCGCCGCCCGCGTGCCGTTCGACAAGGCCGTCGAAGCGGCTGAAGCGGCTTTCGCGGCCTACACCGAAGCGTCAAAGCCGTGGGAAGCCGCCAAGGTCGTATGGACCAGCGCCCGGGCTCAGTCCGCAGCGGCTGAACTGGCGCTGGCTTCGGCGGAAGTCCGCCATAAGGCGCTCCGCCAGTATGCGGATTATGGACAGAAGCAACAGTACGTGGCTGCCGCCGAAGCCCGTTTGCCAGTGTTGAAAACGGAAATCGCCACGCTGAGCCAGACCGTCGAACAGCAGGCCGGTGTTGTCGCGCAGCGAACCGCGGCCATGACCGAGACGCAGAAAGCGATGGCGGCGGTCGCACAAAAACTGGACGCGGCGAAGGCAGAAGTCGCTAGGCGGCAGGCGGTGGTGAGTGCGGTTGTGGCAGCCACGGCCAAGACTGAAGAGGCGCTGGCCAACGTTCCCGCTCAGCCCGATCTGGTGGCGGCCCTGGAAAAGCTGAAGTCGCGCAGGGAACCGCTGGCCACCGACGTGAAGGCCGCGGAACAGGTGGTGGCGACATGTGATGCCGAAATGAAAGCCGCGGTGGCTCAGCTCGAATCTGCAACCCAACTGGTGGCCGTGGCTCAAGCCGACCTGGCAACCACCCAAAAGGCGATGGCCGACAAGTCGGCGGCGATGGGCGAGACGGAAACGCAACTGGCCGCGACACGGGCCGCACTGCCGAATGTCTTCTCGGAACTGACCGATCGCTGGGCAAACGAGTTTGCCACGCGGCAGGTCAAGCCGCTGACTCCCGAACAACTTGCGTGGGCGACGATGGAGGCCTGTGGCGTGGTGGCGGGAAATCGAGGAAATGTCGAGGCGGAAGTTGAGAAAACCGTCCCCAAAGCCTCTGTGCAGAATGATCCGGCAAAGCTCGCCGACCGGCAGTTCCAGGTCGAACGGCTGCTGCGGGAAAAACTGCACGGTGTCGTGGCTCAGTTCTTGCAGTTCTACGCCCCCAGTGGCGGCCAGCCACAGGATGTGTTCTTCACCACGGCCGACCAGGCGCTGTTTGTGGCCAATGGCGGTACAATCCGCAGTTGGCTCCCCCCTTCGGGCTCAAACCTCGCAGCCCGGCTGGTGGCACTCCAAGATCCAACAGCATTCGCCGATGAGTTGTATGTCAGCGTGCTGTCGCGCCGTCCCAATGAGGCAGAAGTCGCGGAAACAACGAAGTATCTAGCCGCTCGTCCGAATGACCGGCCGGCCGCCATTCAGGAACTGATCTGGGGCCTGCTGGCCTCGGCGGAGTTCCGGTTCAACCATTGATGTCGAAATAGGTTTTGAAAATTGAAGCGGAAGGGCGCGAGCCCTCCGGTGACCCTCCACGGTGGATGATCGCTCACCGGACGGCTTGCGCCGTGCCGCTAAACACAGTTCGCTCACCGGACGGCTTGCGCCGTGCCGCTAAAAATATAGGCACGACCAACAAGCAAACGCCGGGAAACTCGTGAAAGGCCGGAGGCATTCACGATTACTCGTCAGACAACAAGTTTCGGCATCCCGAGAAAGGACTTCCCATGCAAGCCCGATACGCGTGCGGCACTTCCGAGCATCTTCTGGCCCGGCGGCAGTTTCTGGGGACGTTGGCCGCAGGCGCGGGAGTGGTGACCGGGGGGTTGTCGGTCTTCGCCCAGCCGGCCTCGACGGCAGAACTGGCCCACCAGCAAAAGCGGGTGGTGGTGTTCAACATGCATGGGGGCTTGAGCCAACTGGAAAGCTGGGACCCCAAGCCAGGCACGTCCACAGGCGGGCCATTCCGCGCCATTCCGACCTCGGTTCCCGGGATCCACATCAGCGAACTGCTGCCGCTGACGGCGAAGCAGATGCATCATCTGGCGATCGTCCGCAGCGTCGACACGCATGAGGACGACCACGGCAAGGGCATCTATATGATGCTGCACGGCCGCAAGCAGAGCCCGGCCTCGGAATATCCCGTGCTGGGAGCAGTCGCGGCAAAGGCGCTGTGCCCGGAAACCTCGGCGCTGCCGGGGCATATTCAGGTTGTCGGCGGTGGCGGCGGCGGCAAGTCGAACGACGCCGCCTATCTCGGCCCCCGCTATGCCAGCCTGCACCTGGGCAGCAATCCCCCGCCGAACTCCGCCCGGCCCGACGGTCTGACGGAGGCGATGGACATCAGCCGCAACGCCGTGCGGAAACAGGCCGACGACAAGTTCTTTTCCCGCCGCCGCGCCGCCCGCACCGACGCCTACACCTACAGCTACGAGCAGGCCCAGCAACTGCTCGCCAAGCGTGACATTTTCGACGTGACCAAAGAGTCTCCGCAGGAGTTCGAGAAGTACGGCAAGCACGAACTCGGCCGCCAATGCCTGCTCGCCCGGCGGCTCTTGGAGAACGGCATCGCCTTCGTGCAGGTGTCGCACAGCAATTACGACACCCACAACGAGAACTTCAACTTCCATGTGGAGCAACTGGGCGAGTTCGACTCGCCGTTCTCCACCTTCGTCGCCGACCTCGCCGACCGCGGCATGCTGGAGAGCACGCTGATCGTCGTCCTCTCCGAGTTCGGGCGGACGCCGCATATCAACCACCTTTACGGTCGCGACCACTGGGGCAAAGCCTGGTCAGTCCTGCTCGGAGGCGGCCGCATCCACCGCGGTGCCGTGTACGGCAAAACCAACGACAAGGGGACCGAGGTCATCGAAGGCAAGGTGGACCACGGCAGCCTGTTCCACACCTACCTCCAGGCGGTCGGCGTGGACACTTCAAAGACCTTCGCCATCGACGGTCGCGACCTGCCGATCGCTGATCCGGCGAAGCAGGGGATCAGTGAGCTGCTGACGTGATTGGCTGCGCAATCACTCAAGGCCCAATGTCCCAATGACCAATCTGGCGGCGCAAATGGCTTGAGCGCCGCCAGTTGAAGGCTCGGATCGACATGCCGTGAAGGATTTCCTGCCGAAAATCGCGCAAGAGTTCCGCAGAACGGGCTCCCAGCCCGTTTGGTTGATCAGCGGGCTGGGAAGGCGGTTTTGCGTTGTGGTGGACAGCCAAGGTCACGGCAGTCGTTTGAAATTTGCCGGCGCTGTCGGGGTTGGAGTCGCAGGTTCATTGCCAAGCTCCTCGACAAGTCCCCTCAATTCCCGGGATTTCGCGCGCTGGACTGAGGTCAGCCCCTGCTGCAATATCTGCACCTGACTTTGCCGGTTTTCTTCCAGCGGTTCTTCAATGGGGTGTAGTGCGGCGATGATGGCCTCCCGGGTCAAACCGGTCCACAGCGGCTTGGCTTCGTCCCCGATGGCAATCGTCAGCAAATCGTCCGAATACGGCGTTTGAAACCGGACCGAAGTATATGCAAACTCCGCGACCGGATGACTGAGGGAAAGTTCGCAGCAGATCTGAATTTTAGGGTGACAGGCGCGCAACGAGGACGGCGATTTTCCGGGTTGC
This sequence comes from Planctomycetaceae bacterium, assembly GCA_021732845.1. Lineage (GTDB taxonomy): Bacteria > Planctomycetota > Planctomycetia > Planctomycetales > Planctomycetaceae > JAKFUF01. The sequence goes on along the minus strand of JAKFUF010000008.1, from coordinate 123,055 downwards.
CAGTCCGCCTCCAAAAATGACGTGACGAGGCTCGTTTCGTAATCAATCTTCACGGTGGTTGGACCATTTTTTGGCTCCAATTCAATCCCAAAGCCCCTCGTCCATACCTCCGCTGCAGGTCATAAGTGGCGAGGGTTTCGACTTTGGAATGCAGCAACCAGCCGCGGTTCGAATCCAGGACCAGCACCCAGTCCTGCGAGCACAAGGCAACGGGATCACCCCATCAGTCAAGACGACCACAGTTGCCTTCTGGCCATCACGCTCAATGCGAAATCGATGACGGGAGACAAACTTACTGCCGACCGGCTTACGGCGATCTTTCTCCTGCTCGTCGTCGTTCTCAGCGACAATCGAAGTGCCATTCTCCACGACCAACCGGTCAATGCAAAACCGACTGGCACTCCCCCTTCCTGTCATCAACAGGTCATTTCCAGCCGCACGCAGAATGCGCTGGAGCGGAGTTTCGTCAGCTTGGCCAATAGGAATCTGCATCACCTCAAGAATCTGCCACGCCTGCCGCCGTGTCTCACCGAAAAGTCTGGATGACATCATCGTTGGACTGCGTTCAGCGAAATCCCTGGTCAACGGCTGCACTTCCGCATTGAGTCGCGTCGCCGCTTCGGACAATTTCATCGTGTTCAAGCAAGGTTTCTCCAAGGTTGTGTCTAAGTTTAGCAACACTAGGAAATCCTTCCCTTTGGCGAACAGGCTCGTCACGGGAAGGGCGCTGTCCACCGATTTCGACAGCTCGAATCTGACTGAGGCAGTGTCCGTTTTGACGACAATCTCGGATTCATTCTTGCCCCAGCAGAATCCGGTGCCGGTGTGCTGCACCCATCGCAGAATTGACCCCAGATCAATCTCAAATTGGGGCGCGGTCTCGTCGTTGTCCTTGAGCAACAATGATTTCCAGGAAAATGAATCCAAAGTGGCTTCGAGCTTCATGCCACTCTTCGCCCCACGAAAGAATTGCCATTTCGACATCGGCGTCGTTTCAAATGCAGCGATCTCATTGTTTTGAGCAATCAATACTGGCGTTCCGTCAGGATAGGCGGTGACCAGGGTAAAATCCGCATCGAAGCGCTCAGCGATCATGATCACCGCCAAGTCCGGCAACTGCATGGTCATTGAACAGCGGAACCGCTTGGCGACCGAACCCTCCCCGGAAGACAATTCCAGCGGTGCCTTCAGCAGTTCCCCAAAACTTTCCCGAGCCTCCGCGCCCACCGTACTCGCGCTGTGCAGCCCTATCAGACATCCGGCAAAAATCAGGCAAAACATTCTGTGAAAAGTCATGTCGTCTCGCTCCCAAAATCTTGATCACCCCAACTCGGCTTTGATCTGTCGCGGGATACAAGATTTCGATGTTTTCAGCCACCCCAATCTGCGCAATGGAAATGCGGCGACTCATGAGCTGGAGTGCGCGGCAGTCTGTAAAACGATCAGCCTGCTTGTTGAAGTGACAATGACCCGCTGAAAACTCACCAACCGATGAGACAAATTCGCCGAAAACCCGCCTGCCAACGGTCATCGCGGCAGATCCTACAACCGGCACAGGCTTTGCGACAGGCACAATCCGCCGCACGCCCATCTGCGTGCAGGCTCGATTCTCGGTCTGGGTGCAATTCTGCATCTCTGGCCTCAACTCCTGTCGAACATCCGAGTCCCCAAAAAGGTGAAGAGATGACAAACCTGCGAGTGAGCGCGTTCTTGGTCACGGTCGCAATGGCCTTCGTCGCATTCTCTGGAAGCGAAGCCCAGGCTGGCCGGCGGTGTTGTCGGGGCGGCGGCTGGGGTCGCTGCAACAGTTGTGGAGGAGGCTGGAGCGGCCATGGCGGATGTGGCTCATTTGGCGGCGGCTGCGGCTCCTCAGGCGCATGTGGCGCATACGGTGGATGTGGCGGCGGCAGTTGCGGGACCGGTAGTTGCGGCAGTGGAAGTTGTGGAGGCGGTGCCTGTTCAGCCCCAGTGGCGACCTGTGGCGCACCAAGTGCCTCTTGTGCGATGGGGGGAGCGTCCTATGGTCCCGCCGGCGCATGCTGTGACGCCTCTGGACAGTACGGTCAGTATGGTGCCCCCGGCACCATCCCGCATTCCGCGGGCTATGGTCCACGCGATGCGACGGAGCCATTTGATCCGAACCAGCCCGGCGTGAACCGCGGCGTGGTGCCCGGCTATGATCCCAACAATCCAAACGATGATCCAAACAATCCCAACCAGCCACGCAGCGGTGGTACCTTCACCGCCCCTCGTCCGGGTGTCGGAGTCGACGCCGACGGGCAGATCGACACGAACATCCCAAACAACACCACGCCGAACGCGGGTGTGAATCGGTCGGACAACCTGCCCAGCACGCAGCCCAACACGGGTGTCAATGCCCGGACTGGTGCCAACGTGGATGCCGGCGCAAGCACGAACGTCAATCCAGGTGCTGCAGCCGGAGCCGGAGTCAACGGCACGGGTGGCACCGGTGCGGGAGCTGGCACTGGCGGAGCCGCTGGTGCGGCGGGCACTGGCACTGGTGGAGTTGGAGCGGGCACAGGTGGAGCAGGTGCCGGAGCTGGCACGGGTGCTGCTGGCGGAACCGGTGGCGGACAGTAGTCCGAGGCCGTCGAATACAACTGCTGAGTCTGCAGCTTGATCGTGCGCCTGTGGGAATTCCGGTTCCCGCAGGCGTTTTTGCATTGATCGTTGTACTGCGAGGCTCGGGTTTCACCAGCATTGCCGTTAAACTGACGCATCAGCATTTCAGCGAGACACCACAGCCACGATTGTAAGGAGAACAGACATGGTCACGGTCGGCATGAATTATCACGTCATCGAAGGCAAGCAGCAGGACTTCGAGGAGAAGTTCGCCGCGGTCATCGGTGCGCTGCGGGCTGCCGAAGGGCACACCAGTTCGACGCTGTGGAAGGATGTCAGCGACGGGGCGTCGTATCTGATCACCAGCGAGTGGTCCGACGAAGCCGCCTTTACAAACTTCATCCGCAGCGACGCCTTCCGCGCGGTCACGACCTGGGGCAAGGAACAGATTCTGTCCGGCCGGCCGCAGCACAAGGTGTATAAGCATTAGGGAATGACAAAATCCAAATGACAAATTGGCAACGGGAATTCCACGCTCAGCGAAGGATGAAGACTTGTCCTTCGCCACGCGTGGTGCACGTTCAACGACGAGAGCCCGGACCGGCCTCATGAAGCGGCTGCCTCAACTGCTGCTGATCGCCTCCACCCTGGTCGCTTCGTGGTTTGGCATGCAGGCGGTTCACGAATTCGGGCACGTTCTGGGAGCGTGGCTCACCGGTGGCGAGGTCGCAAAGGTTGTCCTGCACCCTCTGACGATTTCCCGCACCGATCTGGCCCTCAACCCACACCCGCTGCTGGTCGTGTGGGCGGGTCCGGTCTTTGGCGTCCTACTGCCCCTCACGCTGTGGTCCGTCGCCAAGGCACTCCGCTGGTCAGGCGCATTTGTGCTGCGTTTCTTTGCCGGATTCTGCCTGATCGCCAACGGCGGGTACATCGCCATCGGCTCCTTCGGCAGGATTGGCGACTGCCGCGAGATGCTGCTCCACGGCTCGAGCCTCTGGCACCTGTGGCTGTTCGGCCTGCTGACTTGTCCGCTCGGTTTTTGGCTGTGGCACAAACAGGGGGACCAATTCGGCTTGGGGAACACCCAAGGCAAGGTGAACCCGCGCGTGGCATACGCGACCGCCTGTGCATCCCTGCTGTTGCTGCTGTTTGCCTCGTGGGTTGACGGGAAGTGAACTCGGTCAGAGGGACGACCGTTACCAACCGGACAAAATCGTCGTTCCACTCTGAGACGGAGGCGAGAAAAAGTTCAACTGGTGTTCTGTCACCCCGATTCGTAAGTCAAAGCCGATTCGCAAGTTGCGGTTAACTGACGTGATACTCTCCTGAGTCACCACGACCACGGTCGTAATTTGATGGTCGCTGACATTTGGTTTGCCTTTAGTCCACCACCCGGAATTCGATCTGGCCGCCCTCTGGTACGTCCCGGAGTTGGGCCGCCATGTCCGCGAGAAACCTTCGCCGCTCGCCCGCCGCGATCGCGGTGAGACTCACGCTGTCTGCCGACTCTTCGGTGCAGAACGGCGGGTATGCGGCGAGCAACTGGCCTGGCTCCAATCTGCCGCCGCCCTGCTGGTGCTGCAGGAGTGGCTGAAGCGCGAGGAAGCCAACAGGGTCGGACCCCACCGCCTGGAAGAACTCACGCAGTCCGACCCCCAGTGACTCGACCTCGCCCACCTCCGCGGCGAGCTGATGGACCACCCCATCCCGAAGCAGAAACTGGTCGCCCATGCAGTCCTCGGCAAACGGCACGTCGGCTTGGTTGACCTCGGGGTACAGCCGCCAGAACGCGGCCTCGCCGTCCCACGCATCCCGGAGCGAGTGCCAGCCCGGATCATGACACGCCCCGCGGACATGCAGCCCGCCGTGGAACTGGATGAACCCGTTGATCTGCCGCAGAAGCCCAGCGAGGTTGGCCGGCAGGCGGCAGAGCAGGTCGCCATCGGTGAGCAGCGGGCCGGTGTAGGTCACATTTTCCAGTTCCATCGCGTCCTCCGCTTCCAATCGTCTGCGTTCACGTGCCGGGCCGGCTGCAAGGAACGTGATGTCTCGAAAAACAGTCATGCCCGCCCGGTCAAGTGCAACGCTGTGCTCGGCAGCAACTCCGAAGACAACCGTGTTGATCGGTGCACTCACGAACTGTGCCGCGCGGGCAGCGCCGCGTTAAAGTGAAACACATCTTTGTCATCTTTTGCATGGCTGACAACCTCTTGATGCCATCCATGCGTTGCCTCATGGATCGAGCCGATGCTCGCGTCAACGATCTCAACCATCCCAATGCCTTCCAACGCAAAGAACGGGACGATTTGGGTTTGTTGGTATCTGTCGCACACGTTCAGCGTGTGGAACAGGCCGGTTCGCACCTTATTTGGAATTCGCAGCGAGTACGCATCGACCACATGATTGATGCGTGACCGAAGCGGACGCATCAACTTCACGGGTTCTTCGCAGTTGCGCGTGCTGACGTTGAAATCGAGCGAGTTGAAGATCATAAACAACCGAACGAAACGATTGGTAACACCGGGCGGCCGCCAAGGCTGCTGGATCACAAATCGCCCAGATCGGCCGCTCCGGAGCATGCGATTGTTCACCAAGAGGACTCGACCCACTTGCACTACTTGCACTGGCGACCTACGAAGTGATCCCGGAGCCGGTCCTCGACATGCTCCGGTGCCCACACGGCACAACACTCCAGACCAATGCACTCGGCACGGGTGGCCGGGCGAATGTCTCCTGCCAGGTAGATCGAGAACTGGCCGGTGAACTGGTCCTGAATGAAAGTCGGCACCGGGGCGAGCACTTCCGGCGGTGGGGCCACCTTGCCCATCCGCAGCCACAGGCCGTCCAGGTACGCTGACCCATTGACCATGACCCGGAAGGCAACTGGGTGGGTGACCACCTCAACCGCTGGCATCTCGGCATCAGTCCGCAGCTCGAATAAGGCGAAGTCGACTTCCGGGAGCGTCCACGCATAGGCGTGCCACCCATCGCCGAGTGGAACTTTCAATACACCGCCGATCACACGCCGCTGTCGCGTCATCCTCTCACCTTCCGCCACCTGGTATTTTGTCAGGTCGATGCCACATTTCGCAGATACTCGACAACCTCCGTCCGCTGATACCTCCGGGCATAATCAATCGCGTACTTTCCGTCCTCGTCTCGGAGCAATACTTTCGCGCCCCCACGGACGAGCGCTCTCGCACAGCGAAGGTGGCCGTAAGCAGCGGCAAGATGGAGCGGAGTCCCCATGCCTTTCGCCCGCACGTTCGGGTTTGCCCCCGCGCGAAGCAGTCGGCGAACGATTCTGACGCGGCCTTCCCCCGCAGCGGTATGGAGCGGCCGCACACGGTCAAAACCGCCGTCAGCCAGGTTCGAGTCAGCCCCCGCCTCAAGCAGGACCGCCACGACAGAGTCGCGGCCTTCCTGCGCTGCCCAGTTCAGCAGCGTTCGGCTTTGGTAGCGCGCGTTCGGGGCGACGCCTTCGAGCAGCGCCGCCCGCACCGCGTGTGTATCGCCCTTCATGCAAGCCCAGACCATCTTTTCGATCATGAACTTCCACCTCACGCAAAGCTCACTTACCGTTGCTGCCCGTTCCAGCGCCTGGTTCAGTCGGCCGGGGCCAGTTGAGCATCCGCAGAATGACCACCTCCTGGTCGTGGATGCTGTACCCGATCAGGAACGGCGAAGCCATGGTGAGCCGGGCGAAAGCCTCCTCTGAAACCAACTGTTCGACCACCCGCCACATCACCAGCCGGGCGTTCGACTTCAAATAGTCGTCTTCGTGCTCCGCCCGCTTTGGATAGCCCTTCCTCGACAACCTGACCCAGGCGGGGAATTTGACCTCCGCGTACTCGGGGAACGCAAAATCCCCGCTGTCGGTATTGAACGGGGAAAGCGCTGGGGTGCCGAGCTGGTGCTGAGCCCACTCCCAGGTGAGCTTGCCCCGCAGGTTGCTGGCCCGAGCCGCGATGGCATAGGCTTCCAGTTCCTTGACCGCTCGGACGTTGTTCTCTGGCGTATCGAGATTGATGGACAAATGCCCGTACTGCGGGTCATCGCAGTCGAAAAAGAAGCAGCACACCGCTTGGCCACGGTGTTCGCGGACGAACCGCTTGATCGCAGCCACGCTGGCCTTGTGCAGCTTGCGGTCGCTCGCCTGCCAGTCATCCACCATCCATGCACCTTTCGCCGCCGAACGACACAGCGCTCCGGCGGCGGCCACTGGTGAGACGTCATGCCCCGAAAAACCGCGATGTGGCCACCGTCAGGTGCAGCGACGTCATCGCGTGAGGAAGTTAATACGCGAGGTCCGCCGCGTTATTTTGCCTTCCGCTTTTTTTTCCATGCCGCGAATCGCTTGTCGATCTGCGCCTTGAGGAGATCGTAATTCTCCCATGTGTCCTGAACATGGTACATCGACGGAAGTTTCCCGGACAAGAGCTTTTCGTAGTCCTTGAGATATTGCCCCTTGTCGAAATCAAAATACGCCTTGGTGAAGGCCAGGCCCTCAGGGTTGAGCATCTCTTCCTCGAAGACGCCGTCCGCCGAGGCGTAGACGCCGGAACCGGTGAGTTTTCTCGCCTTGAACTTGCGGATTTCACTCTTGAAGTCGTCGGCAAAGTCCTCGCTGTGGAGACCGGTGTCCACGACCCAGCCAAGAAACATGCCGGTGTGGACGAAACCTTGATTCTCATCGAGGTCTTCGGGGAAATTGCCTTCGTAATGGTATTTCGCTTTGTCGAAAACGAGAAAGTCGACATCATCATCGTCGTCATCCACGCCAAGCCTCCTCGAAGCTCTGTTGCCTAAGGATCGCAGCAACTCCCACGCACCTGGATTTATGGAAAGCAAGTTGCCATGAGGTTGAATTTGACTGTGCAAAAAGATAACTCAGATCAAGGAATCAGGAAACAGAACGGGAACACCATGACTCAAGCCCGGAAGTTATCGGAGCTGATCTCGGAGTTGGCGGCGAACTTCATCGGCGGGGGCAAAACGCCCGAAGAGTAGCATCACCGCCTGACCGCAACTTGTAGCGCCTGGAACATGGCCTGCAGTTCGCCGGAAAATCAACGGCGGCAGCTTGAACAATACATCGAAGGATTCCGGCAATACAATCCGACATTCGCCCCAGCCGATGTTGCGAACATCCTCACGGTCATGCAGTCGCTGATCGAGCGGAAGCTGGAACTGTTCCCAGAGGACAAGAGACAGATCATTAGCGCCAAGGTGGTGATGGTCGGAAAGGGGTATCGCATCGAAGTCGCATCGGCCATTCCGGCAGATCGGCCGCACGGAGGGTGACTGACGGCGAAGCCCCAATCAAGAAGGCCACCAGGGACGGAAGAGCCAATTCCTGGAAACGCTGTTGCGGAGAGAATGAGCATGTCCGAGAGTGATTCAATGTGGTCCGAAAAGGGAGCCACGATGAGCGACAAGTCTGCTCGGAATGAGTTCGGTCTGACTCAGCACGAGATCATCTCGGCGATCCGGGCTGGCAAATTGCAAAATCCGTGAAAGCAACATGCACGGCAATCCTTGGTATCGACTGCTGCGGCATGAAGTCGAATCCGTTGTCCGCGAGAAGTTTGGATCAGACGGCCTGCACAAGCAGAAGCTCCAAAAGGAGTTGGTCGATCTGGAAAAGGAAGCCAGAAAACTCGCAAGCCGGGTGAAAGCCATCGAACGGAGACGGGCGGAATTGATGCGGGAACTTGGCGAATGAGCATCGCGTCGAATGGACCACGCCAGAAAATCAACCCGATCTCGGCAATCGCACCGCACTGTTCACGGCTTCGCACGGCGTTCGGCGAGGAATTCGCGAGTGGCAAGGGCCAGGTTCGAGCCAACGGCGAGGTAGCCGTCGCTCGTCGAGTTCTGGTAGTTCCAGATCGACTGCCGGATCCCGCCTTTGCGACCGCAGCACCTGGCGTGTACGCTGGGGCGGTCCCGATATTCACCCCTTTGGAGCTTCAGCATGTCGTCCCTCAACCGTCGTTCGTTCCTGCAAACTTCCGCGGCTGCCGGAGCGGCGGCGTTCGCGCCCCGGTGGCTCAGGGCGGCGGATCCGATCAAGCGGACCGGCAAGCCGTACATGAAGCTGAGCCTCGCGGCGTACTCGTTCCGCGATTCGCTGAAGGCGAAGGAATCGCCGATGTCGCTGGAGGATTTCATTCGGCTGTGCGCCGAGTACGACTTGGACGGCTGCGAACTCACGAGCTACTACTTCCCCGAAGGGTTCGGCAACGATTACCTGCTGCACATCAAGGACGTGGCCTTCAAACTGGGGCTGGACATTTCCGGCACCGCCATCGCCAACGATTTTTGCCTGCCTCCCGGCGAGAAGCGCGATGCCACGCTGAAGCACACGCGGACGTGGATCGATCACGCAGCGGTGTTCGGCGCCCCAGTCATCCGGATCTTCGCCGGGACCGTCCCCAAGGGAGAGGCCGAAGAGGCAGCGATCGAACGCTGTGCTGCGGGCATCAATGAGTCACTGGCCTACGCCGCACAAAAGGGGGTCTGCCTGGCGATGGAGAACCACGGGGGAATCACCGCCACGCCGGAACAGATGCTGAAGATCATCGAGAAGGTGCAGCCCTCTCCGTGGTTCGGTGTGAACCTGGACAGCGGCAACTTCAACACCGCCGATCCCTACGCCGACCTCGCCAAGATCGCGCCGTACGCCATCAATGCCCAAATCAAGACCGAGATCAAACCCAACAACGGCAAGAAGGTGGAGGCCGACCTCGAACGTGAGATCCGCATCCTCGCCGAAGCCAACTACCGGGGCTATATCGTGCTGGAATATGAGGCCGAGGAAGACGCAAAAGTCGCAGTGCCGCGGCATCTGGAGACGCTGCGGAAGCTGATTCGCCGGTGAGCCGCTGCTGAGATTTCCAACGAAGCCGAAAGGTAATTCTTGCCCTGTCGATTTCTATCGATTGACGATCACATCGACTGGCAGGCCCAAGTCCTCGCGGAGCTTTTGGAAACGATAAATCGCTGGGAGCGTGCAACTCGTGTCTTTCAATGAAAGTCCGCTCAATTTGGGAAGCACCGAGGCAAACTTCAAACCGCGATCCGAAACCTTCGTCGACCGCAGAGCCAAGCCTTTTAGGTCTTGGTGACGTTGAGCTGTTGCGAGGTACCGCAGGCCTTCATCCGTAACACCAGTTTCGTCGAGATTGAACCTGTCACTTTGAGGAAGATACGTCAGTCCGTCATCGCCAATGGTGGCGCGCGACAGATCGAGTGATTCTAGCTTTGGGAATCGCTCAAGCCCTCGGCCCGTTACCAGCGTGCCCTTCAGGCCCAGTTGCTTCAAACTTCTCAGTCCTGCCAGCGGTTCAATCCCCGCATCGGTCAGCGGCAGTTCATCAAGGAATAGCCATCGTAGCTGTGCCAGGCTGCCAATGGGCTTCATACTCAAATCGGTCACCTTGCAATTCGACAAAACCACAAGTTGAAGTTGAGGACATCCGGCAAGGCTGGCAACCCCTGCATCTGTCACCTGCGTGTCGCTCAAAATGACGCTTTGAAGCGGAAATCGTGGCAATTCTGCCATCCCGGTGTTATTGAACTGCGAACCTTCCAGAGTGAGAGACTCGAGTGGGCAATGAAGCGCCGACAATCCGGTTCCTGTCACTTGGGTTTGGCGCAAACTCAGAAATTCCAACGCGGACTGTCCGGACAAAGACTTCAATCCTTTATCTGTGACTGCAGTGTGGCTTAAGTCCAGTCGCTGCAGATTTCGCAACGCAGACAGGTGTTTCAACCCGGCGTCGCTGATGCTGGTGTGATCCAAATTCAGCAAGCGAATCGATGGAAAGGCTTGGAGACGCACAAGCCAATCGTCATCAATCGAGCACCCGGATAGTTCGACGAAATAGACGTGGGTTTCGAACAACCAAGTCCACTCCAGTGCAACCACGGAAGTGTCGACGTTCCTCAACCACCGCGGCAGGGTCGACGAAGTCTCTATTTTACCGCCGAGAGATTTCACTTCACGAATGAACCGCTGAGTCCGCTGATGCCGCGTCCAAATCGTCAGGCTTAACACTGCAACGATGAGCAGGCCAACAATACCGATGATCCAAGGGAGCGATGGCAGGCGGAAGCGGGGGAAGGTCGACACAGTCGCAGCTCCGGGGCCAGCCGCATGAACAACGAGGACCGACAATTCGCCATCGTCACTTCTTGACCAGCGCCTGAATCTCGTCCATCAGCCGCGCGAATTCCGATTCCAGCGTGGCCACGAGTTCTCTCAACCGGGCCTCGTCGAGCGTGGCTGCGCCCTGTTCAATTTCCAGTGTCAATTTCGTCACCTGCGTGGCTTCGAAGGTGCCGGCGAGTCCACGCAGGCTGTGGGCGTCATGAATCAGCGACTCGTTGTTTCTGGGGTGAACCGCTTGGCGAAGTTTTTCCACGAGGGGCGGAGCGTCTTCTAGAAAGTACTCCGCCATCTTCACGAGGAGCGAGTGGTCGCCGTTCAATCGTCGGAGGGCGATCTCCACGTTCATGGTTGAACGCGGTTCAGCAGAATCTGCGGTCATGAAGCCGGCCTTCTCTGCGCGGAAGCCACAAGGCCCACGACTGCCGCGGCGGACAATTCAAGAATCAGTGTGCAGCTCCCTCAGCGCTCGTTTCTGAGTCGACCTTGACGCTCCGCAGCAGGGAGATACCGAAGGCTTCGACCCGGTCGCGAACTTTGCCACGGGTGATCCCCAGAATCTCCGCGGCCTGGCTTTGGTTGCCATTGGTGCTTTGCAGCACGCGCGTGAACATGTATTTTTCCACGCGTTCAATGACTTCGGCGGACAAGTTGGTGGTGCGGGCTTGAATCCGCTCCTCAATGAACGCGGCCAGATCCGGAATGCCGGACGGATCGTTGCTTGTTTCGGCAGCATGCGTCTCCGCGACGGCGGCAGGCTTTGGCGCGGACGAATGGTCGTCAGGCCGTAGAACGGCCGAATCAGTGACAACTTCCCTAGGCAGGAACTCCGGAATGATGATTGGACCGACAGTGTTCAACACCGCCTGTTGGACCACGCTCTGCATTTCCCGCACGTTGCCAGGCCAGCGGTACTTGACGAGAATCTCCAACGATTCCGGCGACAGGCCCTCGATGTGCTGCTTATTCAATTCCTTTTGCGATTTCCCGAGAAAATACTTCAACAGCAGCGGGATGTCACCGCGGCGCTCGCGCAGCGGGGGAAGATGGATCGTCACGCCGTTCAGGCGAAACAAGACATCCGAACGGAAGGTCTTGTCCTCGACCATCTGTTCCAGCGGGCGGTTGGTGGCCGTGATGATCCGCACGTTGGTGCTGATCGTCTCGTTGCCGCCGACGCGTTCGAACTTCTGTTCCTGGAGCAGTCGCAGAACCTTGCCCTGAACGACCGGGGCCATGTCGCCGACTTCATCCAAGAACAGCGTGCCGCCGTGGCACTGCTCGAATTTTCCGATCCGCCGCCGGTCTGCTCCCGTGAACGATCCCTTCTCGTGGCCGAACAGTTCGCTTTCCAAAAGTGTGTCCGGCAGCGCCGCACAGTTGATCGCCATGTACGGCTGGTCGCGGCGGTCGCTGTGCTGGTAGATCGCCTGGGCGACCAGTTCCTTGCCGGTGCCGCTTTCGCCCCGGATCAACACGGGAACGTCTTGCGCGGCCACGCGGCCGATCGCCTTGAAGACCTGCAGGATCTCGGGGCTGCGGCCCACGAATGCCTTGTCGATCGCCAGCGAGTCGTGGTCGGCGACGAGAGCCACGGAGACGCTCATCAACTGCCGCGCTCGAATCGCGTTCTGCACGAGGTGCGTGAGCTGCGGCAGGTCGATCGGCTTGGAGATGTAATCGTAGGCCCCGCGCTGCATCGCCTCGATGGCGGTGGCGCTGCCGCTGTCGGCGGTGACGAAAATCACGGGAATCCGCCGATCGATCGCCTGGATGTCATACAGGACATCCAGACCGGACCGGCCTGGCAGCATGATATCCAGCAACACCACGTCAGGCCGTCGGTCTGACATCAGCGACAGTGCCTCTTCGGCGGTGGCGGCGGTGATGACATCAACCGGAATTGATTCCAGCGAGCGCTGGATCAGGAATCTCAGGCTGCGATCATCGTCGACAACCAAGGCGGTCGGCATATGGGGAACTCGTGTCGTTGGCATGCTGCCGTGAATGTGAGCGGTCGAGATCGTTCGGGGCAATTCATCCGGCACCTGCTCTCGATCGTGGGTTCGAGCGCGCCAGACTTGAGTCAGCTTATCCGATGCCGTTTCAAGGTGCGAGACGATCGAGCATTCCAAACGCCTCAGCTTCCACGCTGATGAAGGCTCAGTGATGACAAAGCCGCTCGGCTGTGGCATTCTTGAACAATCGGGCCATCGCCAAGAATTGATCGGCTCAACAAAAACCTGACCAACTCTGGCGGCCCCCGCAGAAAGCCCTGTCTCATGAATCGACGCTTCTCCTTGATTGCCCTTTTGATGTGCCTGTCTCAAAGTCTGCCAGGCGCGGCTGCCGAACCCCGAATTCGGGTCGTGGTGTGGGACGAGCAGCAGCCGGCGCAGAAGCAGGCCTACGAATCGTTTCTGGGAAATGCGATTGCCGACTCTCTGGCCAAACAGCCCGAACTGCGGGTCATTTCCGCGAACATTAACCAGCCCGAATTGGGGTTGCCGGGCAGCCTGCTCGACAGCACCGATGTCCTGATCTGGTGGGGGCATGTGCGACACAATGAAATCTCCCCGGAACTGGCCCGCGACATCGTGGCTCGCATCAAGCGCGGCCAACTCTCGCTGATCGCCCTGCATTCCGCGCACTGGTCGGCCCCGTTCGTCGAAGCCATGCATGAACGGACGCGCGATGACGCTCGAAGACGCTACCCCGACCCAGAGAACGGGCCGCCCGTGAAGTTCGAATTCGTCGCGCCGGAAGGGCGGTTCATCCCAACGGCCGACTCGATTCGCACTCCAGCTTACTACGCCATGAAGCGTGGCTCACAACTCACCGTGCGGGTCGACCTGCCGAACTGCGTCTTCCCGTCTTACCGCCCTGACGGTCAGCCAAGCACCGTCAAGCTGCTGAAGCCCGATCATCCGATCGCCAAGGGCCTGCCGGCCTCCTTCAAGATCCCTCAAACCGAGATGTACGCCGACCCGTTCCATGTGCCCGAACCCGACGTGATGCTGTTTGAAGAGAGCTGGGACGCCGGCGAGACCTTCCGCAGCGGCAGCCTGTGGGCGCTCGGCAAAGGGCACGTCTTCTACTTCCGCCCCGGTCACGAAACCTACCCGGTTTTCAAGCAGGACCTGCCGCTGAAAATCGTCTCCAACGCCGTGACCTGGCTGGGAACGGAATTGGCAAAATCGCCATAGCCGCTGGCCCGGGTCTTGTGGCGTTTCGGTGATGCTCGCCTACCCTCTGGCTCGGGACCGGACAAAGCATCAATGTACGCTTCCAGATGCTGACCGAAGGCCGATCTTCGTCAACGAGAAGGGGAACCACGAATTTTCACGAATACGACGAATGGCAAGAATGGCAATGAGCAGGATTCCATCGCCCGCGATCCCATGCCGGTTGATGATTCGTGAAATTCGTAAGATCGTGCCTTTCGTGGTCAACAAACCGGACAACAATGTGCGTGAATCCTTGCTCCACAAATTGGGTTGTGGGCGAAGCCCGCGCCATGAACATTCGTGGTTAATTTATAACCGTACGATTCCCGCACCGTTTTGCCAGGCCTGTCGACTTCACCACCAACTCTATTCGTACTCCCTGATGGCCTTCGCTGCTGGATAGGGAGACACTTGTCACAGTTATTGTTGCTGCGATCCTTTGCGTCCGGTTCCCGAGCGTGCGCGATCGGCGCTTGTTCGCGAAGGCAGAACCGGGGCCTAACGGCCTGCGGCTGATTGGGTCTTCGCCCCAGGCGTGCGGAGTGACGTCAGTCCCCCGACGCGCCGCCAACGGTTCGACGCCACGGGAGGGCTGTGGTGGCACAGAACGTCACAACGCATTTCGCCAGCGCCACACCCGCACCCGTCGCGCATCCACAGCCAGATCGCTCTTGAGCGGACCTGCCGTTTCTCATAAAAGTTGCGCGTGTTCTGCGGAGTCTGGATCGGCGTTCAGGCGGAGCAGCAGATCACTCGGCTCTCAAAGGATTGAGCGCGATGCGAACGACGACGCAGACAGCGGTGGGAATTCTTCTGGTTGGTGGACTTTTTACCCTCGCGGGCTGTGGTGGCGGACCTTCCAACAAATCCGAGGCCGCTGACAAATCCAAGACTTCACCCTCTGCGGCCCCAGCCGCCGCCTCGGCCAAGGCGGCAGGTGCCAAAAAGACGACGGCCGCAAATGCCCCAAAAAACGGCAAGACGGGGCTTCCCGCAGCTTCAATCTCGAGTGCGAACGTCGCCGACGAGAAGCCACCCGAAGCTCCCGACGAAGCCATGCCGGCGGAAGAATCCGAGGCTTCGACCGATGTGCAGATCGCCGAGCCAGTCAAGGGCAGTGCCGAGTGGCTCGTCCGCGAAGCCGCTCAGGTCCGCATCAGTTCGTCTCCCAAGACCGATGATGTCGAAATCCTCCGGAACGACCGCAGACGCCGCAACACCAAGATCATTGACCTGGCACAGAAGGCGATCGCCTTGTGCCATGACAAGGAAGACAAGGAGCCTGTGTTCCAAATGGCGGCCCGCCAGTTGATGGATGCGCGGCTGGAAATGGCGATGATGGGCGAAGCGGAAGCCATCGACGCCTTCTATGAGGATGCCAACGCGCTCATTGCCCGCGCGCCACAGTCACGCGCGGCTGCCAACGCGAGCTATCTGATGGTCAGCCTCGCCTATGGCCACGCGCGGCGTGCCACGACGGGCGATGTCCGGTGGCTCAAGGAATTCGCCAAGCAGGCTGCCAGTTTCGCGGTGACCTATCCGAAGGAAGAGTCACGGTCGCTGCCAATGGTCTTCACCGCCGCCCGAAGTTGCGAATTGAGCGGGCTGCAGCCCGAGGCCCTGGAGTGCTACACGGTCATTCAAAAGTCGTTCCCCAAAAGCACCTATGCGCCGCGGGTGACGGCGATCATCCGCCGCCTGAAGCTGTCGGGAAATGTGCCACAACTCGCCGGCCCGACGCTCAGTGGCGGGCAGTTCACGCTGGATGACATGCTGGGAAAAGTGGTGGTCGTGGTCTTCTGGTCGGCGGAAGTGAAGCCGTTTCAGGAACAGTTGCCCAAGTTGATCGCGCTGAACAAGAAGCATGCTTCCGCGGGATGCGTGGTCGTCGGCGTGAACCTGGACAAGGAGCCCGAGGCGGTCAACAGTTTTTGTGCGAAGCACAAACTCGCCTGGCCACAAATCTTCTTCCCCGACGAAGCCCGCCGTGGGTGGGGGAACCCGATCGTCAATTACTATGGAATCCAAGAAGTTCCCGCGTACTGGGTGGTGGACCAGAATGGCTCGGTGGTCAGCACCAGCTTGAATGCGGACCAGTTGGAGCCAGCCGTGAATGAACTGCTCCACCCGGGCGAAGCCGCCGCGACAAACTAGAACCACCTGATCACCCTGCTGAAGCCGCTCAAGACATTCTTGAGCGGCTTCAGCTTTTGATTTATTGATTTGCACTCCTCGGCTTCAATGTGGCGCAGATCTACTTTTATTGAAGATGTCAAAATCAACATCTTCGTCGGCAGAATTATGCAGCCGAGAGTCAGCCCTTGCGCACCGTGGCAATGCCTTCGCGGACGACGAACTTCACACTGGTGGCTTGGTTTCCACTCACGCGACGGAGTTCATAGCGTCCGGGTTTGAGTGCGAGGCTGAGCAGTTCGGAGCCGATGTGGCGGCCATTGAGAAACCAGTTTGCTGACTGAGGGGCATCCTGTGTCTGGCTGTCTTGACTGATGGTGACGGGCACAATGGCCATGTCATTTCCGCACCAAAACTCATCGCCCTCCGCAGGCGAAGTGATTTGCACCGAGGCCAGTTTTGGCTGGGCGCGATGTATTGAGCTGGCTGGGAGCGGCCAACGTCTGTACTCGCGTGGCTCGCCGTTCTGCGTGAGAGACGGCAGACCGAACAGTTCCGCGAGGATTGGCTCCGCCGCATCACGACCGACGAACTCCGGGGCTCCCTGACCGGAGAACCGCCCCACCCACACGCCGATCGCCACGCGATGGTTGTGACCCAAGGCCCAGGCATCACGCCGGCCCGAGCTGGTGCCGGTCTTCCACATGAACCACGGTCCGTCCGGCGTAGCTCGATCTTCACTTCCCGCAGGCACGCGGTGGCGCGACGACAAAATCTCGTCTATCGCCGCGCAGACGTTGGCATCCAGCACGCGGACCGGAACATCCGGTTCATCCACGAACAGCCGCGGGCCGCGGCGGATTCCGCCACGGCCCAGCGTGGCATACGCATTGGTCAAATCCAGCAGCGAGACTTCTAGCGCTCCCACGGCGACAGCCAGCCCGCCGCGCTGGCCGGCGTTTGCCGGCAGCTTGATGCCACAGGCTTCCAAGTTGCCCAGGCAACGCGGCAGCCCAACCTGTTCCGTCAGCAGGATGGCCGGAATATTGAGCGAGCGCCGCAATGCTTCCGCGACCGTCACCTCGCCGGCAAAGGTCCGGTCGAAGTTGTCCGGAGACCAGCCAGCCCGCTCGATGGGACCATCCCAGACGATGGAATCGGGCGCGCATCGTCTGGCTTCAAAGGCTGCCGCATAGAGGAACGGCTTGAGGGCCGAACCTGGACTGCGCAGTGCCGTCACCCCGTTCACCTGGCCGTCAATGGGATTCTCCAGATTGACCGAACCGACCAAGGCCCGAATCGCCGCTTGATCCAGATCCAGCACGACGATGGCGATGTTGGCATCCGTGGGCAGTTTCGCGCGGTGGTGTTGGACGACCAGTTCGACCTGCCGCTGCAAGTCGACATCCAGCGTCGTCTGCCCACCCATCGGCCGCCGTTGCAGCGCGAGCCACGCGGCGTGCGGCGCGGCTTGTTCATGTCGCAATGTGGCTGCCGGCAGCGGTTCGGTATTGGCCAGCGCCTGCTGAGCCGAGTCGATCATCCCCAACTCAAGCATCCGCCCCAGCACTCGGTGCCGGCGGCCGCGTGCGGCGTCAGAATGCAGATCGGGACGGTAACGGGTGGGAGACTGGGGCAAACCAGCGAGCAGGGCGGCCTCGCCCAGCGAGAGGTCGGTCGCGCGCTTGCCGAAGTACGCGTAGGCAGCCGCTTCAACTCCGCGCAGGTTTCCCCCGAACGGAGCCAGGTTCAAATAGGCTTCAAGGATCTCGTCTTTCGTGCGCAAGCGTTCCAGTTGCAAAGCGCGGAACGCTTCGCGGAGCTTGGTCGTCCATCCCCGTGGCCGCTCGTCGACCATATGGCACACCTGCATCGTGATGGTGCTGGCCCCCGAGCGGATTCTGCCCGCTCGAAGGTTCTGGCCGACAGCCCGCAGGATCGCCACCGGGTCCACGCCCGCGTGAGAGCGAAACCGCTCATCTTCAATGGCCAGGATTGCCAGTGGCAGCCACGGCGACATTTCGGCCAGCGGCACTGGTTGCCGCCACTGTTGGTCCTGACCGACCAGTTGCAGCAGGGTTTGCCCTGTGCGGTCCGTGACCAGGGGGCTCCGCGGCCATCGTTCCAACTTTTCGATGGGAAAGGGATACTGCACCCAACACCAGGCGAGGCCGACCGCCGTCAGGCCCGCGGTGGCAGTCAGCATGGCCAACAGCCGTTTTACGGTGCGCCACTTGTAGTGGCTCAATCGCCATTTCGGATTCGTCCAGCGCAAAACCACGTCACCGCCTCAAAACGGGGCATTGCCCGATTCGTTCGTCTCTGGCAGGCGATATACCGCAAAGTACTGGTTGGCGTACAGGGGCGTTTCAGCGAGTTGAACGCCCGTGCTGGCCACCAGGTATTCGGCATGCGTGTGGTGCCGCAGTTGTTGCAGGGCGGGAGCAGCATAGGCTCTCGGATAATGTCGGTCGCGCCATGCGGAAATCCATTGCCGCCGCTTCTGCCAGGCCACGATGCCCGCCGCATCCTGTGGGCAGTCCTTGTAGTTGAAATACTCGGCGCGGCGCGCGTACCACTTGAACGCATAGCTGTAGCTCGGGGTCACCAGCAGGGCCTCGGGGGGAAGTTTCTGATCTACCCACCGGCACATTTCCTTCCAGGCCGCCAGCCTCTGCGGGTCCAATCGTGACGGATTGCGATCGACGGCAGGAAGCGCCACTGCCAAGCCAAACGCGGCGAACGTAACGGCCGACGCCAGCCACTGCCGGCCCGCCAGGTAAGTCCTCAACAGCAGTATCCCCCCACAGGCGACGCCGATCGGCAGACAAGCATCAAACAGCCGGAAGGGATAGAACTTCATCAAGGTGGCCGAGCCCGCTGTTGCAATCAGAAATCCGAGGGTGGCCAGGCAGGCTGCCGCGCTGATGGTACCCCACAAAAAGCGTGCGGCTCGGTCTGCCGGCCAGTTTCGCCTGAACAACAGCCAAATCACAATCAGCACGGCGGCATTGGCATCGGCCCGCCAGGGAAACTGGAACGGATTCAAATGATGTCCGAGGCGGACAAAGACCTGGATCTGGTCTGCCGCCTGTTTCACACCAACTTCGGCGGGAGCCGCCAGCATCGCCAGAACGGGCAGCAGACCAGGCAAGGCTGCCAGCAGCCATCCGGCAGCCACGAGGGGACCACGGCGCAGGACCTGTCCTAATATCACTGACGATCCCGCAAAGCCTCCGTTGACTGGCGACAATTTCCAGTCGTGTGCAACCAGGCATCCCGTCACGGCGCACAGCAGACCCCAGACTCCCACCACCGGGTGCAGGCTGGTCGCAATCCCGCCGGCCACGGCCGCCCGCAAGAATGCGCCATCGCCGGCCCAACGCCACGCGGCAAATAAAGCGACGTAGGCAAATCCCTTGGATTCAACGCCGCCAATCAACCATTCGCCGGAGTAGGACCCGCAGGCGGCGATTCCCAAGTAGAGCCACGCCGCACGAACGGCGTCTGCAGGATGCTTGGAAACAAGCCCGACCAGCCGCGTCCAGCCCCACGCCAATCCGAGCCACACGAGGATCCGGCCGAGCCACGCCGCGCCGGTGAAGCCGAGCCACGCGGTGACTGGACCGAAGGCGGTCAGGAACACGGCGTGAGCGTCGATGGAGCTGATGAATGGATCTCGCGCGCACCACTCTGGTTGAAAGGTGTGCAGCGCCTTGCAGAGATAGTGTGGCTCGTTCACGCCGGGGATCGGAGAGCGCAGCGAGCCCACCACCGCGAACGAGAGAAACACCACAACCAGCGGCCAGTGTCGGACGATCGCAGAAGTGCTCAGAGCGGGAAAACCTGCCCGGTTTTGACCCGCCCCGACACCGATCCCGGAATTCATGGCACCCCCGTCTCTCATTTGCGGGCCACCTGCGGCATGGCATTCATGCCGCAGCCCCCGCTCTGGCTTCGGGTGCCCTGGCTGGCATTGCCAGCGGTCGAGACGCCCGGTGACTTACTTCTTCGTGGCTTTTTTGGTCGCCTTTTTGGTGGCCTTCTTCGCCGGAGCGGCGGCGGCCGCCTTGGCAGGAGCCGGAGCGTCAGGCGCGGCCGCCTTCTTGCCCTTCTTCGGGGCCGCGGCGAAGATGTTCTCCCAGTTCTCGGAATACTTGATCGAAGCACCGGTTCGTACGATTGGTCCGCCCATTTTTCACTCCTGTCGTTGAAACCATTGGGATGTTGAATTCCAGAATGCCAAGGATTCGATCTGAATCTGTCCGGCAAAGCTCCAGAATTTTATGCATTCATTCCGTGGTTCTCTTATGTGGCTCATCAACGATTTTGTCAAGAAGACTGGGGCGGAAACGCGATCTGCAGACGCGATCGGCTTGTGGCCAGGCAGCAGGAAGTTGCCTCATTGCCGATCACCACGCGATGCTTTAGGATGATCCACACGGCCCTTCAATATCACTTCTCCACACGGAAAGCGTTTCAGCCACGCATGCATCCCTGGCACGACGTCACCCCCGGTGAAAGCCTCCCGCTCGAATTTATGGCAGTGATTGAGATCCCGATGGGGTCCAGCATCAAGTATGAACTCGACAAGCAGACCGGCCTCTTGCGAATGGACCGGATCCTCTATTCGGCCGTGTACTACCCAGCCAACTACGGGTTTATTCCGCAGACCTATGCCGAGGACGACGACCCGCTCGACGTGCTGGTCCTGTGCCAGGAGCCGATGGTGCCGCTGACGCTTGTCCGCGCCCGGGCGATCGGCATGATGACGATGATTGACTCGGGGAAAAAGGACCACAAGGTGCTGGCCGTTGCCGTGCACGATCCCGAATTCAACGGCTATTTTGAAGCCGCGCAACTGCCTCCGCACCGGCTGACGATGCTCCGCCGGTTCTTCCAGGATTACAAGCAACTGGAAGGCAAGGCCGTCGAAGTGGAGGACTTCGGCCCATCATCCCTGGCCCTGCCGGTCATTGAATCGGCACTCGAAGCCTACAGCACCCTTCGCCGCCGTGGCTTCCATTGATCCAATCCGCAGCCGTCATACAACAGCGCTGCCCCTCACAATCCGTGCAGTCGGAACTGCGCTGAAGTTCTGAGGATGGTTGGCCGATGCATTCCGAGTCGGGCGTCGGTGGCTTTCACGGAGCCGGGCTGGAATGGGTGTTGCATGTATTTTCGATTTTGCAGCGCCCTGGTCCTGGTGGTGATCATCTCCCTGGCTGGTGCCGCCACCGAAAAGCGCCAGCTCGAATTGCGGCGGCTGCTGAGCCACCAGCATTACCAGTTGGATGTGCTGGTGGAACGACAGGCGGCGCTGCGTGTCGAAGCCCAGCGGCTCGGCGCTCCACTGCGGCTGTTGGAAACCCTCGATCAGGCGCAGAAAGCCGCCGCTGAGGCGCAACCCGTCGCAGCACCAAAGTCCAAGTCGAAAGCCAAGACGAAGCGCCGTTGACCTCCATCAATTTGCCTGATCCCGGCACACCTGTCGTGGATCCGCTCGCTGGCGCTCACTCCAGATCCACTGGCGGTGTCCCGGAATCATGCAAGGTCAATTGGTGGCGACACCGGTCAAGGTGTCGCCGCCGAGGCCATGCTTTTTACCGCGTCTCGACTTCCGGTTCCGACTGGACTTCCGGCTCCGACTGGGTGGGGGCGGACCGCTTCAGCGGGTTGCGGAACACGCGTCCGAAGAAGCCTGGCTTTTTCTCCTTAGGTCCAGCATCCTCTGAGTCCTCTTCACCTTCCTCATCGGTGGGCTCCTCGGAGATGTTCTCCGTGGTGGCCAGGCCGGGTTCTTCATCCCGCTGCCGCGAGTTCTTCCGGTTGCCTTTCTTCTTCTTGGCTGAGCCTTCGGTGTCCCCATTGTCCTCGGCGTCATCCTCTTCGGTGATCGACGGTCGGGCCTGGATCTTGTCGAGGGTGCTGGGCTCGGAAAGTTGCGGGAAGATGTTGGGAGATGCGTCGCGCCGTCCCACCTGAGTTTCGGCACCGCGATCCTGAGGATTGCCCGGCAGCGGACGATAGAAGATTCGTCCGGCCTGCGGCAGGGCGTCCAGTTCCAGGCGACCCGGCAAATTCGCCTGCCGCTTGGCCTGCGTGAGCATCTGAGCCACGTCGGGGTAGGTACCGCCCAGCTCACCGACGGCATGAATCACATCCGCCACCAGGAGTGACACGACCCGCTGCTGGTCCGGCTTGCCCGGTTCGAAGCGGCTGACGACGATATTGCTGCTGCCCGCACTGGCCGCGATGACGATATGCCGCCCCGCCGACAGCGCGACTGGCGTCTGCAGTTGCTGGTCGGCACCGAAAACCACAATCTCGGCCAGACGCGAGCGCGTCATGTGGATCATCGGTTCGCCGGTGGTCTGCAAGACGTGCAGCTTGAACTGATTGTCGCCGATCACCTCGCCGTGAATGAACGGGTCATTCTTGTCGAGCGTCCAGAGCGCCCGGAACGCGCCGTAGCGGACCTCCGCACCGTGCTGGATTGGCGCGACAGCCGCCTGCGCTTCCGGCTTGGCACTTGCCTCGGCCGAAACCAGTTGGATGGGGGCCGGTGTCGATGGGACCGTCGCGTCGGGGGTGTTGTCCTTGGGCGTATTGTATTCGTTCATCAGGTCACGCAGCAGTTCGTTCACTTCGCCTTCATGGATGACCGACATCCCGGCAAGGGCGAAGACGCGGAAGGCCTCCTGGCGTTCCGTGGCCGCGGCCAGTTCAATCGCCGCCAAACGCATCATGTTCGAGTCGGCGTTGCTCAAGTACGACATGTAGGCCAGGGCATCGGCCGAATAGAACCGCACCTCTTCACTGGGGCTCTTCAATCCGGTTTTTAGAACATTGACCGCCGCTTCGCTGCCAATCGCCTCGAGGTCCAGCGCCGACTCAGAGGCCTTGGCCGGAATCAGCAGGGATTTTTGCAGGCGTTCCAGCCGGGCATGCTCCTCAACAGAGGTCTCCGTCAGGGCGATGTGGCGGATGACCTGGATATACCGCATGTAGTTGTTTTTGTAGCTCGGATGGACCAGCAGTTGAACATGCAGGTCGGTCGTGGCTTTCGCCAGCGGCTTTTTCAGGCCGCGCTCAAAGGAGTGGAACCGGCGGCCGATTCGGTCGGCGATTCGTTTGGAGTTGCGGACGCTCTGGTAGTCGCTCCGCAGATACAATTCGAGGGAGCGGTCTTTCTTCAAGACACCGCCACGGTACACGCCACCGCCGAGCACCTTGCCGCGCTTCATGCCGCTGGTTTGGGAGGATTCATCCCCTTCACCCGTCGACACCATGACCGGCCCTTCCGCCTTGCCATATTCGTGGCCCTTCAGCCGGCGGCCGGGGACGCTGGCCTGTTCAGCCAGGCTGCATGCCAGCAGGTGACCGCCCGCCAGACTGGTGGCGTTGGCACTTTCTGGAACCAGCACTTCCACATCGAATCGGTCGCCCACCTGGATCGCCGGCGGGATGACGGCCCGCACGAGCACCAGCGAAGTGTTGGGTGACTCCAGAACCGTATTGGGATTCGCGACCTCATGCTGCTGCATGTCCTTCAGCAGCATTTCGCGGTACATGCTGGGGGCCGGAGCGCCGCCGGTACCGTCGAGGTTCACCACGAGGCCGACGCCTTCGATGATTTGCGGACTCAGGCCGCCGATGCCGACATGGTCGGCGATCTTTTCCGTCTTGAATTCCAGCTCTTCCTCTTCGTCATCAGGGTTCTGCGACCTGAGGCTGGTCGAGTGACAGCCTGCCACGGCCATCAGCATGACCAGTGAGGTCACGCAGAAAACCCAGTTCAGGAACCGCCAGTTCACCAAACGCGAGAGCGACATGGGGACACTCCATCCTCAAAAAACCGACGCGGCGGTCCGAGCCGGTCGTGCGACGATTGCCGGGCGGATTCGCGTGCTGTTCACGCACGAAACCGCAACGGCACACGAACCACCAGCTCCTGGGAGCCCGTGGCGCGACGATTGAAATGTGTGGAAAGGGAGAGGCCGCGTGGTATAGAGCCACGCGCAATTCCTGTCAACAGCGAGTTGACAGTGTGAAGGTGCGATTTGTGCTGAAACGAACGGTCACCCAGCCCGTGGCGGCATGGGGAGGCAACCCATTTGCCTCAGCCGTGCGACCCCATCGCCTGGGGTGACTCCGGGACACCGCCAGCGGATCTTGGAGCAAGCGACATCGAGCGGATCCGCGACAGGTGTCCCCGAGTCATGCAGTGTAAAACAGAGTGCGGTCACTGATTGAGGATGACGTTCAAGGCCTTGATCACGACACCCATCACCGTTGGGATGACAAATGACATGCCGATCATCATGCCGCCGGAGGGTTTTCCTTGAATCAGCCGGATCACGCCCACAATGCACGCGATCCCCGGGCAGAGAAAGCAGAGCAGCCAGTCGACGGCGGTCATGCCCTCATCGTCGCTGCCAGATGACGAGGACGAAGAATAGGCCGGACGGCTCTGGTATGTCGGTGTGGCCTTTTTGCCCAGCCGTGTTCCGCAATACCGGCACTTCTTCGCACCCTTGAGAATCATCTCGCCACATTCCCGGCACTCCTTCATGTCGGGTGGCGCATCGGGTTGGCTGGATTCGTCGGGCAGTTCGGAGAATGGGTCCGCCTCGACTTCGTCCGCATCGTAAATCACCTCGGGAAGCTGCACCGCCGAGCCGCAGGCCGGACATTTGGCCTTCCTGCCGGCCATCTCATCCTTGGCCTTCAGACGTTTTCCGCAAGAGGGGCACTTGGCTTCAATGGTCATGCAAGAACTCTCAAAATAAGGGTCGAAAGAAAGATGTGGCCCAGTACAATTCGGTCAGATGTCGTGGTGACGACCCTGGTCAGTTGTCGTGGTGACGACCCTGGTCAGATGTCGTCGAAATTGAACTCGTTCAAATCCTGCAGCGTTTGCTCTTCCTGCTCGGTCAACGGCCCCGAGAGGGCCTCGCTGGCCTCGTCCTCATTGACACCCCAGTACTGGCCTAGGTTCTCGGCAATCTGCCGTTTCTCGTGGGGGCTAAAGCCGCCAAAGGCCCGGCGCAGAAACACCAACGCCCGGCGAAACTGGTCCTCCTCCAGGCCGGAAACGTATTCGCCCAACTGCTCCCACAGCGGCTGCCGCGCCAGCAGCGCGTAACGGTTACGTCCGGCCAGCCCTTCGAACCAACCCGCGCCCAGGTCGGCGGGAATGCCCGGAGAGATGCGGCGGGAGACCTCGCGGGCGAGGTCTTCATTGGCAATCAGCCCGCGCTCCAGCAGGATCGCGCAGGCGTAGCCAGAGGCCAGCGGGTTCCGGTCATCGCTGTCCGCCAGCTTCTGCAGGCTGTCAATCCACAACTGCTCTTCGACGACGTCCGTGTATTCGAGGCTCACCTTGTTCAGGTCATCCATCCCGCGCACCAGCTTTTTGGCGGCGTCGTTGTCGCAATTGGAGGCGGCGTACAGGGCCAGCGAGCCCTGCACGAACAGCTCTTGAATGAGCGGAATGAGCGGGGCGGGGTCGAACTTTCGGACATCTCCATAACGGGCGATCATGCCGAGTTCGCGGTCGGCGTGAGCCACGGCTTCGAAGCTGGAGGATTCAGTCGCCAGATGCTGCAGGCGGTGGCGGGCCAGATCCATCGACTGCATCAGTCCGCACTGGCAGGCGTCGCGTACCAGACCGGCGGCCTCGGCGATCGACGTGCACAGCTCCAATTTATTGCGGAACTTGTAGCCGGTTGCCAATTCGACGGTTTCACCCAGCAGCACCGCCTCGACCAGGGCGATCTCAGACTCGGGCGTCCATTGCACGACCCATTTTTCCGCCCAAGTCACCGACTCCTGCCCGCTGCGGGCCGGCACGGCAAAGCCAATTTCCAGGAGCCGCAGGCGGTGCAGGAAGGACGAGCGGTTCAGGTCGAGAAACGCCCCCTCATCCGTCTTGGCGCGGCGGTTCTCCCGCAAATCCAGCGTCAGATCCTGCTTCACCGCGGTCTTGTATTTCTCCAGCTTCAGCCGGATCAGCTCACGTTCAAAGTCGCTTTGGATCGAGGTCCGGCTCACCCCCTTGGGCAGTTCGCCAATGGCGGTGCCGACATCGACGCGAGCCACGGCGTCCTTGATGGTGGACAGTTCGCCATGACCGATCAGCGTGATCGCGGCGTCGCGCAGGTCGGCCAGCGTCGGGGCCGAACCGTCTTTCATGGCCGACAATGTGGTCGCCAGCCGCACCCCTTCGATGACTTCGGCGGTTGAACGGTGGGTGCCATCGTCGCGGACATGGCGCGCGATCAGCGAGAGATACTTGGAGGGCAGCCCGGGCAGGTCGCCGTGTTCCATCGCCTCCCACATCAGTTCGAAATAGGCCGGCGCATGATTGCCCGCCCCGTATCCCGACTGCGACGACAGCTTGAAATACGAGTACGGCATCAGCGTCAGCTTGCTGCCGCGCCGCCGCAGCGAGTTGAGTTCCTCGTCCGTCATCGGTGGATGCTCGTGGCTCAGCACCGGCGCATGGAACGCCCCCACCACCGCCACGATCTTCTCGGGCTTCACGCCAGACTTGATCGTCTGCTGAATCCTGCGGCGCATGTATGCCTCGCGGACCAGGTTCTCCGCCCGCCAGCGTGGCGCATCCTGCTCCAAGTCGCGCAGCGACTGCCCGAATTCATAAGACGCCCGGCGATATGCATCCTCGCTCAAATTGTGCTCGAAATGCCGCTCCCAGTAGGTTTCGTAGTCGTTCTCGCCTGCCAGCCGGGCGAACTCTTCGTAGGTGGAAAATGTCGGCTCTGGTGTGTGGTCTGGTTCCTCACTGGTAAGTTTTGCTCGCTGCGGAACCCCTGGCGCGGATGGGCGGCTTGCGCCGCCTTCTTCATCCGCTGTCGGGGTTCCTCGCTCACTGGTAAGTTTTGCTCGCTGCGGAACCCCTGGCGCGGATGGGCGGCTTGCGCCGCCTTCTTCATCCGCTGTCGGGGTTCCTCGCTCACTGGTAGGTTTTGCTCGCTGCGGAACCCCTGGCGCGGATGGGCGGCTTGCGCCGCCTTCTTCATCCGCTGTCGGGGTTCCTCGCTCACTGGTAGGTTTTGCTCGCTGCGGAACCCCTGGCGCGGATGGGCGGCTTGCGCCGCCTTCTTCATCCGCTGTCGGGGTTCCTCGCTCACTGTGCGGTGCGCCAGGCTCGGCTGTCGGAGTATCACCGTCTGCATCGTCGCCTCCGTCTCCTTCTGCGTCTTCCGACCCCGCGTCAGCTTCTGCCTTCTCCTTCAAGGCCTGGAGCGCCTTCTGCCGCAGTTCCTCTTCAACATCCTGCAGTGCCAGAAAGATGTCTGACGGCAGATCGATGAACTCGACCTTCGCGTCATTCTCCTTGGCCCAGACCAGCGCCTGATACTCGGGGCTGTAGCGTGCCAGGGGATAGACCAGCGTCCGCACTGGCAGGCTGTCGGTGTAGGCCAGAATGGCGATCGGTGGCTTCGTCGCCTTCCGCGTGATGTCCGCGATCAGCTCCTCGGCATCGGCCAACCCCTCAATCAGGACGACCTTCGGCCGCACCTGGTCGAGAAACCGCCGCAGATGCCAGGCTCCGGAGGGAGAGAGGTGGCGGACGCCGAAGACGTGGATGTTGGGTTGAGTTCCCATGTGCGACAAATCTTTGGAAGAATGACCCAATGACCAATGAATCAATGACCAATGCTTTTGATCCGGCTCTGCTGCACCGACACAATCATGCGTTCATCCATCCTGAAGCGATTCGCCCCAACGCATTGGTCATTGGGTCATTGCGTCATTCCCTCCCTACTCATTGTGCTCCGCGCACGCCGTGAACAGTGGCCGCCATTCGGCACCGCGCTTCTTCAGCACGTTGGACAGGTATTCGTGCCACACGGTCTTGTCTTTCTCTTCGTCTTTAACGATTGACCCCTGCAGTCCGGCGGCGATGTCGTGGGCGGTGACCTCACCGGTGCCAAAGTTGCCGGCGAGCGCCATGCTGTTGGCCAGGACCGAGATCGCTTCGGCGGTCGAGAGCACGCCTGAAGGTGTCTTGAGCTTGTTCTTGCCGTCGAGCGTCTGGCCGGTCCGCAGTTCGCGGAAGATGGTGACCACTTTTTCGATGGCGTCTTCGGCGGGAAGCTGAGCCTTGAGTTCGAGATTCGCGGCCAGCTCTTTCACCCGCTTGCGGACAATGTCGATCTCCGTCTCGAGGGTGTTGGGCGTCGGCAGCACCACGATGTTGAACCGCCGCTTGAGCGCGGCGGACATGTCGTTGACGCCGCGGTCGCGGGTATTGGCCGTGGCGATAATGGAAAAACCCTTGGCGGCGGGAACTTCGGTGGCCAGTTCCGGCACCGAGATCCGCTTCTCGGACATGATCGAGATCAGAGCGTCCTGGACTTCGGAGGCTGTGCGGGTGATTTCCTCGAAGCGGGCCAGCGATCCCGATTCCATCGACCGAAAGATCGGGCTTTTGATCAACGCGTCGTGGCTCGGGCCATGCGCGATGAGCATGGCATAGTTCCACGTGTAGCGGATCTGTTCTTCCGTCGTTCCGGCGGTGCCCTGCACGACCTTGGTCGAATCGCCGTTGATCGCGGCGGCGAGATGTTCGGAGAGCCACGACTTGGCGGTCCCCGGTTCGCCGATCAGCAGCAGGGCCCGGTCGGTGACCAGCGTGGAGATGGCAATTTCCACCAGCCGCTGGTAGCCGATGTATTTGGGCGAGATATCCAGGCTGCCGGCCTTGCCGCCGCAGATGTAAGTCAGCACCGCGCGGGGGGACATTTTCCAGCCGGGTGGCTTGTCGTACTTGTCGTTCTGAATGAGCGCTTCCAACTCGTGGGCGAACATCAGTTCGGCGGGTGCCCGCAACATGGCGGCCGCCGCGCCGCTGGCGATGCCGTTGGAAGCCGCGGGTGCGCCGGAGGCAGCAGGGGTGGCGGGGGCGTCGGTTTTCTTCTTCGACATCACATCGTCCGAAAGGGGACCAGAAGGGAGCGGAGAACGACGGGTGTGAGAATAAAGCTATTTCTTTTCATTGGCAAACGGCTGGTTGCCGTAGGCAGCGCGGGGCGGCTCGGCCGTGTCTTTCACTTCGGCCCGCAGCCGCTCAAGTTCCCTGTGCAGTTGCTTCACCGTTTCGGCGTATGCAGGATCCGCATGGAAATTCCTCACCTCGAGCGGATCGGCCTGACGATCGAGGAGTTCCCACTCGTCGAGATCCGGCTTGTAATAGTGGACCAGTTTGTAGCGGTCGGTGACCACGCCGCGGTGCGGGCGGACATGATGCGGAACGGGAAATTCGTAGTAGTGGTAGTACAAACTCTGCCGCCAGTCGGCGGGAGTCTGGCCCTTTAAAAGTGGCACCAGACTGCGGCCCTGCATGTCGGCGGGAACCGGCTGGCCGGCGATTTCCAGAAACGTTCCGGCAAAATCGATCAGCGAAACAATCTGGTTGCTGACGCTCTTGGGTGACGTCACTCCCGGCCAGCGGACCATCAGCGGCGTCCGCAGCGATTCTTCAAAGATCCACCGCTTGTCGAACCAGCCATGTTCGCCAAGAAAAAAGCCCTGATCGGACGAGAACACAACCACAGTATTCTCGGCCAGCCCGCTCTCATCCAGGAACTGCAGCAGCCGGCCAACGTTTTCGTCGACACCCTTCACACAGCCGAGGTAGTCGTGCATGTACCGCTGATACCGCCAGCGGACGAGATCCTTGCCAGTGAGCTTCGCTTCGCGATAAGCGGCGTTGCGGGGCTCGTAGTAGGCGTTCCACGTCTTGAGCTGCTCGGGAGTGATTCCCGGTGGCGGCACCAACTTGGCGTCCAGATCAGTAAACGTCCGGTCGATCCCCATGTCATGGTCGCGGACCGCCTGGCTGCGGCCGGCAAAGTCATCGAACAGGGTTTCCGGCTCTTGGTGTTTGCGGTCCTGGTCCCATCCGAGATGCCGCAGGGCGGGCGCCCATTCGCGGTGCGGGGCCTTGTGCTGAGTCATCAGCAAAAACGGCTTCGATTTGTCGCGGGTTTTGAGCCACTCGATGGAGAGGTCGGTGATGATGTCCGAGACGTATCCGGCATGCTTGACCCGCTGGCCGTTGTGAATCATCGGCGGGTTGTAATAGATCCCCTGGCCCGGCAGGATGTGCCACTCGTCGAAGCCGGTGGGGTTGCTGCCGAGGTGCCATTTGCCGATCATCGCCGTCGCATAGCCGGCCCCCTGCAACAGCTTGGGAAAGGTCTGCTGGGTGCCATCAAACTGGCTGTTGCTGTTGTTGTAGAAGCCGTTGACGTGCGAGTACTTACCCGTGAGGATCGTGGCCCGGCTCGGTCCACAGATGGAATTGGTGACCAGGCAGCGGTCGAACCGCATCCCCTCGCGACCAATGCGGTCGAAGTTGGGCGTGTCCAGAAGCTTTCGCCCGTCACCATAGGAACTGACCGCCTGGCACGTCAGGTCATCCGTGAAAATGAACACGATGTTCGGCTGCGGTTTTTCGGCGGCGTCAACCCTGGCAGACCCACAGAGCCCGGCGAGGAATACGAGCGTCAAACAGAGCGTGCGGGACATGCTGCCTGGCCTCAGGTGACGTGCGCCAATGGAAATGACTTGCGCGGCAGTGACTGTGGCGGGACATCGTGACGTTGACGATCACGATTTTCAACTGCTGCGTTTTTGGCCAATTGTGTCGCGGCGTCCGTTCCATTTCGGATGGATCCCAAAAAGCGAATCTGCCGGCGGTGCAGATTCTGGGACTTGGCGGGCCGAAAACCTGACGATCGGCAGGATAAGTGCTTGCATGTCGTGAGTTGCCGCTTAGAATTGATGGGTATGCTGCGGAAAGTGTGCCGGGCGGTTCCATCCGGTGCCAACTGACGCGTCAACTTCGGGTTCGAATTCCGTTCATTGCCTGTCACGTGAAAGTCCCTGCGGGGATCGCCGGAGCCGTATATGTCGGAGCCGTTGAAGAAGTATCTCAGCGTGGAAGAAGCCGCCCAACTCCTGCAAATGGAGGTGAGCGCCCTGCTGCGAGCGCGTGAACAGGGCGAGATCCGGGGGTTTGCCGATCGCGGCACCTGGAAATTCAAGGCGGAAGATGTCACGGCCTTCAAGCTGAGTAAAGACGACTCCAGTCTGGGCCTGGGGACACTCAACACCTCGGACGAGGGTTCGGATCTGGTGCTGGACGAGGATATTCTCAGCGAGCAGCCGACGGTGATCCGTCGCGGGGGGGGGCCGACCGACGACAGTGGCTCCGACAGCGACGTGCGGCTGATTTTCGACGACATGCCGCTGGTCAGCGATACCGATGCCAGTTCCATGTCCGACTCGGACAGTGACGTTCAACTGGCGGGTGAAGTGAAGAAAGATCCCGGCAGCGATGTCACGCTGGCCAACAATTCCCCCAATATTCTCACCGGCAGCGACAGTGACGTGAAGCTGGTGGGCGAGCAGTCGATTTCGGAGATCGAACTGGGAGTCGGAGACTCGGACAGCGATGTCAAACTCATCCCGCAGTTCGAATCCACCAAGATGCTCCGTCCTGGGCAGGGTGCCGACGAGACCATCGACCTGCCGCCGCGTGACGACGAAGAGTCGGTTCTCAGCGATGACAGCGGGATTTCCCTCGTGGGCGACAGCGGCATCTCGCTGCAGCGTCCCGACGACAGCGGGATTTCTCTCGCTTCGGACAGTGCGCTGAATCTCGCCAGCGACAGCGGCATCTCCCTGGATGCGACTGCCGACAGCGGTATTTCGCTGGAACTGTCGGAAGACGAACTTTCCGGAAAGCAGAAGGCCCCCAAGGGTCGCGGAAAGCCGGCCCTGAAGGATGACAGTGGAATCTCTCTGGAACTTTCCGAGGACGAACTGGCACCGAAGGCACCCCCGAAGGGCAAGAAGCCGGGTGCCAAACTGACGACACCGATGATGGACGTTCCGCTGCCGGGCAGCGACGACCTCATCGACACGAATCTCGAAGTTCCCCTGCTGGACGACAGCGGCAGCGGCGACGGAAGTGACAGCAGTTAC
Source organism: Planctomycetaceae bacterium (assembly GCA_021732845.1). Classification (GTDB taxonomy): domain Bacteria; phylum Planctomycetota; class Planctomycetia; order Planctomycetales; family Planctomycetaceae; genus JAKFUF01. The sequence continues at coordinate 90,913 of JAKFUF010000008.1, read as the reverse complement.
GGCATCAGCGACTCGTCCGTCGACCACACCAGCGTCATCACGCTCGACGAGGACGACGAGATCGAAGACTTCACCGCTTCGAAAAAGGCCCGTTCCTCCAGCGAATCGCTGGAAGCGGCGGTCTTCGAAGATGACGATGCCTCCGTGGAGGTCGCGGCTGAGGCCGGTGAGGACGACGAACTGGAAGAGATGGAAGATGTCTTCGGTGCCGACGACGACGATTTCGACGATGTCGAAACCGGTGAGAGCCACTCCGAACTCGAGTACAACCCACGGGCCACCGTCGCCGCCGTCGAACACGATTGGGACGCCGGGACGGTCGTCGGACTGGGTTTGTCTACCGTAGTGATGCTTGTCTGCGGCACCGTCATCTTCGATCTGGTCAACAGCATGTGGCACACGGATGTCGCCAACCGCAATCCACTGGGCGGCGTGGTGTTGGACATGCTGAAGGGCTTCTTCGGATAAGTTGATTTTCGATTTTCGAAGACAGATTTTCGATTGAGACTTACACCCCGCTGGTGCCTGGCATCAGCGGGGTGTCTCGTTTTTTGGGAGCCGTATGATTTGAAGCGGTACGGCGCGAGCCGTCCGATTTTAGCGGTACGGCGCGAGCGGTCGGGTGAGCGGTCATCCACTCACGGGGTCCCCGGCGGATTTGTGCCCGTCCGTTTCAATTCGCGCGGCATCGCGCCGCCGAATCGCCGAATCGCCGAATCCCCGAATCCATGGGACGCTTGCGAACGGTTGGTCAGGCAGCCTACGATGATTGACTGACGCTGCGGCAAGATGTGTCGAGCCGGGTAATGCGGCGTCATTCGAATTCGCGCATGACCTGCCGCGGCAACAGCAAGCTGCCTGAAGCCGCGCCGAGACTCGACAACTGATGCAGGACACAACCCTCATCGAAGCTGTGCGGAGCGGCAATGCGGAGGCATTTGATGCCCTGATCCGCATGCATCAGCCGGCCGTGTACGGTTACCTGCGGGCGCGTCTCCTTCAGCCGTCGGATGCCGATGACATCGCCCAGGAAGTGTTCCTCCGCTTCTTCCTCGGTCGCGCGCGGTTCGACTCGAAGCAGCTCATTCGTCCGTGGCTCCTGGGGATCGCCCGCAACATCCTCAAAGAACACACCCGGCTCATCCGCCGGGAACGCGACAAGGAACGGGCCTGGACGAAATTGTGTCTGGAACTGGAAGAACTGCTGCCACACACGCAGATTGACGAAACTGAGCCCGACCCGTTCCTGACGCGTTTGCCCGACTGCCTGAACGGCCTGGGGCAAAGTGCCCGGCAGGCGATCGAATGGTACTACTCGGACAAACTGCGGCTGGCTGAAATCGGGTCCCGCCTGCGGCGGAGCGAAGGCGCGGTCAAGCTGCTGGTGTTCCGCGCCCGGCAGGCGCTGAAACGCTGCATCGACCAGGAGGTCAAGGTCACCGGCACTCCGGCGGAATCGGCGGCCAATGACCAGGAAACGGAGCCGCCGACGCCATGACCGAGCAGGAATTTCTCAACCGCCTGCAGGAACAATCTCCGCGGGAGTTTTCGGCGGAGGAGCTGGATCAACTCCGGGCTCTGCTGCCCACCTCACCCGCTTTGAGGGAGCAGATTGTTGGCGAAGTGCGGCTGGAAGAGCTGCTGGCGGGTGCCTTGGGACGTCCTGAAATTACCGCCAAGTCGGTCATGGCCCGCGCCCGCAACGCCTCGCCGACCACTCGGTGGATGGCGCGGCTCGGCTGGATGATCGGACTGTGCCTGTTGATTGGTGCTCCCGCGGTGTGGTGGCAGCAACAGCAACATCGAAAGCAACGAGAACTGGCAGCCGTAGTTCCCGCAAAGCCGCCCGAACAACAAGCGGCTGTCGTGGAACCCGTGAAGGCCGTCACTCCCACAGAATCAGCGAAGCCTGTTGAATTTCCAGCGGCGCCTGCCGCACCGACGACCGTGGCTGCGGCCACTCCGGTCGAGCCACCAGTTGCGAAACCCGACCTGCCAGCGGAAGTTGTCCCCACAGTCTCCGCTGTTCCCGCGCCGCCACCAGATCCGCTGGCTGACTGGCCCGAGCTGGATTTGCGGCAGACGCAACTCAAGCCGTGGAAATCCACAGCGTTTGACTTGGAATTGGGAACGCGGCTGAATCAGACAGAACTCCGTCGCTGGCTGGGTGCCGTGCCGGGGCACACCCACAAGTTCATGGAAGACCGCCGCAACGAAAGCCAAGTCAGCGGGTTTCAGGGGCTGGTCAAACTTCACGCTCCCTGGCCGCAGAATGCCGCGCTTCGGTTCGCACCATTCGAGCATGAGCAGTTCGCCATGCATTTGTGGAACGGCGACTCGGGAGTGACGCTGGCCTACTATCAGCACGACCACCAAGGCTGGGCGGCCTATCGCACGACTCGGGTCAACGGTTCGCCCCGCCCGGTGACCTATGCGCTCATCGCCACCGACGGTGAACTCAATGAACGCACGAATTACGGGCCGCTCGACCTGCGGTGGCAGAACCAGGCACTGGTGCTGAGCCGGGGCGAACTGCGTTTGCTCACGGTGCCTTTTCCCGATGAGCCCCGGGACGTGTACTTTGACAAGCGGGCATGGTTCCGCGCCTTCCAAATGTACCTGGCCGAACCGTTGCCGGAGGAGGGCCAGCCGCCGGGAGCCGCCCCGGCAGAAGCCACGGCCAGTGTGTTGGCCACGCCGCCGGGCCGGTTGGAATGGAATACGGAACTGCCGGCGGGAACCCGGTTCATCCAGTCGGCCGAGAGTGTGGAATTCTCCGCGGACAAGGGAGCGCAGTTGGGTTGGGCGGCCGTGCGCCTGCCGCGTGCCAGCCTGTACGAGCTGATTTTCCAGGTTGACGAGATGACCCCCGGCACGGGGTTGTACCTGGGCGATGAAACCGGCAAGCCCGTCCATGTGTTGGCGTTTCTGCGGGATCAGCGGACCCGATGGACGACGCTGGGGTTCGCCAAGCCAGACCTGAACTGGTTCGAGTCCAACCATGACATGCTCAATCGCCCCGTTCCGGTGGTACAGGGACCAACGTGGCTGCGGCTCGTGGCGGGAAGCGGAACGTTGAAATGCTGGATCAGTGGAGATGGCACACACTGGAGCCACGCGCTGGAACCGGCGCGCGGCCTGCGGGGCGCGTATGCCACGGTCGGACTGATGGCGTTCAAACATGACCAGCCCCGCCATATCGTGCTGCGTGAACTGGCGGCACGGGAACTCACGGCAGTCACCTCGCTGGCCGATGTGGAACACTGCGCGGCCGTGCCCGAAGCGGTATATCTGCATCAAGGGCCGTTGTCCCGCTGGCTGACGCATGTCCTCGACAGCCAGCCCCGGGGAGTGCCCGCCACGGCGTGGCGGATGGCCTGTGCCGTCCGCACGCTGGCCGCGGTTCCCAAATCCGATCTCGGCAACGCACTACTCAACGGCATGGCCGAAGATGTGCTGGCGGGGTTGTTCCCGGGAGCCGACACGCTGGCGGTGCTGCGGGCGGAGGCGGATCTCTGGGACACCTGGGAGCCGGCGGAATGCGTGCGTCTGGCAAAGCTGTTCGAGGCGTTCGGCAAACAGTTGATTCGTGACGGAAACCCCCGCCCCTGGTCGATTGTGGGCAGCGCGCTGCTGACGGCACCCATCTGGTCGCAGGCCAGGTACGACACGATGCCAGAGTTTCTGGTCCGTGAGGAGTTGGTGGGCCTCTTGTATCGTGATGAGTGGGCCGCCGCCGAGGAACTGTCGGACCGTGTCAGCTACTACAACCTGCCGAGCCACCCAGATGTGCGCTGGCCCGACCTGCGGCTGGGCCTGCGAAACCTGGTGCTATGGGTTCAGGGTTCGAATCAAAATGCCATCGCAAAAGCTGCAGTCGCAAGTGGCGGGAAGCGCCGCCGCGCCGATCCGAAGACACTACCCACCAATTTCCGCCATCCGCTGATCGTTGAACTCAGCAAGGAAGAGTTCAACACCCTGGCGGAAATGCAGGTGGCGCTGAGCGAAGGTGCCTTCCGGGAAGCCTGTCAGATCATCGCCTCGGCCGATCCCCTCGCGGGCGGCGGGCTGCTGCCAGACACCCTCGACAGCGCATTGATGGTGACATTTCATCAGGCGGTCGCCAACGCCATGCGGGCACATGCCGGCCTGCGGTCGGCCATGGTCAAGGATTTTGGGGACACGGCCCAACTGCGGATGCGGCAGGCGCTGGCCGACGGCAATGTCTCGACCGTCGAGGCCGCGGCCGTCCAGTTTTTGGGCACCGAACCCGCCGCACAATGCCGCCTGTGGCTTGGCGAGCGTGACTTGGCCAGCGGAGATTTTATCGGTGCCCTGACGCAGTTTGACCTTGCCAGCCACAGCGCTCCCGCCGAGATGCTGCCGGTGCTGGCCGCGCGCAGACGCATCGCCGCCGCCATGCTGGGACAAGAGTTGGGGACCGCCCCGCAGACAGACACGGAATTCTCCGGCCAGAAGCTTTCGCCGGCGGAGTTTGAACAACTGGTTGCCGAACTCCGCCAGCAGGCCCTGCAATCCGGCGGCGCGAGCCTGGCGGCGGTCGCACCTCGCCGCCTCGTGGAAACAGCGCCGCCGCGGGTCAAGCATGAACTCCAAGCCCAGCGGCTGCCTGGGCCGACGGATGTCGGACTCAACGCTGGCGGCTTCCCGCCTGGACAGGCGGACTGGGTGGCCCAACAGATGGCCTGCCAGGTCGTGGGCGACGTTCTCTTTGCCGGCAATCGCTATCAATTGAACGCCTATGACCTCACCGCCCGCAACATCAAATGGACGCACGCCCTGGGTGGCGAGCAGGGAGATGCTCACCAATTCCACCTGACCCCGATGTTGCCGGTCGTCGCCGGCGGCCGCATCTTTGTTCGCCGCCTGACCAAAGAGGGGATCGACCTCGTGGCCCTGGATGCCGCGACGGGGCAACCGGTGTGGCGGATGCGTCCGCCAGACACCTTGATCTCTGATCCGCTGCCCATGCAGGACCATCTGCTGGCCTTCACCCAGGCCGGATCCAATGACGGCACTCTGCTGGTTTCCCTGACCGCCCTTAACCCGCTGACCGGTGCCATCGACTGGCAGCGGCCGGTTGTGCGGCTGATGGATGCCTGGAGCCGGCAGACGCCCTGCACGGCGGCGGTTGCCGGAAGCCTGATTGTGGCCAACATCGGCGGCACGGTCCTCTGCTGCGACAGCACGGGGCAGCCCCAATGGATCCGCCGCCAGACGTGGCTCCCGGCCTCCAACGAGCCGGCCTACTGGGATCAGGAACGCATCGCCCCCGTCGTTTTGGGGGACCGTGTCCTCGTCATGCAGCCCGGCGTGCTGAGCCTGGAATGCCTCGAACTGGATGGCGGCCGCCGGCTCTGGTGTCATCCGTCGCAAAACATCGAACGCCTGCTGGGGGCCACCAGCAGGCACGCCGTGCTCGGCACCAAACGCGGCATCGAATGCCTGTCCCTGGAGACCGGCAAACTCGTCTGGTCCCGCGAGATCCCCCGCATGCTCCACGGGGCCGTGCTGGCCGCCGATGGCACACTCATCGTGGCTCAATCCGACTCATTTCTCGAGCAAAAGATCGAACAGCCCCGGCTGATCTGGCTGGAGCCCGCCACGGGAGTTGAACTCGGAACCGAGCCCCTGCCCGGGCTGGCGGACAAGTCCCCCCGGCTGGGGCCGTTGCTGGCCAGAAACGGCGAACTGCTGGCGTTTGTCAGCAAGACCGACAAGGATGTCACCCGCGAACTGGTCTCCCTCACGCCCGGCATGGAACCGCTGCAGCCGGGCCGCGAGCCAGCGTCACCCGTCGACGCGTGGGTTCGCCCCATGCTGGATCCCAAGATTTCCCTGGCCTGCGGCGTCGCCCTCCCCGGCTGGCAATGCCTCGGAACAGGGCAGGACGCGGCCGTGGGGCTCTCCGCTGAGGTCCAAGGACAAAAGGATGTGTGCGTGACGCTGGCCACCTACAACCAACCCGCCGTGTTTGCCCGCGAATTCCAGTTGCCAGCCGACAAGAAATCGTCGCTCTACGGCCTGGTGGGGCAGACCGGCGCGGAGAAGTGGGTGCTGGATGTGCGCGTCGCCGGCCAGACTCTGAAAACGCTTTCCGTGGAATCCGCGGACTCCAGCAACGGCTGGAAGGAGTTTGACGTGGACCTCTCCGCGTTCGCCGGCCAGACCGTCACCGTGCTGCTGGAACAAGTCCATTCGGGCATCCCCGCCCATGGCCTGTGGAAGCGGCTGGAGCTGAGATAGGGTGTCCTGCCGGTGGAAGCCGTCGGATGGAATCGTCCCCTTGAGCGGCAATTTCCGTCGTGCACAGCCAATCGAAAATCGAAAATCATCGCAAAGGTGACGTTGCCGACAAAAGCCAATTTCAAATCTCAGATTTCAGATTTCACAGTCTGTGCAGCCACATCGAACTGTCGGCTGAGACTCAGTGGTGCGAACGCAACTTCCCCCCGCCGAGCGAATATTGCAAAAAAGCATTTTACTGTGAAATTTGAAATCTGAAATTTGAAATTGCATGAAGCTGAGACGCCCGGCTACTTTCGGAGACCTCAAAGGGCTCAATTCATACGCCCCCGCCCCTTAAAACAACACCCACCGTTGCACCGCGCGCCAGGCGTCTATCAGCCAGACGTATCCCAGCGAGCGGCGGCCGCAGTGGATCTTGGCGGTGACTCTGGCCCCAACGCGTAGGTCGCGGATTTCGTCCCGGTCGAATTTCACCTCGCCCAGCACGGCGGCACCGGTTTCCCCGCCTTTGGACTCCGTGCTGAGCGCGACCTTGGTCAACTGGCCGCTGTGCCGGTTGCCAGGATCCGTGGCCAGCGTGAAATCGACGGCCAGTGGCTTGGTCTGCCCGCTGCGGGCCACGAGCACATCATTGCTGCGGGCGTCGGGAATCTGCAGCTCCAGGATCCATGGCCCCTGCAAATAAGCCACGGTGAGGATTTGCTGCCCGCGGCGCACGGGGCGGCCGTTGAGCAAGGCCTCGATGTCCCACGTTAGCACCCGTCCGCCGAGTTCGCTGTGCAGGGCCAGTTGCTTCTGCCGCCGCTCCAGAAGTTGCCGCTGCTTGGTGAGGCTCGCCTGCGTGACGCGGAGTTCCTCCAGTTCGGCGGTCATCTGCAAACGCTGACTGGTGCTGCGGTCGGGGGCCGATTCAAAATCGAGCCGCGTGGCTTCAATCGATGTGATCCGCCGCTGGGCGGTGTCCCATTCTCCCGTCAGCCGCTGCATTTCCTGTTCGAGTTCCAGATTCCGCAGCTCCACCAGCAGTTGATTCGGTGCAACTTCGTCGCCGGTCTTCACAAGCAGCCGCTGGATGGTGCCGTCATCACTGGCGAAGACATGCCGCCGTACGGCCGGCTGCAGTTCGCCGTGAGCCTCGACGGTGAAGTCCGCCGGAATCCAGAGTAGAGCGGCGATGATGGCCGCGACGGCCCCCAGAATCGACAACGGCCGCCACCACCACCAGTTGGTGGCGGTTCGCCGCCAGTTGCGCAGCGCGGCGGCCACCGGGGCCAATCTCCAATCCTGCGCATTCTGCAGGGCGACCGCCAACTGGCTGGCCAGGGGAGTGACATCGCGCCGCGGCGCGTCCTCGGGAGGGAGCGTGAACCATTCGACAAACAGCATCCCCAGGCAGACCGACGTTCGGTTGGCGGTCGGGGGACGCATGAGAGGCACCGCCACCAGTTCGGCCAGATGCGCCTCGTCGAGGTAGGCGTTGGTCAGCTTTCGCACGGAAGGGGCCAGTTCACCCGTGGCTGAGCCACGCGTCCAGTTCAGCGGCAGACTGGCCGCCGTCAGCGCGCCCGCCAAGCGTCGCAGCGAACGCAACTGATTTGAACGGTGATCCGGCTGATGCACGCCGCTGGCCGCCAGGACCTTTGAAGACCGGCCTTTCCGCAGCAGGACCCAGATGCGGTCGCACCCCAGCAGCGAGCGCATGCCGTTGGCCGCCGAAAAGGCCACATCCTCCAAAGTCGTTTCGGCGTGCAGCCGTTCGAAGAAATTGCAGGCTGTCGTCCAGTAGACGGCGTCCTGCCGCAACTGCTTCAATCGCTGCTGTTCAAACCACGGAACGGAGAGCACCGCGAACGATTCCAGCAGTTCCGCCACGCGTTCGATGGCCCGCGGCGGAAATTCGGCTTCGAGCCACAGGACGAGGGCTCCATACGACTCGCCAGCCCGCGCCAGGGGAGCAATCATCCAGTAGAACAGTGACCGATTGAAATCTCCCGCCTGCCCGTTGGAGGCAGATGGATTGGCGGGTGCATTCGAGGAGGCGGGCAGGACAATCTTGGGGGCACGGACCTGAGCCGCCTGCTCCACCGCCGCCAAGACCGCATCACGGTGGCTGCCGGCGGCGAGCGTTCCCGGTTCACTCAGAAAGGCCTCCCGCGCAAGTTGGGGAACATGTTCGGGCTCGTTGAGCCACACTTGGGCGCCGGCACCGCCGGTCGCCGCCAGCACGATCCGCAACAATTCTCCGGTAAGGGTCGCCTTGTCGTTGGTGGCCAGCACCAGCGCGTCGACCTGGGCGAGAAAATCGTCGATGTCCGGCAGCACTTGACCGGAAACAGCGGGCCGTCCTGACATGCGGGGCTTCCTGCGGGGCTGGACCCCAGTTCAAAACCAAACTGAGTCTGCCAGCATACAATACCGATGCCAGGCGCGCAAGTTGAGGCACTGAAATGAAGCCGCTGGCAATGTCGGCCGGTCGGGTCCAAATCATCTCAAATTCGATGTATCCAGCAAAAGCCGTGGCAGGACTTGGGATGCACAATACAAGGGTTGCCGCCAGACGTTCGCGTTCGTTTGCAGGAGCAAAAGACGACGTTCCCTTCTTCCGATCCGGCCGCCGAACCAACAGTCTTTATTCGCATCAATTCGCGTTCATTCGCGGTTTCCCTTGGGCGTCTGTTGACCGGTGTCGCAGGGGTTGTGAAACCAGTCCCTTTTCCATTCAGCTTGGCGGGATTTGGGTTCGTTTTCTTTCGCCGGCCGACCTACGGGAGGGATCTGCTCGGATTTGGTCTTCCAGCGCTGTGAGCCATGAGCGATCCGCGCTTCGGGGATGATTTGGCAAACATTTGCGAGTGCAAAGTCGCGCCGAATCAGCGTCCACCGTTCACCGCGGCTTTGGAGGACTAGAGGCCTCCCGCCGGATCAACCGGCGTGGAGCTTGCGGACGGACAAGTTCGGTTTTGAATGTGAGCCTGCTTTAGTACAGCCCGGCGATCGGGTCGCCCTGGTAGATGTGGTGCGGCCGGTCGGTATCGTCGAGCCACGCGAGCGTTTCGGGGAGGCCCAGCGAGCGGTAGATGGTGGCCGCCATGTTTTCCGGGGTCTGTGGATCAGACACCGGGTAGCCACCAATTTTATCGGTGGAGCCGACGACGGTCCCACCCCGCGTGCCGCCTCCGGCGAAAAAGACACTCTGGACGGCCCCCCAGTGGTCGCGACCAGAGGATTTGTAGAACTGCGACAGCGTGCTGGTCTTGGGTGTGCGGCCGAATTCGCCAGCCATTACGATCAGCGTGCTGTTCAACAGACCCGATTCCGAAAGGTCATCCAACAAGGCGGAGAGAGCGCGGTCCGTGGGCGGGAACAAATAGTCCTTCAAATGCGGGAACGCATTGCCGTGCGTATCCCAAGTTTCGTTGTTCCCCAAATTCACCTGGACCATGTTCACGCCAGCTTCCACGAGCCGCCGCGCCATCAACAGGGACCAGCCGAACGAGTTGCGGCCATAGCGGTCCAGCGTCTTTGGGTCGGTGTGGACCACATCCAGCGCGGAGGTCACCTTTGCATCGGTCAGCAGCGAAATTGCCCCTTCGCGGTACCGGTCAAAACTCTCGACAGTGGCCGCCTGTTCCAAATCGCGCCGCTGTTTGTCGAGGGATTTCAACAGGCTCAGGCGGTCGCCCAACCGGCCAAATCCCAAACCCTGGGGCAGGGTCAGGCTGGGGGCCTGGAAGTTCTTGACAGTAGGCTTGCGCGGGCGTTCCTGATGATCAAATTCGTACTCGGGAAACGCGCCATAGGCCAGCGAGTCGTACGGTGACGCCTCGATGAACCAAGGATCGCGCGTGGGCCCCATGACGCCGGCAAACTGACCGGGGATCACCCGCCCGGAATAATGCACCAGCCGTTCCGGCAGCACCGCCGCGGGCGGGAGATTGTTGCGCGGCGAAGTCAGCGCTCCGATGACGGAGGCGAGTGCCGGCCAGTCGGACGGTTTGGGCAAACTGCCGTTGAAACCGGGCGGAGCTTTCGACTGCCCGGTCAGCATGATGTGATGGCCGAGCGAGTGATCGTTCGTCGAGTGCGTCAGTGACCGCACCAGCGACCACAGGTGGCTCCGCTGCGCGAGCATCGGCAGATGCTCGCAGATCTGGAGGCCGGTGGTGTTGGTGTTGATGGGATTGAACTCGCCGCGAACGATGTCGGCGGCGTCCGGCTTCATGTCAAAACTGTCGTGCTGGCTCAGGCCACCGGACAAGAAGATGTAAATCACCGTCTTGGCGGGCGCACTGGAGTTGACGTTGGCCCCCAGGGCGTGCATCGCCGCAAGATGATTCGAGCCGAGCCCCAGCAGCCCGACAGCTCCGGCCTGCAGAGCCACGCGCCGATCAAACCGGGGATGTGCGGGAACGCGTGAGTTGAGATTGGATACCCGCAAGTTCATCAGCCTGCCTCGTCCCCGGGTTCATGCGAGCGGTTGCATCGGCTGAAGTATAAATCACATTCGATGCGTGGACAAGTCGTTGTTTGGCGTTGCCTGCCGGCAAAACACCGCTTCCCGGTCACGTTTCCGGTGTTCCCGGTGGAGTGAATCAGGGCCTCTCGCGGGAGCGAAAGGCAACGCGCGCGATGTTGTCCAGTCGCCCCATGACCGTGTTCGAGTCACGCCGTGACTCGGCGACTCCTGGGTGTCATTCCGGCTGCCGATGCACGGTGCCGTCCTTCATGACGAACACGACCGACTTCATCGCGCTGATATTTTCGAGCGGATTGCCCTTCACGGCCACAATGTCGGCAATCTTTCCCTTCTCAATGGTTCCGAGGCGGTCTTCGATTTTGAGCAGTTGCGCGGCGACGAGCGTGGCCGACTGAATGGCCTTCATCGGCGGCATGCCGCCTTCGACCATCAGCTCAAATTCGTGGGCGTTCTCGCCGTGGGGTGACACTCCGGAGTCCGTGCCAAACGCGATCTTGACCCCGGCCGCATAGCCTTTGGCAAAAGTCGCCTTCATCTGCGGCCCGATCGCGGCCGCCTTGGGGCGGACAATCTCTGGGAAGTAGCCTGGCTCCTGCGACTTCTTCGCCACCCATTCTCCCGCCATGTTCGTCGGCACCCAATAGGTGCCCTTCTCCTTCATCAGGGCCATGACTTCGTCCGTCAGATAGGTTCCGTGCTCAATGGAAGTCACACCAGCCAGCACAGCCCGCCGGATCCCTTCGGTGCCATGGGCGTGGACGGCGATCGTCATGTCATAGTCGCGGGCGGTTTCGACCACCGCCTTCAGTTCCTCCATCGTGAACTGCGGATTCTGACCGTTCGCCGCCAGGCTCAAGACACCACCAGTGGCCGTGAGCTTGATCAGGTTGGCCCCATCCTTGTACCGCTGCCGAACCGCCTTCCGGGCGTCGTCCGTACCATTGATGACCCCGTCCACGGGTCCCGCATCGCGTTTGAAATCGCCCCGCAGCGCATTGGTGGGGTCGGCATGGCCGCCCGTCGTCGCCAGAGATTTTCCTGCGGTAAAGATCCGCGGACCAACCACCCAGCCTTTCTCGATCGCGTTCCGAAGCGCGACGGAGTTGACGCCATTGTCGCCCAATTCGCGGACCGTGGTGAACCCGGCCATCAGCGTCACGCGGGCAAACATGGTCGACCGCAGGGCATAGTCCGCCTGCTCCATGAAAAACTTCTCGGTATAGGCATCCTTGGAATGCTGGCCGATCAGATGCGTGTGCATGTCCATCAACCCGGGCATCACGGTCTGATCCGCCAGCGAGATCAACCGGTCGTCCTTGCCCGGCATCGTGAAGCCCTCGTCGATCCGAACGATGCGGTCACCTTCGACGTAAATCGAAACCTTGACCCGTGGCTCAGGACTGCGGCCGTCGATCAGCCGTCCCGCATGAATGAGAATCCCACCCAACGCGGTATTGGCACCGAATGCGAGGCACAGGCACACCACGGCCGAAAATGTCGTTCGCACAGGAACTCCTTGCAGGCTGGTCAACACGAATCGTGTGCGTATCGTGACCAGTGGCTCAAAGTTCTGCAATCTTTCGACGGGCGAGAGACACGCTCGGCGCTCAAGTGAGCCACAGCATGCGGATCACCGAATGCCATGTGCCGGAAATCGGGCCGATCAACTGCACGGTCTGGCCATCGCATTTGCCTTCAAAGTTCCTGTGACGAGCTGAGGGCACATGAACCCTTACTACATCGCGATGATCGCTCTTGCGGTGATTCTGCTTGGCATTTCGGTATTACGCGTGCGAGGAGAACGTACACGCGCTGTTGACGAAGTATGCCATCGAGAATAAGGCACATTTCACGCCTCGCGCGGAGTGATCGGGCAGGCACCAGGGCGGTGTCAGGGTTGCACACCTCGCCCCTCGCCCTCAGGCGGGTTGTTCCGCTCGACGGTGCCTCTATAATTCGGTGTTGCCCCAACGGGCCTGTCAAGATTTCACCGAATCAGGGTTCCTCATGACCGCTGCACCGTCCAATCCCCTTGCGCGAACACTTGGTGAACTGCGCGCCAGCGGATATGCGCCACAGTCGGTCAAAGCAGAGATGCGGAAGAACCTGCTGGCAAAGCTGCGGTCTGGCGAGACGCTGTTTCCGGGTATTTTGGGGTACGACGAGACGGTGCTGCCGCAGGTCGAAAACGCCATCCTCTCGCAGCATGACATGCTGTTTCTGGGTCTACGAGGGCAGGGCAAGACCCGCATGCTGCGGATGCTGGTCAATCTGCTGGATGAGTTCATTCCGGTTGTCGCCGGTTCCGAGATCAACGACGACCCGCTCAAACCGCTGTCAAAATACGGCCGTGACCAGGTGGCGAAGTTGGGCGACGACTGCCCCATTGCGTGGCTGCCACGCGACCGACGCTACCAAGAAAAACTGGCCACCCCGGATGTGACGATTGCCGACCTGATCGGCGAAGTCGACCTGATCAAGCATGCCGAAGGCCGGCATCTGGCCAGCGAAGATGTGCTGCATTTCGGGCTGATCCCCCGTAGCCACCGGGGGATTTTCTGCATGAACGAACTCCCCGACCTGAGCCCCAAGATTCAGGTGGGACTGTTCAATGTCCTTGAGGAGCGCGACATCCAGATCCGGGGTTTCCCAATCCGCCTGGAACTCGACCTGCAACTGGTGTTCAGCGCCAATCCGGAAGACTACACGAACCGCGGGCGGATCGTGACACCGCTCAAAGACCGCATTGGTTCCGTGATCCGCACGCACTATCCGCTGACCCGCGAACTGGGAATGCAGATCACCGAGGAGAACGCCTGGGTCAACCGTGGTGACGAGGTGGCCGTGAAGGTGCCGAAGTTCCTGCAGGAAATCGTCGAGGAGACGTCAAGGCTCGCGCGGACGAGCAGCCACGTCAACCAGTCCTCAGGCGTCTCCGTCCGCATGTCCGTGGCGAACTACGAGAACCTCGTCTCCAACGCCGAACGTCGCTGCGTACGGCAGAAACTCAAGCAAGCCGTGGCCCGTGTCAGCGACCTCGCCTACCTGGCCGCCAGCTCCTTGGGCAAGGTGGAACTCAACATGACCGAGGAATCGGGCCACGAAGAGAAGCTGATCGGCAGGATTGTCGGCGAGGCGGTCAAGAACATTTTCGACCAGCATTTCAAGCCACAGACCTTCAAGAACATCGTGGAATATTTCGAGCAGGGCAAGACGCTGGAGATAGGCGATCAGCTTCCCTCAGCCACGGTCTTGGAACGGATCACCCCGATCCGCGATTTTTCCAAGCAGGTGGCTGCCGTCGCGGAAGGTCTGGATCCCGCACTCGCCAAAGGCCCGTTCGCCACCGACCTGATGGCCAGTGTCGCCGAGTTCATCCTGGAAGGCCTGCACTGCCACAACCGTTTGAACAAGACCGAGAAACCAGGGGCGGCGACATATGCCCGTTGAGTCCTGCAGAGATCCGTCCAAGAAGATACCTGCTTGACGTGAGGCACGGCGTTTCGCACGATGGACGAACTCCGTCCATCTCTTGGGAACCGCCACATGCATCGCGCTTTCGCACCAGTCGCGGCGTTCATCGTGCTTGCCGCCAATTTACAAAGCGTGGCATTCGCTCAGCCTGCAGCACCCGCGGCAACCAAAAAGGCCGTGACGAAGCCTCCAGCGGGCCCCCTGGCTAAACCTGTGGCAACTGCACCCGTGGCCAAGCCGACACCGCAGCAGCGGGCACAGCAGATTCTGGAGACGCCGGTCAACTGCGACTTCGCGAACAAGCCCTTGGGCGAATGCCTGGAAGCCCTTTGCTCCAACGTCAAAGTCACGTTGAAAATTGAGCGCACGGCTTTGGAAACGGATGGTGTGGACATCAACGAACAGGTCTCACTGAAGCTGTCGGGAATCAAGTTTCGCACGGCGCTGACCCTGCTGTTGAATGACCTGTACTGCGACTGGACGATGAACAACGACACGCTGCAGGTCACGACGACCACCGCTCTGAAACAAGAGGTCCGGTCGCATGCGGTGGCCGACCTGGAGGCCGCGGGGCTGGTGGGTGACGAGTTTCTGGAGGCGATTGAAAGCTCGGTGCTTCCCGAAAGCTGGAAAGCGGTGGGAGGTGAAAGTTCGCTCCGCCTGGATGACGACCGGCTGATCGTCACGCAGACGCGGCCGGGTCACGAAGGTGTGGAGCGGCTGTTGGCTCAGTTGCGGGAAGGGATTGCCCGTGCCGCGAAGGGCCTGCCCACCAAGGAAGCTCGCGCCGCCGAGCCACAATCTCCGTTGCGCAAGGCGCTGAAAGCCTCGGTTACCCGCGTTCTGGAAGACGTCCCACTGGCCACTGCGGTCGAGCAACTGCTGGGTGGGCAAAACTACATTTTCCGTCGCCGAACCCTGGAACAGGCCGGGATCGAAACCGCCGCCACGGTTAGTGGAAATTTCACGGAGGTTCCTGCGGACTCCGTTCTGTCGCACCTGCTGGAGCAGGTCAAGCTGGTGTGGTTTGTCGACGACGATGTTCTCTATATCACGACGGATGGAGACTCCACGCTATTCAAGCAGACCCGCGTCTTCCCGATCAAGAACTTGTCGCCGGGTGAGAAGCCGACGGAAGATCTGGTGAAGAAACTCCACACGCTCGTCGAACCCAATTCCTGGGCCGAGGTGGGTGGATACGGTTCCGCGGTGGCGCTTCCCGGCCTGCTGGTCGTGGCTCACTCGCCGCAGGTGCAGCGCTCGGTGGAAGAGTTCTTCGCGCGCCAGCCACCGCTGAAGAAATGAACGGTTCTCGTGGGCTCCGGCGAGACTCTCTGGACTGAACCTTACTCCCACCGTGTGGCTGGTGTAGACTTCACCCTTCCACTGTTTTTTTCGTTGGATGTGTGTGATGTCGACCGCGCTGGTTTCTGATCGGACATGCCGCCTTGTCACCATGGGTTGCAAGGTGAACCAGTACGAAACGCAGCTCGTGAAGGAGGCTTTGGAGCAGCACGGCTATCGGGAGGCGGCCGGTGACGAGGCGGCCGACCTGTGCGTCATCAACACCTGTACGGTCACCGGCGAGGCGGATTCGAAAGCGCGGGGGATCATCCGGCAACTGGCCCGGCAAAACCCGGGCACGCGCACCGTGGTTTTCGGCTGCTATGCCGCGCGCGACTCCAAGGCCCTTGAAGAGCTGCCGGGCGTGGTGGCGGTGGTGCCGGACAACCGCGAACTGCCCGACGTGCTGCAACGCTTTGGTGTCACCGCGTTTCCACCGGGAATCAGCCGGTTCGACGGTCACCGCCGGGCATTCATCAAGGTCCAGGACGGCTGCATTCTGAACTGCACCTATTGCATTATTCCGACTGTCCGCCCGGGGCTCCGCAGCCGCACTCCGGAGGCCATTGTTGAGGAGGTTCAGCAACTGGTCGAGCGGGGGTACCGGGAAATTGTGCTGACGGGCATCCACCTGGGCCATTTTGGAGTCGACACGACGCGTGGCCGGTCGGGGCAGCCGCCGTTTCGGCTGTGGCACCTGATCTCGCGTCTGAACAAGATTCCTGGCGACTGGCGGCTGCGGCTTTCCAGCCTGGAAGCGAATGAAGTCGATGACGAGTTCGTGGCGGCGGCGGCCGACAGCGAACGGCTTTGCCCGCACCTGCACCTGTGCCTGCAAAGCGGCTCCGATTCCGTGCTGTCGCGGATGAAGCGGCGCTACCGCAGCGGGCGGTTTTTGGAGAAGGTCCAGCGGATTCGCGACACCCTGCACCGCCCGGCGTTCAGCACGGATGTCATCGTGGGGTTCCCGGGAGAAACCGACGCCGAGTTCGAAGACACAATTCGTGTGTGCGAATTGGCAGGTTTCATGAAGATTCACGCATTTCCTTTCAGCCCGCGCAAGGGAACGCCGGCGGCGACTTTTCCGGATCAGGTTCCGGCCGCGGTGAGAAAGGAACGAATGGGACGCCTTGCGGCACTGGAGTCCCGGTTGACAGCCCGGTATCATGCAGAACTCGTGGGAGAACGGCTGACGGTTCTCGTGGAAGCGAAACCCGCCAGCCGGGCAGGATATGTTCAGGGAACAGCCTGTCGTTATGCCACCGTTGAATTTCCTGGCTCTTCCGGTGACATCGGCCAGTTGGTTTCCGTGGTGGGCCAGACGGCAACTGATCAGGCCCTGTTTGCGACCAGAAGGGACAACCGTGTCACTCTCGACTGAGTTCGACCCTGTCTACCTCCGCTTTGAACAGCGCGGTCCAACGACTGTCGTGCGGATCATGGTTCCGCGTCTCACCGATGAGGTGAACCTGGAACAGTTGGGACACGAACTGTTCACCCTGGTCGATCAGTGGAACTGCCATCGCCTTGTGGTCAGCCTGGACGTTGTCGAATATATGACCAGCTCTGGGGTGGGCAAATTGATCACGCTGCATCGGCGCGTTGGCCGGGTCCATGGTCAGGTGGTGTTTTGCAGCCTGCACCCCGTCGTCACCGAAATTCTGGAAACCAGCCGGCTCAACACCTATTTTCAGATCGCCCCCGATTTGGAGTCCGCGCTGGCGATGATTCACAAGCCGGAAGAATGACGAGCAAACCAGCAGTGGCTGATGACAAATCTGAACGAACAACTCGGTTTTCGTAGTTCAGGTCGGCAAGTTTGACATTTGTCATTTGTCATTGAAGTTGTGGTCATTCCATTCGGGCAGTCATGGCGTTTCTGGTCAACATTGAAGGCATCGACGGTTCGGGCAAGGGGACACAGGCCCGGTTGTTGTCGGAGCGGCTCACGGCTGCCAAGATCACCCACCGGGTGTTCAGCTTTCCGCGGTATGCGGAAACCCTGTTCGGCCGGCTCGCCGGCGAATTTTTAAATGGCCGGTTCGGAACGCTTCAGGAGGTTCATCCCCAACTCGCGGCCTTGGTCTTTGCGGGAGACCGCTACGAATCCAAGCAGTTGCTGCTGGAAGCGATAGCGGCGAAGGAAGTGGTGATTCTGGATCGTTACGTCCCTTCCAACGCGGCCCATCAGGCCGCGAAGTGCCAGGGGGATGACCGAGCCACGCTGATCAAACGTATCTTTCGCATCGAGTATGACATTTACGGTCTGCCGTCGCCCGACCTCTCCATCCTCCTCGACATTCCCGTTGCCACGGCGCAGGAACTGATTGCCCGAAAGTCGCAACGGGATTACACCGACCGCGCGGCGGACATTCAGGAGGCCGATGGCCGGTATCTTGAAGAGGTACGGACGGTCTACCGGTCACTGGCACGAGAGGCACGCTGGCATATTCTTGAGGGATTGCGCGACGGCGTGATGCGTCCGATGGAAGAAATCGCTGCGGAACTTTGGCAACTCTTGCCCGCAGATTTGATGGGAAAGTCACGGTAAACCATCGCTTGTCAGCAGTTCTTCGATCGTCCAGACCACTCCTCCAAGGCTCACCCGCAAAGGGCCGAACGCTGTGGGCTCCCAAGTGCGAGAAGCCCGGATGGGTGACGGCGGGGCAATCCCAGGGAAGGTCACTTCTGTCCGCCAATTGCACATGTGGCGTCGCAACCACATCAGCGATCGCCGGTACAGTGTGAACTCGGGTTGAAGCGGATCGCGCCCCGCACTCGGTCCGATGCGGTCGCAGCCACTTGTGGTGCATGCCGTTCAGTTTGCGTGCTTGCATCCCCGCTGCGAACTATCGAGAATCGGGCTTTCAACGGAAACTCTCTGCACGGCGGTTGTCGTCATGGATGTCATCTACCGCTACGATCCATTTGCGCCGATGACGGCGCGGCAGATCCCTGATGCAAAAACGGCGCTCGAAACGCTGGTTCAGGGGAATGACCGGTTCAAGCAACTCGTCCATCTGATGCAGGAGCGGACTCTGGGCGGCGACAATGCCGAACCGATCGTGGTTCCCATGAGCTTGATGACATCCGGGTTGCCCCTGTTCCCGGGGGCGATGCCGTCGCAGTCGCCATTTGCCGTGGTGCTCGGCTGTTCCGACGCACGTGTGCCAATCGAAGCCGTCTTTGACCAATCCTTCAATGACTTGTTCGTCCTGCGCATTGCGGGCAACGTACTCGGTTCCGAGTGCCTCGGCTCATTGCACTATGCACTTGCGAATCTGAAGGAAAGCCTGAAGCTGATTGTGGTTCTGGGGCATTCCAAGTGCGGGGCGGTGACCGCCGCCGTGGACACGCACCTGTCGCCGGACGCCTACGTCAACATTGCCAGCACCTTCGCCCTGAGGTCACTGGTAGATCAGATTCAGATCGCCGTCCGTGGAGCCTCGCACGCCCTGGAAAAGTACGCCGGGGCCGCCATGTCAGATCAGACGATGTACCGTTCCCTGCTGGTCGGGATCACGGCATATGTGAATGCCGCCGTTTCAGCTCTGGAACTGCAAAGAGAACTGCGCCTCTCGCGGGGGGACGGTCCACAGGTGGTGTTTGGCATTTACGATTTCGAGACGCTTCGAGTGCAGAGCAGTCCGCTGCTGAAACCTGGCATTCCGCGGCTGCGTCCCGCGGTACGGACGGCCACAGAACTGGCTGACTATGCGTACGAAATCGTTGAAGCCCTGATGTCGCTCGACGAAGACGACCGGGAATCCGCCTGCAAGCTGACGATCCAATCCTGAGAGGACGCTCAGTTTTTGATGGTCACGCGCGCCGATAGCTCGTCAGATTTGGCGTGCCATTATCGTTGACCTGCAGGATCACATGAATGGTCTGTGAGGCCCTGGCGGCCGGCACGAGGAAACTCGTCTGCAGGCCGCTTGTGGCAGTCAGTTTCACGTTCCGGGTGAATGTTCCGGCTTCGGGGTAAACGAACCATTCCGCCGTGATCGAATTCCCGTCAGGATCACGGGAGCCCTCCGCGGACAGCGTCACCGGTTCACCTGTCGTGGCTTGAATGTGCAGCAGCCCGCGGGAAGCGTCACCGTTCAGGACGGCCTTGGGAGCATGGTTCGCCTTCTCGTAGGCATCCGCCCTGCACCAATCCATGCGGGCGGCGAAGTCATTTTGCAACGCGACGGCCCACCGCGCGAGAGTGTTGTCGCGGTTGGTGCTGCCATTCCAAAAGTCGGTCTGGTTCGCCCAGTGGTAGTTCTTGCCTGGGAATTCCGCGTTGTGCCCGTAGCGCCCACCCCAACTGCCCCAGGCCGGTTCGAGCGGTTCATTCATGCCCGTGGGTGCCAGATACAAAAACATCATGGTGTCACCCTCCTTCTGCCGGAGGCTGGTGTTCACCGGATAGAGGGCACCCAGCGGTCCATGGCCGATGCGGACATCCCGCTCCACGTCGAAGCCACCGGCTGTCGCGGTCAGGGCCGAAAAACGGTGATACCAGCGCATGCCCTCCACGGGCGGATGCGAGGCGTTGAGCCAGAAGACAAACGGCGGATCGATTCGCGCGGTGTGATCGCCGAACTTGTCGGCGGAACTGAGCCTCAGCCGGTTCTTGAATTTTGCATACCCAACCGGGCCACGCTCACCAAGCACCCTGTCGAGCGCCCGCTTGAGGCAACTTTCCGCCGCGCCATGGTCGGTTCCCCAATTGCTGAACCAGATAGGACGCGGGTCATCCCCATCCACGGCTTTGATGATGAGGTTCACGCCATCTGCGATATCGTCGTAGCCGGCGACCGTTCGCGCCAAAAGCTGCTCTGGAGCAGGAAACCGTGCGTCATGCTTCACGAGGTTCACGTGGCTTCGCCCGTAAGCCTCGATCAGTGCCCGCACGATGCCCAGGCCATCGCGAACCGGATTCTTGTTCTCGCCGTCCCGGGCCATCGGCCGATTGGTGATGATGCCCTCGATTTCGAATTCATTCGCATAAACCAGGAGCCGCACCAGCGATTGCTCGTCGTCCGGATCGCCTCCGGCATCGGTTTCGATGATCAATCGCGGTCGGGAATCGGCGGCGACAGAGTCACGCGAGGTCAGAAGTGGCAACAGCAGGCCATTCAACACAACCCCCAGCAAAGTGATCAGCCGCGTTGGGCTGATGCGGAGCGGCGGACGACCGGGTCTCTGCATTGGAGCCACGTCATTAGTTGGCCTGCGGGGATGCCAGGAGCGGCGGGGGCCGCCAGCATCATAGACCCCCGCAGGGGAGCCGGCAAATGGCGGCGGGGCGCTCATTTCCGGCGTTCCACCATCGACTTCAAACCGCCGCCCGGAATAAACATGATGCGGCTCAAGGATTTGTGGCACGCGGGGCTCCAGTTCCAGGCTCCAGACACGGTCAAAATTGTCATCGTTTTGGCCAACGCTTCTGCCAGCCGGAGGCCGGACGGAAAAGTCCGGCGTTCTTCCACGATTCCGCAGTGTTTTGACACATTCATACAACCGGATTAGCCAGAGGTTCACCCTTCGGCCATTTTTTTCTTCGCGAATTCTGGATTTTGCGGCTCTTGTGTTGCATCTCCATCCAAGTTCTGCAACACTTGCATCCTGTTATTGGTCCGAAACCTGGTCCGAAATCAAATCAAATCATGAAGTTCGAGCAAACACCCGCCGATTTGGAAGCTCTGCGCAAGAGCATTCTGCGCGTTTCCGACCTGCTGACCGAGATCGGGAAGAAAATGACCGACTCGGGGCTGACCCAGGTCACCATTCACACCAAGGATGCCGAAAACAAGCATATTCCGGCACTCTGGAAGTGGGCCATGAAGGCCAAGGCCGAGACCGATCTGCAGATCGAAATCTTCCGGCAGGCCGAGGATGACAAGGCCGCCAACGACCGCAAGGGCCGCTCCAAAAAACGCGGCCGCTAAACGGCTTCCCTGATCAGGACAGTGGACGGGAGATGCTCCGTCCGCTGTCCTGACAGAACTTGCAGACCACCCGGCGCGCCTGCCTACACCTGTGGCGTGAAGTCGCAGTCCGGGGTCAGTGACAGGCAGAAGGCGGCGACCAGTTCCGCGGCGTGGCCCAAGTCGGACAGCGACACCAGCTCGACCGGGCTGTGCATGTAGCGGTTCGGAATGGCCACGATCCCCGTTGCCACGCCACCCCGGTTGATCTGCATGATGTTGGCGTCGTTTCCTGCCGGCCGTGAGAGACCGCCCAACTGAATGGGAATGGATTTTTCGGTCGCCAGAGCGGCGAGCCGCTTGTGAACCACCGGATTGATGTTCGGGCCGCGGTAGACCACCGGTCCCAGGCCAAGGCTGATGTCGCCATACTGCCGATGGTCCATCGTTGGACAGTCGGTGGCATGCGTCACGTCCACCGCGATCCCCAAATGCGGGTCGATCGAAAACGCGCTCGTCTGGGCTCCGCGCAGGCCGATTTCTTCCTGAACCGTGGACACGGCAAACACAGCCGCCAGTGGCTCAGCTTCGGCAACTTTCCGCAGGGCGTTCATCACGGTCCAGGCACCGACTTTGTTGTCCATGCCGGCAGCCCCAGCGATGCCGTTCCGCAGGGCACGATAGCCCAGTTCAAATGTCACCGGGTCGCCAACGGACACAACCTGTCGTGCCTCTTCCCCATTTTTGACCCCGATGTCGATCCACAAGTCCTTGAGTTCAGGGACTTTTTTGCGGTCGTCGGGGCTCAACAGGTGGATCGCCTTGCGTGAAATCACCCCCCGCACCGGTCCAGACTGGCTCCAGATGACCATGTTCTGGCCGATGAGCATCTGAATGTCCCAGCCACCGATGGAATCGACCCAGATGAACCCATCGGCATCAATGTGCTTGACCATCAGGCCAATCTGGTCACAGTGCCCGGCCAGCATGATCCGCGGATGGCCGCCAGGGTTGACCGCGGCGATGAGGTTGCCGTGCCAGTCGATGTTGACCTTGGCAAACGGCCGCACATAGTCGTGAATGACCTTCTGGATCGCCTGTTCGGAGCCCGACGGACTGGGAGTAGCCAGCATGTCTTTGAGGAATTGCAGAGCCACATCGTCCATCGCCGTTCACTCCCAAAGTTGAGGGGGATCATGAGAGCGATATCATATCCCTGATGTGGCAGAGGGTCCACCTGCGGCGGGAGTGAACAATCGGTTGCCGATCAGGCAACAAAAAAACGCCCTGATCCAAAAACTGGACCAGGGCGTGAGAGTGCCGCAGAAGCTTATCGCTTGGACTTGGTGGTCTTTTTCGCCTTGGCGTCGGCTCCACCCGCTGGCATCCCGGGCATCCCCGGCATCGGCATTCCCGGCATGCCGGGCATTCCCATCATGCGGGTGGGGTTCCCCTTTTTCTTGGCCTTCTTTTTCTTGGAGTCCATCGGATCACCCATACCACCGGCCAGACCATCAAGAGTGCTCGGTGCATCTGCGTCGGGTGTCTTGGTCTGGAGTTGAGACTTCAACGCATCATTTTGATTCTTATGGCGTTCCGAGACAACCGACTCTTCGGCTTGCGTGACGACTGGATTGTTCTCCACGAATTCGCCGAACTGGTTGACCGTGATCGCTTCATCCAGGGTGCCGCCATCGAGCAGGCGTGCCAGATCTCGCACTTTGAGGTCGGGATGATCGGCGGTGGCCAGAACGGGGGCCGGGTTGCTATCGACCAGGATGTCACGGCTGTAGAACGCGACTTCTTTGGTATCCAGAACTTCGTGAATGACATCGGGGAATTCCAGCCGCGCCTTGCCGCCGACCGGCTGTCCGTAGGTCAGCTTCAACGGCGCATGGATGATGACGCCACTGGCGGCATCCCACTGGAACGTGTCCATCTCGGCCATGCCGGCACTGCCCCGGGTGCGCAGGACCCTGCTGAGGAAGTAGTTCATGTCTTCGTTGACCAGAACCGGGTTCGACTCATCGCTCCACTTGGTTTCACGCGTTCGTCCCTGGGCGACTTCCGGCTTCTCGACCTGTTCGGGCCGCTTGTCGAAGTTGGTGTTGCCCATGACGAGTTGGATCCGGTAGCGATAGACGCGGCCCGGTTCGATGTCAAAATCGAAATAGCGGAACAACAGCATGGCTTCCGTCGTGGGGTTTGGGTTCCGCCGCAAATCGTCGTCCGCCGGGTTCAAGCCCGTTCCGCCAAAGCCCGGCATGGACATGTCCTCCATGTCTGCGGGCCCGCCTCTGACTGTTCCGATATTGCCAACTGGCATGTTTGCCATGTTGGGGCCAGGCATGCCGCCGGGAATCGGCATGCTGAATGGCATGCCAGGCCCGCGACCTGCACCAACTGCACCCGCGTCGACCGTGTCCGTTCGACGGCGGGCACTGCCCGCGTCACCCTGGCTGCCGGCAAATCCACCCTTCTTTGTCACCCCCACGGCCCCCTTGGCGCGGTCCTTGGCGAGCGCCTCTTCACTCTTGATCCGTTCCTCTTCGATCTGCGTCTGGCTCAGCAGATAATCCTCCAAGGCAGGATGCGTGCCATGAACCGACCAGTTTCCCATCAGCCGACCGGGCAAAGGCATCGTAAACACGGGGTCGGTCACGTTGATGTTGACAATTTCTGGATCCCAAATGGCGCACTCGTTGTTGATCGCATCCCGAGCCACCTCGATCTTAAGCTGTGTCCACGGAGTCCATTGCTCAGGCCCGCCAACCGCCATCTGACGCTCAATGTGAAAGTCCCAGTAGACCACATGCTCGGCCGCCATTTCGCGAGTGGGGGTGTGCAGGGCCTGCTTGTACGATTCCATCAGCTCCTTGTGCGGGACAATGCCCCGGACGGCGACATACCGCAATCCCCGACCATGACGGTTAAGCCCGACACTGGTGGATTCGATCCCAATCCCCATGCCCGGAACTCCATCTTCGACGTCGGCCGCTCCATAGCCTGTAGGAGCCACGGGCAGACTAATCGCTGTTCCTTGTGCCGGTCCCACCGGGGGCATCGGCACCACGACGCCCGTCCCGGCCTGCCCTCCGCCCGTGGAGCCCTTGGCCAGTTCAAACTCGTTCGAGGCTTTTTTGGGGGCCTTCTCTTCCGCCGCCTTCTTTTCGTCATTGGCGGCACTGGCCAGTTGCAGGCTGTCCTGCAATTCCGGCGGAAACGTCTCAATCGGTGCCGTTCCGTAGGTGGCGATCAGGTCGCGCACAGGGAAGAGTGTGGGCTCTTTGACCTGTGCTTCCCGCGGATAGAGCTTGGGCGACATCTCGATGCGGTACTCGTAATTGTTGAGCGCCACATCACGAAGCACCCGTTCCTCAGCTTTGGCGCTGAAGTCCTCAACGCGGAACTGCCCCTTGTCCGTCTCGGGCCAGGTGGAATTGGCCAGCGCCTGCGTGGCTTTCGCGGCCGCATCCTCAAACTGAGTTGGCGTCTTCTCGTAGCTGTCCTTGTTGGTGCCCATGACCAGCACGCCCAGCACAATCACGGCGATCACGCCGAAGCCGATTTTGTCGGCATAGTTCAGGGCGAATTGCTTGTAATCCATCCCCTTGAGCTTCGCCATCAAGTTTTTCATGGCATTTCCTTCGCTTGAGAAACCACGGTTTGCAGCCGTGACTCATGTGCCCAACTGAAGTGTGTAAAATCGAGTGGCGGACAGCATCAGGGTTTGGCGGGTGCCACGGCTGCCGGAGCCGTGCCAGGCACGGCTGGAGGTGGCAACGGCGTGGTTCCAGTTGCAGCGGGAGTCGGGGGCGCTGCGGGTGAAGTCGGAGTTGCTGGCGTCGTCGTTGCGGCCGGAGTCGTTGCGGCCGGAGTCGTCGGGGCTCCGGCGGCAGGGGGCGTCTCTCCCGGCTTGACAGCTTCGGTGGTCGCGCCCGCAGGGGCACTCGGAGTGCTGACCGGAGCCGCACCGGGCATCGGTCCCGCAGTTGCCGGGGCCGCTGGAGCGGCACCTGGTGCTGCGGGGGCTGTCGGACCTGGTGCCGCGGCTGGTTCCGTGGCTGGTTCCGTGGCTGCCGGAGCCACCGCGACAGGTGGGACAGCGGCTGGAGGTGCAGTGGTTGGAGCGGGCGGAGGTGTCGTCGTGGCGGGTGCCCCCGTAATCTTGGGCGCGTTGTAAATCGTGATCTCACCGCTCACGGCGACATACGCCATTTTCGTTTTGTCATAGTTGGTGGAGGCGACCGTTCCCCCCTCACCATCTCCGCCGCGGACCATTGAGTTACCACCCCGAGTGGCACCACCGGCTGGAGCCGCCGGTCCACCCATCGGCCTGAAGCCGCCAGGCATGGGCATTGAGACATTGGGAATACCGCCGGCCGCTGGCGAATTTGCACTTCCCGTCCCGGCGACAGCCAGATCCTCCTTGTGCACATCTTCGGTTTGAACGCGGGTGATGCGGATGGGCCATTCCTTGGAATTGGACAGTTCCGCGACGAATCGTGGCACCTCCGTGTGGTCCATGATGACCTTGATATAGAAGCCACGTGTGTTCCAATATTCCGTTTTGCGGACGTAGCGGTCTTTCTTGGCATTCGACCCGCTGCCGCCAGTGCCGGGACTGACCAGCCCGATTGGGGCCATTGCCAGTCCAGTGGCCCCAGTCGGGGCTGCCGGAGCCGGTGAACTGCTTCCCGCCGTGACCGGGGCATCCACTTCCGGACCAAATTCGTCGGCTGGACTAAAGTCCACGCTGCCTCCGCTGCTTTGACCACCACCGGCGGCGTCTTCAAAATCTGCGCCGCCCAGCGGGCTGCTAAGCCCAATGGGTGCCATCCCCTGCATCCCCGCCATCCCGCTCGGCTGGGAGGATGTCGTGGCGGCCCCCGGTCCCTTTGGCCCGCCTGAACCGCCCAGCAGCTTCAGCGTCAGCAATTCTGGAATCGGCGCGTCGTTCTGCAGGCTCACCCCGGCGTTGACTTTGTCAATCAGCTTCAACAGCGCTTCGTAGAGCCACAGGTCTTCCTGGGCTTCGCGAATGTCGCGGGGTGAAGGTGGGGCACTCGACTGCCACTCCACCACCGACAACTGGTTGAGCGGAAACGCGATGACACCCGTCGGCCCCATGATGGACGGCGTCAATGGCCGCACCACCGAATAGATTCGCTTGACTTCGTCCCGGTATTTTTGGGGATACAGCAGCAGGGTATTCTGATCGAGATTGTCGGTGTCCGACGGGAATTTTGCGGGCCAGACCTTCGCCTTCTGCTGTTCGTCCCACAGTTTTTTCCAGGTTGACTCCACCAACAGCCGCTGCTTGTCATTTTCGGTGGTGGCTTCGGTCTTCCAGCGATCGTTGGGAAGGCTGGCCCCCTGCGGAATGTTTTTGAACTTGGTCTCGAGTTCGCCTTTTCCCTTTTCAAACTCCGCCACCATCGCCGAATGGGTCATCCCCCAGCCCACAAAGGGGATGATGATCGCCAAGCCCAGCATGATCCAGAATTTGTGTTCCAGGACTTTGTTCAACTGATCCATTGCAGGCTCCAGACCACAGGCACGCACCTTGTGCCATCGTGTTGATATGCGACCGTTTGCTTGGCTTGCCTGAGCCACCTGGCTCAGAAGGTTGATTCAAGAACGGGGCGACAGTGTATTGACGCTCCAAGTCACAGAAGAGTTCCGAAATTCTATTTGGGAGCCACGGGTGCGACTGGCGGCACCATCGGGGCCGTCGGACCAGCGGGCGCGGCGGCACCAGCAGGAGCAACCGGACCGGCGGGGGCGGCCGGAGCGACGGCAGGAGGAGTCGCAGTTGCCGGAGCCACCGCAGGCGTTGCGGGAAGGCCGGCCGGCAGGGACGCTCCAGGCATCGGTCCCGTGGGTGGCATTGCCGGAAGGTTGACCGAAGCGCCTGCTGGCGCTGGTCCAGGCGGCATTGCCAACGGAGGCGTCTGAACACCTGGTGCCGTTGCGCCAGGAAGGGCTGCACCGGGGGCGGCACCGGGGTTCGCCGCCGCGGCGGCAGCCACAATGGGGTCAACGGCTGGCCGGTCCTTTTCGGGAGTTTCTTTCCAGACAAACTGGATGTGAAACGTGGTCTGGTTCAGCGCCTGCTGCTCTTCGGCTCCGGCAGTCGCCGGCTGCCCCACGACGCCAGGCATTGGCGATCCTGGCATGGGGGAGTTGCCCGCAGCCGCCGGATTCGCCGCCGCGCCAAAGCTGCCAATCTGCTTTCCGGGCGGCACATAGGTCCTCTGCGTTTCTTCCCAGAACGAGAGGTACGCGTGAGTGATCCCCAGTTTTCGAACCGGCACTTCAACGTTGGTCCCCGGCTGCGTGATGGTCCACGCCTTCAGATTCTGCAGCAGGGTGTTGAACACATAATTGAGCCGCTGCATTTCCGGCTGCTGCGGGTCATGATGGAAATGCCGCCCCTCCAGCGTGAAGACATACCCGGCCCCCGTTGGGGCCTTCTGGTCCTCCTTGAGCATACCACGGCCTTGGGGGTTGTCGACCTTGCCATACCACGCGGCCAGATCGGCCTCACGTGTGCAGGTGATCTTGGAAAGGCGGATCTGGTTTTTGAGCCTCGGGTCTTCGATCGTCTTCTGCTCGCCAACACTGCGCGGGAGACATTCATTGATCGCCTTGTAGACTTCCAGCCAGTGCAGGCGGCCCTCGGCGTGCTTCAGAATGTCTTCGCCCTGCTGCTTCAGCTTGCCGTTTTCGGCGACCGTGGCATCATACGCCGACTTCTGCGCGGCCGCATCATCGGTCACCTTCTTAGCCTTGTCATCCGACTGGCCGAAACGATCTTCGCTGACGGAATAGACCGCCTTGGCGTCAACCGCATTGGAGATCCCCAACCCCACCAGCAGCAGGGCCGCCGCGGCGATGGCCCACGGCTTCTTCGCCCGCACGAGCCGCGCGGTGCGGATTTCCGGAGGCAGCAGCGAGGTATGCACCCGCGTGACATTCAGCCCCTGCAGCGCCAGGCCATAGGGCACCGCGAAGCTCAGCAGGTTTTCCTGGAACAGCGGCGCGGCCAGCACGCTGTCGCCCACGAGCGCCGGAAACGCCTCAATCCGCTCAACCTCCATCTGCAGTTCCTGCTGCAGATACTTTTGCAGACCTGCCAGCTTGAAGCCCCCGCCCAGCCCGTAGATCTTCTTGATCTTGGCGTTGCGGTTCACGCTCGAAAAATGGCCGATGGAGCGCTGCAGTTCACCGGCAAAATCCTTGAACTCGCCGCGGAGCGCCTGGAAAATCGCCTTGGGGTCTGGTGCCTTCGTGGCATTGCACTTCAGGTGTTCGGCCTTGGCGAAGGTCAGCTTCAGCTCTTTGGTGAGCGTGCGGGTGAAGTGGCTGCCGCCCTTGCCGACATTGCGGATCCACAATTTCTTGCCGTTGCTGACGACCAACTGCGTGCTGTCGGCCCCCATGTCGAGCAGCATCGAGTACTCGTCTTCCTCGTTGCTTTCGCCAATGGGCTGCCCCATCACATCGTGGATCAGGTAATTGTAGAGGGCCATCGGCGCGATCTGGATCAGGTCGACTTCGACCTTCGCGGCGGTGAACGGGAACAGCCGCTCCAGCACCTGATCACGCTTCATCGCGAACAGGCCCACTTCCGCATCCAGCAGGAAGCCGCTTTCTTCCATGCCCGCGCCCAGAGGCTGGTAATCCCAGATCACCTCTTCCAGCGCGAACGGAATCTGCTGGCGGGCCTCATACTTCACGATCTCGCCGACCTTGCTGGCTTCGACCGGGGGCAACTGGATGAAGCGGGCCAGCGCCTTTTCGCCCGGCACGCTGATCGCCACCACATCTCCCCGCACCTGGTTGCGGGAAAGAAATGTCTTGAGGGCCGAGTCGATCATCTCGACCTTCTGCTCGGGCGTCACATCGACCTGGCTGAGGATTTTGGCGTGGGGCACATAGTCGAAGGCCACCGCCATCACCTGCCCGGCGGACTCAACATATTTGAGCCTCAGGGCCTTCAGGCCCGCCTGCCCGATGTCGATGCCCCATGCCGCGCGTGTTTCTGGTTTCGCCATGAGTGCCTCAAAAGCGTCGCGTGATCGTGAAATTGTCGCAAAGAACCTCGGTGAAGCGCACGAAGGTCTGGTTTCGCCGCCGTAGCGAAAGAGAGTCCAACATGCGGTTCAGTGGGGTTTGGTGCGTGACGTGTGCAATGCACCGAAAGTTAAGCTATCACCGGATTTCAGTGAGCGTCAAGCTAAAACGCCCAGTCCACCCGAATTTATCCGTCACCCTCGGTTCGTTCCCTGCAATCCAACTTCTGCGCCACCTGCAGCGTTTGAAAGCTAGGCGAATTTTCGAGAGCAAAGGTTGGACGAGAGAGTTGGGCAAAAAGTTCCAAGAATCTTTCGACGCCCTGTCGACTACTCTGGGAATTCGTACCGAGAGTTCAGCAGCGACTTCTCCAGCGTTTTTTTCAGGCTCTCTGCCGCGTCCGTGGGGTAAAGTGCCGTCACCTGCGCACATCCAGTCTTTGTTCCATAGGCCACGACGCAAACCTGTTGCGGATATTTTCCATCGCGCCGGTTCGCGTGCAGCAGCAGGGTCGGGCGGTTGTCGACATTGACGATTTCCTTGTCAATCACCTCGAAGGTTTTCAGATCCGCTGCGGCGAAGTCATCGACAACGGTTTGAATCTCAACGCCGACTGAGTGGGTCGGCCTGATGGTGGTGCGAAGTTGATTGTTGTGATAGAGCCTGTGCTTGGAACTCCATTCAAATCCATCCGGCATCTCCAGCGTAAAGCGTGGCTCTTTCGATCCTGGCTCGACGCCGGTCACCGTCGGAAGTCTTGGCTGTTCCGCAGTCCCGACCGCCTGTGCCGTCGAATCAACTTTGGGCTCGGAATTGCCGTCGGAGCAGCCACCCGTGAGGCAGAGCGCGACAAGCAGCCCCAGGCAGGTTCGGCCGCGGTTGAAGTTCCGGCAGGATCTTGACGGCTTGCGCATTGATTCCCCGATTCGCCCTAACGACCAATGTGTCTTCCCTATCGGACCGCGCCACCGTTGGCGCAGATCACCTGACCCGAGATGTACGACGCCTCGTCACTCACCAAAAAGCGGGCCAGTCGGGCAATATCTTCCGGTGTGCCCCAGCGCTGGAGCGGCGTCTCACGCAAGACGCGCTCTTGCCACGCATCGCTTGCGCCGTCTCCCCAAGCCGTGCGGATCCAGCCGGGGGCGATGCAGTTCACGCGCACTTCCGGGGCGAGGCTCAAAGCCAGCGAGCGGGAATAGCCCATCACGGCATTCTTGGTTGCGGCAAAAAGCTCGCCGCTCGCGCCTTCCATGCCCCGGTCGGCCTGATCCCAGCCGATATTGAGGATCACACCCTTCCCGCGAGCCTTCATCTTACCGCCGATCAGATGATTCAGCAGCATGCAGGCTTTGACATCCACCTCCAGCAACATCGCTAATTTCTCGGCATAAGAGGCCCGCGCCTGGGTGCCCGTCAGAATGTCCGCCCCCGCATTGTTCACCCAGACATCGAGTGGCCCCTGCTCCTCCCAGACCCGCCCAGCCCACTCTTCCGGTGACTTTTGTTCACCAAAGGCATGCAACTCGACCGAGGCGTTCCGTCCGAGCTTTCGGCATGCGGTGGCCGTCGTTTCCGCAGCCTCTTCTGACCGAGCGGCATGAACGATGAGGTCCGCCCCCGCCCGCGCCAGCTCCAGCGCGATCGCCCGTCCAATCCCTGACGACGCCCCAGTGACGAGGACTTTACGACCCGCAAGTCCGGCAAACTCGAACATTTTTTCAGAAATCCAGGTGTGACACCGACAAAACACAAGTCTCATCCCATGAGACGCTTAGGCTGCTGAAATTGTCATGGGCCAGGGTCCCATTTGAAAGAAACCGACAAAAATAATCACATGCCCCATTGTCTATGTGATCTTACGGTGAATTAATAACCGCATTGTGGGACACTCATTGACGGTCGCGGATGTGGCGGTAATAATGGGTGCGAAGACTTCGAAAGTCAAAAGTCGGTTCGACCATCTATGAAATAAAGCACGTCTCAGAGAGTTCTTCTCTGGTCGCGGATTCATCCGCAAAGAATTCCAACGGACAAATTGGGCGTCACCCACCACCTGAAATTCAGGCTTGGCTGTTTGATATCCCGCTTTCGTTTGAAGACTTCCAAGCTCGACCCGGCGAGACGAACACACCGTTCCGTCGCCCGTCCAACATTTAATTTCTGTTGGTTGCCATTCAATGCGATGGCCCATTGGCCATGATTTTGTATTGCCTGCAAGGGATGTTCAGGTGTCCAACTTGAATCACGACGAATTTGCCAAGGACGATTTTGCCATTAAACCCGCCGATGGTGAGGCATCTCCTCACATCGGAAATCCATTGCTGCCTCAGTCATCCCCCGAAGGTCCCACACCTTCGCTTCCCCCAGAAAATCCACCTGTACCCCAAAGGGAACCCATGATCTCCGACGTTGCTGAACCTGTGGCCATCACGCACTCCAATATTCCCGAGCTGTCTGATCAGCTCGAGAAGGAGCTGGTCCAGATGTTCAAACTGCTCTCCGACGAAACTCGTCTGCGCATCCTGATGTACCTCGCCCGCGAAGGCGAACTGCACGTCACCGCCCTGTGTGAAAAGCTGGAACAGAGCCAGCCAGCGGTGAGCCACCACTTGGCACTGCTCCGCGTGGCTGGGCTGATCGAAGCCCGCCGCGACGGAAAACACAACTTCTACTCTGTCCGCACGAAGCACTTCCACCGCCTGATGACCGAAGTCTTCGTGGGCCTGGGTGATTCCCGAGCCGACGAAATCCGCTTCGAGGACTTTGTGCTGTCACACCAGCGCTAAGTGTCCCACCGGGACGCTCTCGAACGCTGGATTTTCAGGCGAAACTTGAGTCAGATAAGAGAAAGGCAGCCGTGGCCACGAGCCACGACTGCCTTTGCCTTTTTGGAGGGGACTGAAACGGCTCGACGTGTTCATCTGTGTTTTGCCGCAGCAGCGTCATTGGTCTCACAGCGGATGGCAAGAGCAGTGCCGAGCCACATTGGCTGCTGGCGTTGGAGGGCAGCCGCACCGCTTCAGAGTGATCACCAGTTCCAAGACCACCGTCGAAAAGACTGCGAGCCGCTCGATTTCACCGGAACGTCCTCATCGAGAGGGTTCCTTAAAAATCAGCGGCTCACGACGATCTCAGCTTGGCGTAGGTGAGAGTCTAGAAGCTGAAATAGATCCCGCTTCCGTACGGCCGGTAGTAGCCGCCGCCGTATCCGCCCCCGTAGTAACCGCGGCCGTAGCCCCCGTAGCCACGACCGTAGCCGTTGTAGTACCCACCACGTCCGTATCCACCGTAGTAGCCCCCACCGTAACCACGGCCGTAGCTGCCATGACCGCCGTACCCGCGGCCATAGCCGCCCCGACCCCATTGAGCATCAGCCGTGCCAACGGTGGAGAACACGGCACTGGCAACCAAAACCGCGACCATCAAAAAGCGTTGCATGATTTCTCCTCTATGCTTGAACGGGTTGGCTCATCATGTGAGCAACCACCAGATTGAATCCTTCCGAAAGAGCTGTTCCACAGAAGGGTGTTGTGTTTGGAAGAGGTGAATAAGCAATCAGCGCGCCATCGCTGCTCGGCTTTTTGAAAATTCCACAACTCTCATCTAGACAGCCGGTTAGGTCCGGAAATTTCTCGAAAAGTCCGGGGCTGGCCAAAAGCAGCAGGCCGCGAAATGAGGGTCGCGCCCGCAGATTGCTGGCCCGTCAGTCAGATTGGATCGAAAAACTTCTTCAATCGCGGTGCGGCCGACCCGATCTGAAAATCTGGTGGCGCAACCTCACCCGACTGGGTGCCAGGCCGTACCGGGAGGTACGAACACGAATGACGTGCTACCAGCGGAACAGCCCCGTTCCCCACGTCAGGCCGGCACCAAAGCCGCTGAAGAGCAGCGTGTCACCGCGCTGAACGCGGCCGGCGCGAAGGGCTTCATCGAGTGCCAGCGGGATCGACCCGCCCGAGGTGTTCCCGTACTTTTGCAGATTGTTGAACACCCGGTCGTCGGGGATGCCCAAATGTTCCATCGCCGCGTTGATGATGCGGATGTTCGCCTGGTGCAGAATGTACAGTGAGACATCCTGTGGCGTCATGCCGGCCCGGTCGAGGACCAGCTTGATGGTGTCGCTGACCAGATGAACCGCCCATTTGAAAACGTTGCGGCCGTCCATCTGCATGTATTGCAGCCCGGCCTCCAGATCGGCGGCGTTTGGGGGGCGGCGTGAGCCACCGCTGGGACGGTCGAGCAAAGGGCCACCACTCCCATCGGCCCCCAACTGATAGCACAGCAGACCCTGTTCGGCACTGCCCCTGGCCAGCAGCACCGCACCCGCGCCATCGCCAAACAGCGGGTAGGTCTTCTGGTCGGCAGGATTGGTGACGCGGCTGTTGCAGTCGCCTCCGATCACGAGGGCGAGGCGGCTGTTGCCGGTCGCCACGTACTGGGCGGCTGTCGTCAGAGCATACATGAAGCCGGCACAGGCGGCCTGCAAGTCAACGGCGGGCGCATCCAAGCCGAGGCGATTCTGGACGAGACAGGCGGTGGAGGGAAAGGAGAAGTCGGGCGTAAAGGTGCCGACGACGACGAGGTCGATGTCCGCGGGATTGACCCCGGCATGCCGAATGGCGTTTTGTGCGGCTTCGACACAGAGGTCGCTGGTCGCCTGCTCGGGCGGCGCGTGTCGTCGCTCAAGAATTCCGCTGCGCTGCTTGATCCAGTCCGCGTCGAAACCGTACCGCGTTGCCAGTTCGGCATTGGTGACCACTTGGGCGGGAACATAAGAGCCGACCCCGACCACCTGCACGCCCATCAGGGAATTCGTTCGCCGACTGTAACGTCGGCCGACGGGTGCGGACGTTGACGGCTGGGGCTGTCCGTCGCGGGCCGGCTGGTTGTCGGAAGAGGAAGAGGCGGGATGCTCGGGCAAGGTCGTGGATCCTGACATCTCGGCGGCACGCATCTCAAAGTCCATGCCTGTTGGATCCAGGTTGAGATTTCGTTGCGGCCATCGTCGGTTCAGCGGGAGGACTGAACCGCGAAAGGGAGGCGATTCAGGGGATCATGTCACCACGCCAGAATCAGCCACGGCAGGTCATCACCCGGCGTGCGTCGCCGATCCCGTCGCCCGACAACGTGAGTATACAGGCACGCCAACCATGAAACCAGTGTCAAGAACGCCGCCGAACCGCCCATCCAGAGTTGCTTTTTCGTGAGCAGCCCACGCCGGCAAGGCGTCCGCACGTGTTGAAGCCTCTCGCTGCCGAGTTGCTAAGCGAGTCAGTGAAGGGGTTCAACGGATTTCTGAGCCTCGGCACCCTTCCGAATCGTCCGCCAGGCAATCACTCCCGCGATCACCACTCCTCCCACGAGTTCCAGGAGCCACAACACGAGTGGCCAGGGAGCGTCGGTCCCCTTGAGCAGCGGAAAGTTGTTCCAACGCGATCTTAAATAGCCACGAATGGTTTGCGTCTCCGCCATTTCCAGCCGGAGCTTGTTCCGCTGAGCATCGCTATCGGCCACATCCGCCAGCAGTTGTTCCCGCGCTGCCCGGCCCTGTGGTGTTTCACCTGCGGGAACTGGCGTCAACGACTTGAGCAGTTGTTTGCGCAGCGGATCATCGGGTACCGGTTTGATAAACGGCTTGGACCGCTCGGCGTAAAGTCTCTGCCACTGGAGAGACACCCCGACGAAGCCAACGGCGGTCATCAAGACCACAAGCATCGTCAGCGAGCGAGGAACCCCGACTGCGGATGAAGAAGGCGGCTCAAGCCGCCCATCCGCGCCAGGGGTTCCGCCGCGAGCAAAATTTACCAACGCGCGGGGCCGGAACACATGCAGACGGCAGGCCATCTCACCCGCACCCAGTCCTACAATGGCACCAAAACCCAGTCCAAACAGCCCCGGCAGGGCAAACCTCTCGGGAGACCGACCGGCAACCACGCCAATGGCAGTCACAAGCAGCAAGGACACAAAGAACCACCGTGCCCAATCGGCGAAACGCGATGCACCCACGTGGCTCATTCTTCCACTCGCGTGCCAGAACTAAGAGCCTCAAGAGACCGCGGTTCTCCGGAAGAGTCGGAGCTTTGCCGCAGGGACAGGCATGCCACCGCGATCGCCCCGAAGGTGACGGCCATGTCCGCGACATTGAAGACGCCCGTTCGCAGCGGGCCAATGCCAACGACGATAAAGTCGGTGACCAGGCCATTTTGCCAGACCCGATCGATCAGGTTGCCGATTCCCCCGGCGAG
This sequence comes from Planctomycetaceae bacterium, assembly GCA_021732845.1. GTDB lineage: Bacteria > Planctomycetota > Planctomycetia > Planctomycetales > Planctomycetaceae > JAKFUF01. Next base: position 55,103 of record JAKFUF010000008.1, on the reverse strand, counting down.
AATGAACGCCAAGGACACAAACAGGGGTAGGGTCAGCCCACGCTTCATGATGAGGAATGCAGTCAATGCCACCAGCAGGCCGGAGTTCAGCAGAATAAACGCCGAGGTCCGCACGCCGTCCGGCAGGCTGCTTCCCAAGCTGAGAAACCCGCCAGGATTGAGCGCGTATTCAAAACGCAGGCAGTCGGCCAGGAAGGAGTGGGCGGGCGCGTTTTTGAGCCGCTGGGTCGCAAGCTGTTTTGTGGCCTGATCGCAGCCGACACAGGAACAGAGAATCACCAGCGTCACCACCAGCCGTAGTTTTCGCGTCAACTGTCTGCTCGAGGAAATTGTCACGCGCTCGCTCCCGTCGTTGCCGTGTTTGTATCACTTTGCATGATTCCGGGATACTCGTCGTGACGCCCGCTCGCTGGCGGCCACTCCGGCTTGACTGGCGGTGTTCCCGAATCACGCAAGGCCACTTGGTTTGCGGGCGGTATTCTCGTGGCTCGACGAAGGTTGTCAATTCGGATCTGGCGACGGCCGAACTGGGAGAGCTGAAACGGCTGAACCGGACGCACCGGGTCAGTCTGAAGATTGTTCAAAGCGGGTTGTAAATGGTCGAGACAACATCTGGCCAATGACCCTTGACTGCGCCCCGCACCATCAGATATTCGCACCTTTGCAATCGTTTCACTGTCCAATTGCGCTTCCGCACGCTCTGGAGATTCTCATGCTTCGACCCGGCCTCCTCGTGCTGGCGGTTTTCTCTCTTTTCGGGACGCTCATGGCCGCACTGCCCGTCACCAAGCCCTCCGCGCCGCCCGCCACGAAAACCGAGAAGATTTCCGAGGAGCAGTTTGGAACTCCGGTGGCCGACCCCTACCGGTGGCTCGAAGACGAGAAAAGCCCGGAAGTCAAAGCCTGGATGGACGCTCAGGATCAATATGCCCGCGCGGCCCTGCAGTTTCCCGGCCGGGAAACACTCGTGAAGCGGCTGCGGTCCATGCTGTATATCGACGCCATCTCGTCGCCGCACCATGCCGGCACCCGCTTCTTTTACTCAAGGCGGCATGCCGACAAGGAAAAGTCGATCGTCTATTGGAAAGAGGGCGAAACCGGTACCGAGACCGTCCTGCTCGACCCCAACACCCTGAGCACCGACGGAACGGTCTCCCTGGGAACCTGGGAGCCGACGCACGATGGCCTGACCGTGGCTTACGCCATCCGCCGCAACAATTCGGACGAAGCCACGCTGCATGTGATGGATGTGGCGACGGGAAAAGTCAGCGAAAAAGACGTGATTGAGGGAGCCAAGTACGCGGACCCACAATGGACGCCCGATGGCAAGGGGTTTTACTACACATTCCTGCCGGCGCTGGATGGCAAAGAGATCACCGTTGATGCCCGGCCGGGTTTTGCTGAAGTACGGTTTCACGCTCTGGGCACCGACCCCGCCAAAGATCCTGTCATTCATCCCCGCACCGCCGATCCGGCAACGTTCATCAGCCCCAGCCTGTCCCGCGACGGGCGCTGGCTGTTTGTCTACATCGCCCATGGCTGGAATGCCAACGACGTTTACTACCGCGACCTGCAGTCGAAGGACACGGCGTGGAAGCCGTTCGTCGTTGGCAAGGACTCGCAGTATTCGATCATCGCCTGGCGCGACCAGTTTTATGTGGCGACCAATGAGGGGGCACCCAGATGGCGGGTGTTCAAGACTGCCGCCGAAAAGCCCGCCCGCGACGAGTGGCGCGAGATCGTCCCCGAAGCCGAGACCACGCTGGACAGCACGCAGGTTGTGGGTGAACACCTCGTCCTCGTGACTCTCAAGGACGCCTCCAGCCGGATGGAGGTGCGCACGCTGGAAGGAAAACTCGTCCGCACCGTGCCCCTGCCCAGCATCGGTACCACCGGCGGGATGTCGGGCAACCCCGATGAAGATGACGCCTACTTCGGTTTCGTCTCCTTCATGACGCCCAGCGAAGTTTACCGCACGTCGATCAAGACCGGTGAGACCAAGCTCTGGGCCAGCGTGAAGGTTCCCTTCGACGCCAGCCCCTACGAAGTCCAGCAGGTGTGGTACCCGTCCCGCGACGGCACCAAAGTCTCCATGTTCCTGATTCATCGGAAGGGACTCAAGAAAGACGGAAACACCCCGTGGCTCCTGACCGGGTATGGGGGCTTTAATGTCAGCATGACCCCCAGCTTCTCCGTCGACTTCTGCCTGTGGCTCGAAGCCGGCGGTGGAGTGGCCCTGCCCAACCTGCGGGGCGGCGGAGAATACGGCGAGGCCTGGCATCGGGCCGGCATGCTCCACAACAAGCAGAATGTCTTCGACGACTTCATTGCCGCCGCCGAATACCTCATCAAGAGCAACTACACCAAGCCGGAAAAACTCGCGATCCGCGGTGGCTCAAACGGCGGACTGCTGGTGGGCGCGGCGATGACCCAGCGCCCGGAACTGTTCAAAGCCGTGATCTGCGCCGTGCCCCTCCTCGACATGGTCCGCTACCACAAGTTCGGCAGCGGCCGGACATGGATTCCCGAATACGGCACCGCCGAAAAGGCTGAAGACTTCAAGGTGCTGCACGGCTATTCGCCGTATCACCACATCCACCCCGATACCAAGTACCCGGCGCTCCTGATGATCTCGGCCGACAGTGACGACCGTGTCGACCCGATGCACGCCCGCAAGTTTGCCGCCGGCATCCAGGCGGCGAGCACCAGTGGTCTGCCGGTCTTGCTGCGGATAGAAAAGAACGCCGGTCACGGCGGTGCCGACCTGATCAAACAGCGGGTGGAAGCCTCAGCGGATTCGATCGGTTTCCTGGTTGAGGAGCTGGGGGCGAAGGCCCCGTAACTCGCATGGCTCGTTTTCGCTGCACTCGCAAAAGCGTGGCAGCGACGTGTGTATGAAAACTGCGTCGTTGGTGGCTGGAACTCAGGTCTCTTCCAGACCACCAACACCACGCAGACGCAGCTTTTCCTGGAGTTTTTCCCGCACCAGCCGCAGGCGGCTTTTGGTTGTGGCGACGGATGTCTTCAGGATCTCCGCGACCTCCGGCAGGGTGAGGCCCGAGAAGTGATGCAGAGTGAATGTCTCACGCTGTTCGGCGGGCAGTTCCTGGAGCCACGCTTTCACGAGGACGCCCAATTCGCGTACGCCGGCCTGGTCTGCCGGGGAAGCCACGGCGTCCATCAGTGACCGCAGGGCCGTCTGTTCGGCATCGCTCGTTTTCAGTGCCCGCAATACGGCGTCATGCGAATGCCGCCGGACGGTGTCAATCAGCAGGTTGCGGGCAATGCGGTAGAGCCATCCTTGAAATCTGCCGGTGGGCAGGTAATCCCAAGCCTGGTTGTAGACCCTGAGCAGGGTTTCCTGGGTGAGATCCTCGGCAAGCTGGCGGTCGTGCGCATTGGCGCAGAAGAAGCCGATCAACGGACCCTGATGCCGCGCGACCAAGGCGTCGAAGGCCCGAGGATTGCCATTTTGGACGCCGATCATCAATTGGTCGTCGACTTCCGAAGGCATCTCCGCCGCGCGCGTCTCCCCCTCGTTGCTGCGCGGGGGCGGAGGCATCGCGGTGTCGGTGCCGTTCATAGGGGACGAAACTGTGTTCGCTCTGAGAATGCTGTTGACGGAAAGCTGATCAATCAGTCAGTCATTTTGACTTGAATGGGCAGCATGAGCAATAGCCAGCGGTAACCCCGGCCGCCCGGTTGAAAGGCCGCCCTAAGCGGGCAACGGGCAACGCGCCGTGTACAGAATTCTTCTCCACTCTGTGCTAGCATCCAACTCCTGCAAAGTCGTCTTGCTCGCTTGAATCAGAGCGGAACTGGTTGCTGGCATGTCGGGCAGGCAGCGTGACTGACTGCCGAAGTTTGGATGATCGAAGTCTTCGTGATGCGTGGCGAATCCAATGAAATGGGTGGCGCTCATCCGGCGCGCGTTCTCCGTCTTCTTCAAAAGGATCCTCTCGATGGACCGTCACTGCTTCGGTATTCGTCCGGCGGCTGTTGTCACAGTGCTCGTTTTCCTGGGGTGTCTTCCCTGCAGCGTGGCTTCCTCCGCCGTCAAACATTCTGGTGGCCATTCCGGACACGGTTCGCACCGGCAGGTCGAATTCAGTATTCGTTCCTTGCAGAGCGGTGCCTGGTCGAATCCGCAGACATGGAATCTGAAGCGAGTTCCCAAAGACGGAGACCGCGTGCTGGTGACGGCGGGCACGCGCGTCGAATATGATGTGCAGGAACCGCAGGTCATCCGGCTGCTGCAGGTTGCCGGAACGCTGAGGTTTTCGCGTGAAAAGGACACGCTGCTGAACGTCGGCATCCTCAAGGTGCAGGAGAGCGATCAGTGCTCGGAAGACGGCTTTGCGTGTGACTTTGATGCTGGAGAAACGGACGGAGAGCTTCAGGCGGTGCCGGACGGCAGCGTTGCGACGCTCGATGTGGGGCTGCCCCACGACCCCATTCCGGCGGGTCGAACCGCCCGCATCCGGTTGCATTATCTGGAGGGCTTCAACCGTGACGATGCTCCGGCGATTGCCTGCTGCTCGGCACGCATGGAGCTTCACGGCAGCCCGCTCCCCCGCACCTGGGTGAAGCTCGGAACAGACGCCAAGGCCAAAGACCAGTCCGTCACACTGAACGCGGATGTCGCTGGCTGGAGTGTCGGCGACTCGATCATCGTGACGGCGACTGACTGGCAGGGAGGCGGATCGTCGTTCCGCGCTGGTGCCCGCAGCCATCGAACGCCGCAGACGGAGGAACGCAGAATCAGCGCGATCGACGGACGAACGCTGACGCTCGACCAGCCACTCAAGTTCAACCACGCGGGCAGCGGCGAGTTTCGCGGGGAGGTGGCACTGCTCACGCGAAACGTGGTCATCGAAAGCGCCGATCCCGCCGGTGTCCGCGGCCACACGGTGTATCACCGGTCCTCCTCCGGTGGGATCAGCTATGCCCAGTTCGCCCATCTCGGGAAGGAGGGGGTGCTGGGACGTTACCCCATTCACTTCCATCTCGTCGGTGACACCATGCGGGGTTCGAGCGTCCGGGGAGTCGCGGTTGTCGATTCCCACAACCGCTGGGTCACGATTCACAACACCAACCATCTCGTGGTTCGCGATTGCGTGGGCTACCAGAGTGTCGGACACGGCTACTTTCTGGAGGACGGCACCGAGGTGGGCAACCTGCTGGCGGGCAATCTGGGGGTGCAGTCTTACTTTGGTCCGCGGCTGAAGAACCTGGCGCTGCCGTTTGATGACAATGCCGGGGCCGCGTTTTGGTGGGCCAACGGACGCAACACGTTGGCGGGAAATGTGGGTGTCGAGAATGACCAGTATGCCTTTCGCTACGACATGAAGAAGTCGTCGCAGTTCGACCCCGCGCTGCCGTTGCAGAACGCGGATGGCACTCAGACCGTTGTCGATGTCCGCACCATTCCGATCTGGAAGTTTGAAGCCAACGAGGCGCACACGAACTTCGCCGGGATGGTCGTGGCCGCTAATGGGGATCATCAGCCGGACGCACCCATCGAGGATCAGCGGATGCTTGAGGCGATCCGTGCTGTTGACTGGACCGGACCGGACGCGAAGCATCCGCACGTCATCCGGAACTTCACCGTCTGGAATGCCCACTACGCATTTCGCCCGCAGAGCCCTTCGATGCTCATGGATGGTCTGCGAATCGACCGGACGGAGTATGGTGTCTATCGTCCCGCCTTTGACAACCACGAGTACCGCAACGTGCATCTGTCGCGCGTCGGCTCCGAACCGTTCAACCGGGGCATGGACGACGCCAGCGCACAAGTTGGCCGCTTCACCGTGGATGGACTGAAGCTCGAAGGGATGCGAAACGACGGCCAGTATCACCCGCTGATCCACATGACGGACAATGCCCTGGGGGCGGGTGCCGACGCCCACTTCCGCAACGTGTCCGTGGTTGGCTGCGATCCTCGGCGGCCGGTCTTCAACCGGGGCGGTTCCACGCGCGTGGACCCCTTCGTCAAGGAGGGGGTGCCCTACTTCATTCACAACCACTTCGGTCCCGGCCGGCACGCCAAGCTGGTCAGCACGAAGGCGGCGGACCTGTACGGAGATGGCAGCGGATTTCGAGCCGAGCCTCCCCTGACAGGCGACGAATCCCGCCTCGCCGAAGTTGCGAACATCGAGTTCCCGCGCCTGCTGGATCCCACGGACGACCTGCCGCCAGCGACACTCATCACGGACGTGCGCTCGCAGGGGGAAAACCTGATCGTCAGCGGCGCGACACACGACAATGGCGATGTCGCAGGCATTCTCGTCAACGGCCTCCCGGCAAAGGCCTCCATGTCACCGATGCCCTCCCAGGAACAGACCGTCACTGGCATTGTTCACTGGCAAATCATCCTGCCCCGCCCCGCCAACGGGACCCTGGTCGCGGTTGCCAGTGATGCGGCTGGTAATGTTGAGCCACGGGGGCACAGGCTGTCGCTGACACGAGCGGGACACAACAGTCGCGCCCAGGGGCATGGATCTGGGAATGACTAGACCTTTAGACCTCTTAATCTTCGTTTGAGACAATCGTTCGCTCGAAGTTGGATGTGGTGCGGTTGGCCATTCGGGGCGGGTCCGCAGTGGTGGCGGCAGCAGCGGCCTCAACTCCGCGTTCATGGCGGCTCCACCAGCCGTCGGCTTCGTCAATCGACCACAGGCTGGCGGAACTCGATCGGGCGAGGCGCAGGGCCAGGTCCCGGGCGGTCTGCGGGCGGCGCGCGCGGGATTTCTCCAGGCAGGCCAGCAATGCCGTTTCCAATTCCGAGCTGACGGGTTTCCCCATTCGCTCCGTGGGTGGAATGGGCGGCTGTGTCAAATGGGCCTGGCAAAGTTCGACAATCGACCGCGCATCGAACACCGGGCGGCCGGTCAGCAGGAAGTAACCCACGGCCCCCACAGCGTACAGGTCGCTGCGGGCATCGACGCCATCGGGTGTTTCGATCGATTCCGGCGACATGTACAGCGGGGTGCCGGTCAGGCTGTTGGTACCCGTCATCCCCGCCTGTTTCTGTTCGTCGAGCGCCTTCACGAGCCCGAAATCCAGCACCTTCACGACATCGGGTTCACCCCCACGCCGGTTGAGCATGATGTTGGCGGGTTTGATGTCCCGATGCACAAGGCCCAGGGAATGGGCCTCGTAAAGTGACCCACAGACCTGCTGGAGGATGTGAATGACGCGGCTTTCGGACTGCGGACCGTAGGTGTCGACGAGGGTCTGCAGATCGATGCCGTCGAGGTATTCCATGGCGTAGAAAAACAGGCCCTCTTCGGTGCGGCCAAAATCGTAAATCGCCACCGTGTTGGGGTGGTTCAGCTTGCACGTGATCTGCACCTCGCGCTCAAACCGTTCGATCGACCCTTCGTTGACCTTGTCGAGATGCAGCGTTTTGATGGCTGTGGGCCGCCGCAGGATCGCGTGGAACCCCTTGTAGACCACGCCCATGCCGCCGGAGCCAAGTTTGCGCTCCAGGGTGTACTGCCCGAGCTTCTTCGAGTCAAGTTCGGCCATCTGCGCCTCGCGGCGCATCCGCAGCAGCATGATGCTGAAGATGAAAATCGCCAGTGAAGCCACGCCCAGCAGCGCGAACAGCGAAAAAAAAGTCCATCGCAGGATGGTCAGTGGCCGGTAGGCCTCGGCAGTGTCGATTTCGGTGGCCAGGCCCATTTCGAGCTTCGGCAGCCAGACCCACGCGCCGACCACAGGCACGCCCCGATAATCCCGATAGCCATCGACATCATACCCGGAGACGCCGCTCATGGCCGCCGCCGCCATCTTGGTCAGCGGCAGTTCCGAACGGCGGACCTTGGGATGAAATCCGGTGGTCATGTTTCCCTGCGGATCGCGAATCTGCAGGCTCAGCATCGAGCGCGAGTGCTCCTGGTCGGGGATCAGACCGAGCAGAATGAGGTTGTCATCGAACCGGCTGTTGGAGAGCATGACGCCCGACTTGTCGAAGGCATAAGTCTCTCCGGACTCTCCGATCTGGCCGAGCTGCAGGATGCGGGTGAACTCCCGTTCGGGAGTCATCCGCAGCCCGAGCGCCGCAACCACCTGAAAACTGGCATCCCGCACCGGCGCACACACAAACATCGTCGGCACTCCGGTGCGCATGCGGCCAAACTCGTCCTCCGAAATGGCAACGCTGGGGAACGGCGGGGAAACGGTGGCCTCCCCCTCCAGCGCCCGGTCCAGAAAGACTTCGTAGCTCGGCAGGTTCTGCTTCCCAATGAGTTCGCTCTGGGATGACGAAATCACCTTTCGCGAGGTGTCAAAGACGATGTAGCCCACATAGTCGTGGGAGGCCATGGCGGGAGCCAGCTCCTTGCGCAACTGTTTGTGCAATGACATGTCCACCGCAGTGGCGCCGGGCACCTCGGTGTCCTGCTCTGCCAGCAGCTTGTAAACAAGTTCCCGCACCTGCTGCTGATTGGCCTGCGTCTCCGCATTTGAGGTCTGGACCCGCATCCAGCTTTGGAGCATCTCCGTCTCGATGTTCAGCAATGTCTGCAGTTGCGACCGCAGTTCGGACTTCATTGTCTGCTCGATCGCCACGCGGATGCCAAAGCCCATGACGGCCAGGACGAGGATGGCAAGGATGGGTACAACCCACATCTGCCGGCGCAAAAAGCCGCCGGTGCGGGTCAGCGTTCGGCCAATGGTCTTCGACGTCCACGTCATGTGCGCCGCTGTTGGAGCTTCGACGGAACGGCGACGGAAAAAGTTGAAGACCGACATGAAAGCTCTGCCCAAATGCGCATGACGCCAAATTGCTCATGCTTTTGCCAAAAGTGACAGATGGCGGTGACGAGCGTCAAGCGCAGAAATGTCAATTCGGCGAAATCCGGTCGAGGGGCCGTGATCGGCAACGATCGCGACAGGCAGGGCCGGCGCGGCGAGCTTCCGCCTGTACCAGCCGAATTCCGTGGCCTATGACAAACTTCACCGCGGCTTGTCAGCAGTCAATTTTGGTAATGGGCAGCCAAATGCCTTGGTGGTCGGCGGAGAGACGGGCTGGCCGGCCAGCGTGGCGGTGATGGCGTTTTGCAGATCATGGACCAGCGCCATTTCCTTGCGCTTGCCCGTCGTTGAGTATCGGTCATTGATTCGGCCGCGGTAGCAAACCGTGCCACTGGCAGACAGCAACGTCGCTTCGGAAATTGTCGTCGCTCCTGTCTGGCGGGCCAGTACCTGCCGCGGGTCCATCAGCACCGGGAAGCCGATCTGCATCTCGCGTGCATGCAGCCGGGCGTCTTCCAGCGTCACCGTCGGGTCGCTGTGGACGCCGATCAGCACGATGCCCTGCTTCTTCCACATTTCGTGAGACCGGCTGAGGCCGGGAAGATAGCCGTTGGCCACCGGGCACTCGGTTCCCAGTTGCACCACCACCACCAGCTTGGCGGTCTTCCAGTCCTCCTGCGTATGCGACTTGCCCGTCAGATCCGGCAGATCAAACGCTGTGACCTGCAGCGGTTTCGCGGGTTCCGTGCAGCGGCCTGTGGCACAGCAAATGGCGATCATGAGTGCGGCAACTGCCGGCACGGGGATACGCGGTTGACCTGCGGAAAATGGCCCACTCTTCTCCGCAATTGGTGCTAAACCGGCCAGGCAAAAACGAATTAAGGTGTTGGTCACGTCGGCTGGTCCGGCAAAACGTTGCATGGATCGTAAAGTCAGAAACTCGACCACGAATCTGCACGAATCCTACGAATTTCACGAATCATCAACCGGCCTGATGTCGCGGGTGATGAAATCCTTCGCGTTGTCATTCGTGCCATTCGTCTGATTCGTGGTCCCCCCATCTCGTTATCGAGAGATGGCCTCCAGTAAGCACCTTGAAACACAGGCTATTTTCTGGCTCTAAGGTGAGACCTGCACCTGCACACTCGTCTCAGACACGACTGGGTGTCCATCCTTGCTCGCCACGGCCCGCAGACGCAGGGTTTGCTGACCCTGCGCGCGCGGATCGTTGGCCACTTGAATCTTGACGACGGACTTTGTCTGCCCCTGGGCAACTGTTTGTGGGTCGAGCGTGAACAGGCCAGCCTGCTCCGGGGTGAGCCCCAACTGGATCTGAATGGGCGACTGCATCTCGGTGGCGACCGAGAGCACAAGGGGAAGTTCCAGTTCCTTGCCTGGAGCCACCGTGAACTCGCCCGCCCCGTGTGCGAGCCGCAGCAGTGCTCCTTCAGGCAGGATGCCAATCCGCAGCTCCATCCGCTGCACCAGGGTTCGGACGGTGCCGCGCGGGTCGGGGACTTTGACCACGCCGTTCAGGATCATCCGGCTGGTCTTGGTTGTCTCCATCCATTCGGGGACGAAAATCGGATACTCCACGCGTGTCGGACCGGGAGGCACCACCATTTCACCGCTGGCCAGCCCCTGCCGATGCCGTTGTTGCTTGGAGGTCATTTCCAGAACGAGGTCGCCGTTGAACCCTTCCAGCCGCTGCAGCAGGAGCGGGGCCAGATAGGTGCTGCCGCGATGGACCTTGCGGACATCGTCCAAACCTTCCGGCGTGATCTTGATGCGGGGCTTCATGGCGATCGCCGTCAACACCGGCACTGTGCGGGTCACGGGCTGGCCGTTGAGCGTCGTGGTGAACGTGGCTTTCGCCAAGGCGGCGGTGACGGGCACATCGGCAGCGACCTTAAGGTCGAACTGGATCTCGGCTTTGTCCGGGGCGATGATCTGTTCGGGAGGCACCGGAATGCCTTCCGGCAGCCCCGACAGCGTCACGTTTATGGGACCCTTGAAGGGACCGGTGCGCACAATCTTGACCGCCAGCTTTGCCTCACCACCAAGTAAGACATTCGCCGTAGCCGGGACGGTCAGCTCAAAATCTTCTAATTCGGGCTGGAGGCTCAACCGGTAGTTGGCGGTCCTTGTCCCGCTTTTTCCTGAGCGATCGGCAAGCCGTACCTGATAGATGCCGTCAGCGGGAATCGTGAAGGTCAACACGGCATCGGTCGTTGCCGGAGCATCATCGCTGGTCTTCAGCTCCTTGCCCTCCGGCGACAGCAGCGTCAGCTCAAGATCCAGCGGCGAACCGTGGCTCCGGGCCGCAGCGGCAAATCGCCAAGTCTGGTCTTTGCTGAGAGGGATGCGAAACTCTTCGACACCAAACCGCTTTTCGAACGCACCAGTGACCGCCAAGCCCGTTGGTGCGGGTGTCGGCAGCGCCATCGGTCCGGCTCCCACTGGCTTCACCAGTTCGGTGATGCCGGAAAGCGGAATGTTGTATTCGGCCACGCCGCAGGGTGTATCAATGCGAACAGGGTGCGTCACCGCATCGGCCGTTGGCGGAACGGCGATTTCCCTGATGACACTCTCCATTTTCGAGGCACCCGTGGCTAACCCCAGTCCCACGAATTCGACCGTCTGAGTTGAGCCACGTTGGGCAAGGGCCGGATAAGTCGCCAGAACTTTTGGCCCCAGCTTCAGGCTGAGACAATAGACGTAGGAACGGTCGCCGGCGAAATCGAGGTCATGCAGGCTGACCGTGTAAGCCTCATTGGCCAGGACCGAAAAGGAGACCGACAGATCTCGCCCTTCAGTGTCAGCTACGTCCGCGATCACCTTCTGGCTCGCATCACGAACTTTCACCATCCCATGCAGCGGCGAGTTGAGACTGCGCGCCAACAGCTCCAGCGTGACGATTCCCGCCTGTGGCGCGCGAAAAACGTACTCGTCCACCTCTTCGATCCGCCGGATCTGACCGGAGACAGTCACCGGCAGCGCGGGAAGTTCCTGTGGCTCAGTCCGCTTGGCAACTTCCGCCACCGCAGGAGCGGCGCTCACGAAGATCAGTCCTGTGGGAGAGGCTCCGTTGGCGTTGGCGGCCTGCCATTTGATCAAACCGGGCGGGACATCGGCGGGAATGGTCAGCCGCGCGGGAAACTCGCGGCACAGGGGCCAGGCGTAGCCCCGGCCCTTCGCCCCGAACCAATACGGTGGCTCAGGCACCAGCACCCCCGAGGGGGCACCGGTCAGTTCCAGCTTGATTCGTGGATCATGCACGAAAAGCTGCATGTCCGGCGTCCAGTCGTAGCCACCGAGAATCACATCGACCGTGGTCCCCGGCTGCGCACCCGCCGGATGCATGAAGCCGATCTCGGGGACGAGCTGTGCCTGGGCGAGGGTTGAGCCACAGAGAGACAGCAACAGACCGAGACAGAGGCAACTCCAGATGCGATTCATGCGTCGTCCGACAGAGCGAGTTGACTCAAGACAATTCCAGAAGCGGCGTGCCCGACGGCAAGACGGCAATCGGCCGGCCCGCATTGTTGATGTAGCTGCGTGTGGTGTCGATGCCCAGGTGCCGGTAGACAGTCGCCAGCACATCCTGCGGCGACTTGGGGTTGGTTTTGGGGAATGCCCCCTTGGAATCCGACTCGCCCACCACGCGCCCACCGATGACAGGCCCGCCCGCCAGCGCGGCGCTGAAGACATTGGGGTAATGGTCGCGTCCGGCGTCGTTGTTCACGCGGGGCGTACGGCCGAATTCCCCCCACGCAAGAACCAGCGTGCTGGAGAGCAGGCCGCGTTGTTCCAGGTCGTCAATCAGGGCCGAATAGGCCAGGTCAAATCGCGGCAGGAAGCCACGCCGCAGTGAGTCGAACCCTTTGACGTGGGTGTCCCACCAGCGGAGGTCGACCGTGACCAGTCGCACTCCAGCTTCCACCAACCGCCGCGCCAGCAGCATTCGCTGGCTCCAGTTGGGGGCTCCGCAGCGGTTGGAAGCGCCGGGATCGAATGCGGGCATGAACCCATACCGCGCACGAACTGACTGCGGTTCAGCCTCCAGATCAAACGCCTCGCGGGCCTTGGGCGAAGTCAGGATGCCCCACGCCTGCTGCTGAAACCGGTCCATCGCCTGGAACTGGCCGCGACTGTCGACATCATTCTTCAGGCGGTCAAACCCCTGCAATAGTCCGCGCCGGTCGCCCACGCGGTTGACGGTAATCCCTTCGGGCAGGGCAAAATTTGGGACATTGAATGGTGTCGTCTGCGCCGGGTCGGCCAGTGTCTCAAACGGCTTGCAGGCCACTCCCAGATAGGCTGAGTTTGTCCCCGGGCACATCTTGGGAATCATCACATACGCTGGCAGTTCCGGACTTTGCCGGCCGAGCTGCTCCGCGACAATCGCCCCGCAACTGGGGTGGATGTTCTCATCGGGGTTGGGGCCGGAGTTGTAGCCCGTGAAACAGATCTGGTCGCCCGTCGAATGTCCGGCGTCATGATGATTGAGGCTGCGGATGATCGACCATTTGTCCATCATCGCCGCGCATTGCGGCAGCATGTCGGACAGCAGAATTCCCGGCACCTTCGTATTCATCACCCCAAATTCGCCGCGATACTCCAGAGGCGCTTCGGGTTTGGGGTCCCACATGTCGATGTGGCTCGGTCCGCCGCGCATCCACAGGATGATCACCGAGTTTTTGCGGTTGGAGGAACCGTTACTGTCTGCCGCTTGGGCCTCTTGGGCCTCTTGTCGCAGCAGTTGCGACAGCGACAACCCTGAGGCCCCCAGCATCCCCAGACGCAGAAAATCGCGCCGCGAAGTGGTCGATCGGGAGCCGGCTTTTTGGGCCATCGAAACCTCAGCAGCGGACGGATTCTGGACGAGATCCAACAAATTTATGTCTGTTGATGAATGTATCGTTCCCGTCGGAATGCATCAAGAAGAAAGAATGCGTAATCGCTGTGAGCGCGTTGGGACCAGACATCCCGGTCCGTGGCTCAGTTGTCGAGATCGACCCAATTCTCGCGGATCACCGTGCGGTCAAATCCGTTGCCGTTGGGGATCACGATGCTGTTGTAGCGATAGCCGCCACGAATCGAGAACCGTCCGCGGCCGCCGACTATCGCCTCGCGGTACGCCGAACGGGCGACGGGCACTTCGCCCCCATTGAAGCCGGGACTGTCGTTGTGGCTGTAGTATGAGCGGCGAAACAGCCAACCTTCAGCCTGCGCGGAATTTGCCGTGCCTCCAGCGACAATCGCCAGCATCAAGGCAAGACGGCTGATCCAGGTGGGCTTCATGTTTAAATTCCGCAACAGGATGAGCCACAAACAAGGGGAAACGATGCCGTTTGGCTGCGGTTTCTGGCGTGGCTCGGGCATCTGCACACATTAGGCAGATGGCATGCCAGACCAGCTCATTCGCTTGCATCGTCTTCAAGTGCCGTGGACTGTAAAATCTCATCCAAGGCCTCAGGCCGACAAACGACACACAAAGTCACTTTCCTTTTCCCGCATCTCCTGGCACACCGTGTCCGATTCCAACGCCAAGACCAGTTCCGCCCGCACAGCCGCCTTGACGGGCCTGAAGGGCGATGCCGAGAAGCTCCGTCTGACCTGGAGCGACGGAGTCACCCATACTCTGACCTGGCAGCAGATCCGCAGCAACTGCCCCTGCGCGGTCTGCCGGGCGAAGAAAAACGAACCGCCGCCGATGTTCAACATCCTCAAGCCGGGAGAGGCGGAGGCCGTGCGGGGGACGGGGATGCAGGCCCTCGGCAACTACGCCTACCATATCGATTTCAGCGACGGACACGATTCGGGCATCTATTCGTTGGAAGTCCTGCGGGAACTTGGCGAGACGTTGGGAGCCTGATTGGACTGCTGACACCGCCTCAGCGCCGCGCGCCATTTCCATCGTGCCATTTGCCGCACCTGCCTCGGTTCGAAGATCGCCTTCTGCATGTTGTACTCGGCCAGCCTGATCATTCTGAAGGACCTGCGGCTGCTGCTCCGCGACAAACCCGCGCTGTTCATTCTGCTGGTGCTGCCACTCTTGTTCATCAGCATTCTCGGACTGTCGACGGGACAACTGCTGGGCTGGAAGCAGCGAAACCAGCAACTGAAAATTGCGGTCGTCAATCTCGACGGCGGAGATGTCTCCAAGGAAATCGTCGAGAGCCTCAAGCTGCGCGAGGGGGTGGTCATCGTTGAACTGCCCACGCGCGAAGAGGCGTCGGTCCTCGTCACCACCAAGAAATGCAGCGCCGCGGTGATTCTGGGACCGCAGTTTCAGGAGCGTGTCGAAGAACTGCACGTCGTCGATCTGCTCGATCAGACGCGTGGCCGCCTGTCCGGGGGGCTGGACGCCATTGACGTGCACGTCGAGCAGAAGCCGCTGTTCGCCAGCGTGGGGGCGATTGTCCGGCAGTTGATCCTGGCCGAGTCGATGCGGATTCTCACGCCACATGTCGTGCGGCGGAACCGGCTGATTTCAAATTGGATCGACAAGGCGGTGAAGCGGCCCCCGGAATCTCCCGAGGATCTGCCGCCCGAGGAGCAGCCGAGACCGGCAGAATCGCCGACCCCACCGCCCGACGAGACCAACGGCATCTACGAAGTGCTGGTGCCAGCCTATACCGTAATGTTCGTGTTCTTTCTGGTGCAGATCATGGCCCGCTCGTTCCTCGCGGAGCTGAGCCTCGGAACACTGCGCAGGCTGCGGCTGGCACCGATCCCCTCGGTCTCGATTCTGATCGGCAAGACTGTCCCGTTCCTGCTGCTGTCGGTCATTCAAACGGGGCTGCTGTTCCTCTCGGGAAAGCTGATTTTCGGCATGTCCTGGGGCTCCGAGCCGTGGCTCCTGCTCCCCGTGATGATCTGCACCTCGTTCTCGGCGACCACCCTGGGACTGCTGACGGCCACGGTGGTTCGCACCGAATCGCAAGTCGAAGCCTATGCCACCTTCCTGGTGATCATGATGGCCGCCATCAGCGGGGTGTTCATGCCCCGCGACTGGCTGCCGATGGTCATGCAACAGGTCAGCCTCGTGACGCCGCATGCCTGGGCCCTGATCGCCTATGACGAAGTCCTGACCCACCGACCGATCGATCTGGCCGTGGTCACGCAGTGCTGCGGCGCGCTGCTGACCTTCACCGGGGTGTTCTTTACTTTGGGCTGGTGGCGATTTCGCTCAATGACGTGAGCGGCGACTCTGAAAATGAATTGACATCACGCTATACTGCGTCCAGCCTTGAATCTCTCGGATCCCCGGTGCTGGCGGAGCAATGGGCAAGTCACAGCCGACGGTCGTTGTGGATGGATTGAAACGCTACGGTTTGGCGGTTGTCGCCGGGCTGTTCGCGATGACCGGACTGCTCTTCGTCTGGTCGCAATTGCAGCTCCAGCAGGCCCTGCACTCTGGACAGCCGGCGGCCATGATGTTGCGGCTGTCGCAGTCTTGGGGAGTTGGCATCGGGCTTGCATTGCTGGGGGCACTGCTGCTGGCCCTGACGATTCAAAAGGTGCGCCGCACGGCCGGCAAGGCCCAGGAAGAACTGGCGGCGGAAATTGACGAGCGGCGGCGTGCCGAGGTGGCGCTGCGGAATTCGGAGGCGCTGTATCACTCTCTTGTCGAAACCCTGCCGATGTGCATTCTGCGGAAGGACCTGCAGGGGCGGCTGACTTTCGTCAACGGCGCGTATTCCAAATTCATCGGCATCTCTGTGGCGGGGTTGCTGGGGAAGACCGACTATGACCTGTTCCCCGAAGATTTGGCGCACAAGTTCCGCCAGGATGACCAGCGGGTGATTCAATCCGGTACCCAGGTCGAGGATGTCGAGCGCAACGAAGTCGCCGGCAAGGCCCGGTGGGTGCAGGTGCTGAAGACGCCGGTGTACGACGCCTCGGGCAACATCGTCGGCACGCAGGGGATTTTTTGGGATGTCTCCGACCGCAAACAGACCGAGGCCGACCTGCACCAGGAACGCTACCTGCTGCAGACCCTGATGTCGAACCTGCCGGACAGCATCTATTTCAAGGACACGCAGAGCCGGTTCCTGCGGGCCAGCAAAGGGGTGGCTGAGAAATTTGGCATCACCGATCCGGCGATCGTGCGTGGAAAGACCGACCGCGATTATTTCAGCCTTGAGTTTGCTAAAAAGACGGCAGAAGACGAGCAGCGGCTGATGTTGTCCAACAAGCCGCTCATCGGGATTGAAGAGCGCGAGACCTGGCCCGATGGCCGCCAGACGTGGGTCATCACCACCAAGCTCCCCCTCCGCGACAGCACGGGCAAAACGGTCGGCACGTTTGGGATTTCGCGGGACATCACCGAGCAGAAGCTGGCGGAAAAGGCCCTGCAGGAAAGCGAGGCCCGCAAGCGGGCCGTGTTCGAAGCCGCGCTGGACGCGATCATCACCCTGGACGAGGGCGGACGGATCATCGAGTGGAACCCGGCCGCGGAAAAGATTTTTGGCTACAAGCTGCGTGAGGTGTCCGGCCGGGAGATGAACGAACTGCTGTTCCCCCCGGAATACCGCGCGTTCGCCCTGGAACAGCAGAACTCCGGGTCGTCGTACACGACGCTGATGAACAACCGCACGGAGACCACGGCGATCCGCAAGTCGGGAGAAGAGTTCGTCGCCGAAATGTCGATCCGCACGATTCCGCTGGACGGGGCCGTGCTGTTCACCGTTTATCTGCGGGATGTGACCCGCCGCAAACAGGCGGAACTGGAAATTCTCGCGGCCAAGGAGGCGGCCGAATCGGCCAATCGGGCGAAGAGCGATTTTCTGGCGAATATGAGCCACGAGATCCGCACGCCGATGAACGCCGTCATCGGGATGACGGAGCTGGTGCTGGACAGTTCGCTCACTCCACTGCAGCGCGAGTACCTGGAGATCGTCCGCGAATCGGGTGAATCGCTGCTCGGCATCATCAATGATGTGCTGGATTTCTCGAAAATCGAGGCCGGCAAGCTGAGCCTCGACGATGTCGTGTTTGATCTCCGCGAGCGGCTGGGCGACGCGATGCGGGCACTGGCGGTGCGGGCTCATGGCAAGGGCCTGGAAGTCATTTTTGATGTGAAGCCCGACGTGCCTTCGTTCCTGCAGGGGGATCCCGGTCGGCTGCGGCAGGTGATCATGAACCTGGCCGGAAACGCCGTGAAGTTCACGGAGCGCGGCGAAATTGTGGTCAATGTTGAGAAACTGTCCGAATCCGACGAGGACGGTGTCGAGCTGCAGTTTTCGGTTTCCGATACGGGCATTGGCATCTCTCCTTCGGAACAATCCCGCGTCTTCGAAGCCTTTGAACAGGCGGATTCTTCGACAACGCGTCGGTATGGCGGCACCGGGCTGGGTCTGGCCATCTGCTCGCGGCTGGTCGAACTGATGGGGGGGCGGATCTGGCTGGAAAGCCGGCCGGGGCAAGGCAGCACATTTTTCTTCACCGCGTTCTTCATGCACGGCGATGGAGAAGGAATCGACACCCGCTCGGTTCACAAGTCGAGCCTCGTCGGCCTGAAGGTGCTGGTGGTGGATGACAATGCGACCAATCGCCGCATCCTGCAGGAGATGCTGCACAACTGGCGGATGCATCCGACGCTGGCGGCGGGTGCGTCCGACGGCATCGCGGCGATGCGCACCGCCCGCGCGGCAGGGAACAGTTTTGACCTGGTGCTGACCGATTCGAACATGCCCGATGTGGATGGCTTCACCTTCGCCACCCAGGTCAAAGAGGATGCGGAGTTGGGCAGTGCGGTGGTGATGATGCTCACCAGCGGCAACCGTCCGGAGGATGTTTCCCGCTGCGAACAGTTGGGGATCGCGGCCTACCTGATGAAGCCGATCAAGCAGTCCGAACTGTTCGATGCCATCGCCGCGGCGATCGGCGCGACGACCGCGGAATCGGACACTCCGGGGGCACCGCCGCCGCAGATCCCCGCCGGAGCGCGGGTGCTCAAAATCCTGCTGGCCGAGGACAGCCTCGTCAATCAGAAGCTGGCGCTGGGTCTGCTGGGAAAATACGGACACAAGATCACGGTCGCCAACAATGGCAAGGAGGCGCTGGCGGCGCTGGAAACCCAGAAGTTCGATCTGGTCCTCATGGATGTGCAGATGCCGGAAATGGACGGGCTGGAGGCCGCCGCCACCATTCGCCGCCGCGAAGAACGCACGGGCCAGCACATCCCGATCATCGCCATGACCGCGCATGCCATGAAGGGCGACCGCGAACGCTGCCTGGAGGCGGGAATGGATGAGTATGTGACCAAGCCGGTGCGCGTCAGCGAGCTGTTCGCCGCCATCGACAAGTGCCTCGACTCGCACGCCGTGGAAGATGCGGGCAGCGTGCTGGACGATGACACTCCACCCAATGAAGTCGATTGGACACACGCCCGCGAGTCGGTCAACAACGACGAAGAACTGCTGCGGGCCGTTGTCGAGGCCTTCCTGGAAGAAGCCCCGCGGATCTGCATCCAGCTCAACCAGGCACTGCTCAAGGGCGACGCAAAAGTCGTGCAGCGCGCGGCTCACACCCTCAAGGGCTCACTCCGAGTCTTCGGCGTCCCCACCGCGGCGGAACTCGCCGCCCGGTGCGAAGAAGCCGGCAAGGAGGCCCAGCTTGAGCAAGCGGGAGAACTGTTTGTCGCCATCCAGCGCCAGATGGGACCGATTCAACGTGAGATTGAGAGTTTTTTGAAGATGTGAGAGGCGGGAAAACAAATGGCAAACTGGGAGTCCTCCGGCACCTATATAGTTTTGCGTGATTTCGGGACACCTGTCGTGAAGCCACTTGCTGGCGCTCGCTCTGGCTCCACTGCCAGTGTCCCGGAATCACGCAAGGCTATTTAGGTGACAGGCGGCGCGGGTGGCAGGCGGGCTCTTCCCCGTTCGAGGAGCCGCCGGAACTCATCGATATCGGGCTTCTGGACAGGCGCGCGCCCGGCGACAGGCGGCGCGGCCGCGGCCTGAAACGCGAGCGCCATCTCCCGAATCTGCCGGAACAGTTCGTCGGTTTCTTCGTCGTCACGATCGTCGCCTGGGATAGGCGGCGCGGCCTGCTCCGCGCCGCCAGCGTTGCCGTTCGGGTGGCGTAATATCGGCTCTTTCTCCGCAAAAGAACGCGAACGTCTGGCGACGATTCCGTCAGGATGTTCCTGCGTGGCGCGTGACAAAGTAGACGAGTCACTCCGTGACTCGAACCCCGCCCCGTTCACGCCGGTAGACGCACTCCGACGCGCCTCCGCCGTCTTTGATGGTCCGTCGGCCTGCGGTTCCGCTTCCAAGACAGGCGGCGCGGCTGGTGGTTGCGACGCTTGTTCGGTCATCAACCGGAACTCCGCGGCGTCCGGTTCATGGACGAGTTCGAGTCACGGAGTGACTCGGCTACTTTGCAACTCCCGGAGTTCGCGCTGGTCTGCGGGGCCGCGTCCAAGACAGGCGGCGCGGGCGGCGGCTGAATCCTGCCCGTCAGCATGGCATGGCGCTGCTGGGCATGGCCGGACGCCACCTCATGGTCGTGAGCGTCTACTTCAGGATCGATCTCTTCCGGCGGATCCTCATCGTCCTCAGTCAGCGACTCGGCGGGTTCCGCTGCGGAATCATCATTCCTTCCGCGAACCTGGTTGACGCCACAAGGCCCGTTCGGGTCCAGGTGGCTCAGGCAATACTTGATCGCCCATGGCTCGCCGTTCTCGAGGGCCAGAACCAGCCGCAGCGTCGACGCGTCGGCCGCGTCGGGTTGAGCCACGAGTGGAGTCCGTGGCTTCCGCCGTGCCGGAGCCCCCGAAGTCTCGGCGGAGTACGACTCACTCGGCCAGGAGCGTGGCGTGATCGGGACCCCATGCATGCGGCTGAAAACGAAAATGACCGCCCAGCGGGCACTGGCGTCCAGTGCCTTGTCGAGCTGCTCCCAGGCGATGCGGACCATCACCGCCCGCGCCGCGCCCAGACACGCCTTCAGTTGCGGCGCGCGCTCGATCCGCCGGTAAAGCGTCGGCCGGAGGATCCCCAGAGCGACAGCCGCATACGTCACGACTCCCATGTTCGAGACGATCGCTGCATAGATCTGCGCATCGGTCACCTTGCAGTCGCTGCGCTGCTTCCGCCCGCGCCCCTCCGCCACCTGCTGTTCCAGGGAAACGCCCGCATCCGCTCTCTCATGGGAAGTGCAACCGCTCATGGCCGTCTGCCTCAGATCCTGTCGAATGATGTACGCTCGATCCAATAATTGTACCGCCGGCCGGAATGCATGTCAATAGTTAATTTAAGTTTTTTCTAATTCCTATGTTTGCAGGCCATCCGCGAGTGGGCGGATGGGTGTCGCCTTTCGCTCCGCCGAAAGGACTTGAGCACGCTCCGTGTTCAAAACCGCATTGGACGGACCGTCAGCGCGAACGGCGATGCGGCATTTGGGTTGGGACTGCCGCAGCGCCTAACTACGCGAAGACCTGTCGCGCCCACGCGCTGCCTTGAAGCCAGCGCTTTTCCCGGCGCGTGGCTTCTTCCTCCAGGCTGGCGGGGCGGCCGGCGGCGGAGCGAAAGAGCTTGCCGTAGTGCGAGACCAGGTGCAGCCACTAGTCGGCGTGGATGCCCAGACGCAGAACGATCGGGGCGAGGTTGGGAGGGATGTTCCCGCGCTTGTCGCGGCGGATCTGGCGGCCGGTCTAGTCGAGCAGTTGCAGGTATTCGGACTGGGTCAGCGGCAGGCAACCACGGTTCGAGGCCCAGCCCAGCGGCACCTCTGACCCTGCCAGAACCACGCGTTGGGTTCTACCGCTTGATCATCCCTCCAGTGGCTCTCCCAGCGCCCCCATCGCCACCTCCAGCGGCAGTTCCTCCCCCGATCATCACCGAGACCTTAATTTGCCGGATTTTTCGCAAGCAGTTCGAGCGCCCGTCGAGCGATCGAGCGCAACTCGTCGGATTCGCCATCCCGATTCGCCACGGCAGCCAAGAGATCAGTTACGGCTTTCTCGGAAAACTCTTCCGTCCGTGTGCGGTCCAGGACGACCGTTTGGATGGCGACGGCGCGGAGCATCCAATTCTTGGTTGGATGAGTTTGGTTACCGTTGCGTATCAACTCCTTCACGATGGTGGTGGCGGAATGCTCGGGATCGATATAAGCCCCCACGACGGGGGGCCGATGCTGCCCGACGACGGTGCGCGTTCCGAGGCTTTTGTCGCTTTCCAGAAAACGGTCCAGAAGCTCAAAGTCGCCTCCTCTCCTGAATTGATCGGCGGCGTTCCATAGCGAATCGTAAGCTTCGCTGATCTCGCGCGACAGCGTTTCTCCGCCGCTGCCATCTGGAACGTCGATCGGACGAACGTCGCTCAGCGTCCAGAAGTGTACGATGTGATTGTTGCTGTTCGTGATTCCGCGATAGGGAACGTTTGGAGACTCGCGGCCGGGGAATATGCTGATCTTTCCCTGAAAAACGACCATCGTCCCCCGCGGGACGGAGTTCCAATGCGGGATCAATTCTTTTGCGCAACGGAAGGATTGGGTCTCAAATGGCATGCCAAGCGTGGGCAGGTCGAAATCGATTTCGGCAGGCTTCTTGAACCCATTGAATTTTGCATTCCAGGTAACCGTCGCCTGATCGTGCAAGTGCATTAACCCAATGGTTCGAGGAATCACACCAGCTCCAACCTGTTCGGCATAGACGTTCAGCCCTGCGGCGTCCGACGTCAGCTTTCGATTGGTCTTTGGTTGGCCATTATACAGCGCAACCGACAAGGCGTCGGCTGCTTCCTCATTGAGAAGGCGATGATACTCCGTGTAGTCCGACTTCCACTTGTCACCGGACGAGGTCGATCCCGAGGGGGCTTGGGGAACGCAGCCGAGGCACATTGCCATAAGCAGAATGAAAATCGCCGCGCGGCGGACAAACCTGCTAGTCATACTGCCTCTTTCCCTGTTTCGCGCCGGATACGTTTGCGGCGAAGAAAGATCGTGAAGGTGTATTCAGTACCTTACGGATTCCAAGCACCATTAGCAGAGGTGTGCCCCCCCAATAGGAGTGTGCAATAGGAGTGAAAGGTGCAAGAGGAGTGTGCCACCTATTGTTTATAGACTTTGGATCCAATCGTCAATTATCTTTGGCAAAATGTTCTCCGCAGCTTCGTTCTCGAAGGTGGTTTCAGCGTTATGCCCAGGCTCCCGCGTGCAATGGTCGTTGATCCCGTGAATGTCGGTGTGTCGGCACGCGCGGCGTAGTGCGAAGGCCCGTTGACCACCGCGGTGAACTCGGTGGGGTCGGGATGGTTCGTCCGCGCTCCTGTAGCGGCGCGGCGCGAGCCGTCCGGTGATGGATTTCCGGCGCTCCGGGCGGTCGTGACCGTTCACCGGAGGGCTTGCGCCCAGCCGCTACAAAGTCGACGAGTCACTCCGTGACTCGAGCCCAGGCGCGGAGTGATTGGACGACCCTGCACTTTTCCCCAGCCAGGCGGCCATCACCCCTCCCTGCTTCGTGGATTTGGGAAGGACATGTCGAAAATCGCCCCGTTTCATCCCACCTGTGGCTCGCCCAGCGCCCCCATCGCCACATCCAGTGGCAGCTCCTTCCCGCTGATGGTCTTGAACACCGACTGCATGTGCTCGCAGAAGACCGCGCGGGGGTCCAGGAGTTTGCAGCCACGCAGGCGGGCTTCCCGGACGAGGTTGGTTTCGAGTGGCAGGCGGCTGAGGTCGGTGACCAGCATGTGTGGGCGGAGGAAGCTGGGATTGAGCCGCACGCCCAGGGCAGCGTCGCCTTCATCCATGGAGTAGGCTTCCGTGATGACGACGACATCACACAGCGTGTCATACATGTTGGCGATGGGCACGAAGCGGGCACCGAACTGTGAGGCGGCCATTTGGGCCTCGCTGTTGTCGGCGGCGGTGATGCTGATCATCCCCTTGCGCTTTTGGATTCCGTAAGCCACGCCTTTGGCGGGTCCGCCAGCGCCGATCACGAACACATTGCGCTTGTCGAGCGGTCGGTCCTCGGCGGTTTTGGCACCCAGTGCCGTTTCAATGGAGCGCAGCGTGGCCCGCCACAGCGTGTTGAGCGCATGCCAACTGTCCTTCTGTTTGACGACGAGATCGGAGTATTGGGCGACGCGCGCGGGCTCTTCAATATCCGAAGCGAGGTTCAGCATCCGCTCGCCCATCCGCGGGTTGCCAACGATCACCGGGCAATGCAGCGCGTCCAGCATCTGGCCGATCTTCTCACTGATCCCCAGTTCCAAAGGCAGGCAGCGGGTGTTCATCTGATGATGCGCGAACCCGGCATTCAGCACCTTCACCCGCAGCGTGGCACACTCGTCGAAGCCGGTTACGGCGATGAACTTCGTCTGCGTGTTGATCGCCTTCCAGTGATAGACTTCATCAAGTTCCGTCACCGTGGACTGACCTTCATACGCCTCCAGCCCCTTCTCCAGCGCGGCATAGATCCAGGGTGCGCCATACCGGCGGCCCAGCAGCGAGAAAGTCGTGCCCGGTCGGCCGAGTCCCATGCCCACCACAGGCAGCGTCCGCTTTTTGGTGACCGTCGCCAGCAGCGGCCAGGCGGCATCGAGCGTGGGCGTGGGGCCGACCAGCTTCACCACGTCGGCCTTGGCCTTGGCCGCCTGCTCCAAGATCGGCTCCAATCCCGAGAGTGGCTTTTGCATTTGGGTATAGCTGACGACGCGCTGGGTCTTGCCGAAGCGCGGCACCTTGTCGGCCACGTCCAATTCCAGCTCGACATAGGCCGGGCCGGCGAGAATTCCCTGCCGCAGCAGCGTCATCCGCTCGTCTTCGCTGCCTTCCCACGCCCCGCCGTCGGATTTCCGCCGGCAGGAAATCAGGATCGGCTTGCTGACCCCTTCCAGCATCTCCTTGATGTCTGGTTCCTTGTGCAGCCGGTCCAGCCGCAGCTCAATGATGTCGGCAAGCATTGAGGCATTGAACAAGTCCACTCTGCCCAACTGGCGGGACTCGGGAGCCACGGCGATACAGAGCATGAAGCGACCTCAAGATTTTCCACGCCAGGATGAAGGAAGCGATGACGTGAGCGCGGAATGTGAGCCACATGATACGGTCGCGCACAACTTTGTCGAAGTCATAAAGGGCGAACCGAACCGAATGTCCCCTCCAGCCGCCCACCGGACTCACACGCCCACGGTCTTCTTCAGCGCCAACAGCAACCGGTCGATGTCGCCCGAGTCATTGTAGAGGTGCGCCGAGACCCGCAGCCAGCGCTTGTCGTGCCAGTTGACGATCGGCACCTCGATCTGATGTTCGTGCCACAATTGCTGCTGCAACTGGTGGGAATGCACCTCCAAGGGAGGTCCGACGGCCGCGGGGAGCGGCAGGGCGATCATCGTACCCGTCCAGCCCTCTTCCGGAACCGTGGGCTCCAGCCCCGTCCAGGACGAGATCTGCTGGCGGGCGTAGCGGATCAGGTCGCGCGAATGCTGGCGGAAGCGTTCCACACCAGCGTTCTCCAGAAACTCAACCGCTGCCCCCACGGCCAGGAACGACGCCGGATCGCGCGTGCCCGCCCAGTGAAACTCGTCCACCCAGTTGGACGGCCGCCCGCCGAGGCTGTTCCCCCAGCTCACCACCCGTGGCTCAACCGCCCGCTGCCGACGCGGATGCACGTACAGGAACCCAGAACCCAACGGCGCGCTGAGCCACTTGTGGCAACTGGCGACGTAGTAGTCGCAGTTGAGTTTTTCCAATTGAATATCAACCGCTGCGGGGGCATGCGCGCCATCGATGCAGACGCTGAGACCCTGTTTCGCCGCCCGCTGACAAATCGCCGCCACGGGGAACAGGACGGCTGTCGGCGAAGCGATGTGGCTCACGACCAGCAGTTTCGTTTGGGGAGTGACCTGGGCGAAAAGTGTGTCAAGCAGGGCCTCCGCCGTGGTGAACTGCTCGGGCAGGCGAGCGATGCGGACGGTCGCACCCGTCTGCTGGCAGGTCTGCCGCCATAGTCGCAGAACCGCGCCGTATTCATGATCCGTCGCGAGAATCTCGTCACCCGCTCCGACCCGCACGTTCGCGGCGACCACGTTCATGCCGAACGTGGCGTTGTCGACGAAGGCCAGATTGTGTGGCTTGGCGCCAATGAACTTCGCAAGCCTGGCCCGCGCGCCATCCAGAGCGGTTTCGTGTTCCCGCAGGAAAAAGTCCATCGGCTCGCTGGCGAGCCGTTCACTCCACCTTTGCCGCTCGCGCTGAACGAACCACGGGGTCGGTCCCCAGGATCCATGATTCAAATAGGTCACGCCCGGGCGAATGGGCCAGAGCTGTTCGGGATCGGTCATGGTGGCGGTTACCAGCGTGAGGTGCGTTGCACCGTTGTGAAGTTTCGAGTGATGATCTTAAATTCAGAATCCAGATTTAATCCAGATTTCACAGTATTATGGCTTTCGGCGAGCTGGCGCGAATCGAGTTTTTCGTCTGGCCGCATCGAATGTCTGCTAGAGCAACGACTTTCTTGGCTGTCGAAAAGGAGCATCTCCGTGACCATTCCGGGCATCGTGACACGGCGGGCATTTTTGGGAAGCACTGCCGCGGGGGTTCTCGCCGCCAGCCGAATGCTGAAAGCCGAAGATGCCAAGCCGGCACTGATCTCGATCACGCTCGACCTGGAAATGAGCCGCAACTTTCCCCAGTGGGAAACGACGCACTGGGACTACGAGAAGGGAAACCTCGACGCGGCCACGAAGGACTATACGGTCGAGGCCTGCCGCCGCGTCAAGGAAAAGGGGGGCGTGATCCACTGCTTCTCGGTGGCCCGCGTGCTGGAGCAGGAGGACGTGGCGTGGCTTAAGGCGATCATCGCTGACGGCCACCCAGTGGGAAACCACACATACGATCATGTGTACGTGCTGGCGACCAAACCTGAAGAGGTTCAATTCCGCTTCAAACGCGCGCCGTGGTTGATGCGCGGCCGGCCACCTCAGGAGGTCATCGCCGACAACATCGCCATGGCGTCGGAAGCGATCAAGACCCGGCTGGGCGTCGACCCCGCCGGTTTTCGCACGCCGGGTGGCTTCGCCGAGGGCCTGAAGGGCCGTGAGGATGTCCAAAAGATGATCCTCAATGCTGGTTTCAAATGGGCCAGTTGCCGCTATCCGTCACACCCGATGTCCAAGCCGGGAGAACGAGCCACGCCCGAGATCTACAAGGGAATTGTCGCCGCGCAGGCGGCGGCTCAGCCATTCGTGTATCCCACCGGACTCGTCGAAATCCCCATGAGCCCCGTCAGCGACATCAACGCCTTTCGCTCGGGGCGCTGGCCGCTGGAAGATTTTCTCGAGGCGATCCGGCAGGCGGTCACCTGGTGTATCGACAACGGAGCCACGTTCGACTTTCTCGCCCACCCATCGTGCTTGGGTGTTGCCGACCCCCAGTTCAAAGCGGTGGAACTGATCTGCGACCTCGTCGCCAAGGCCGGCAACCGGGCCAAACTCGTGCCGCTGGACGCGCTGGCCGCACGGGCGATGTGACGGGCACCGCGCACGTAGCGTGGGTTTCAACCCACCCTGGTGACGTGGCTCGCGACATGGGCTCTGGTTGCGCCAACGCTGACGGTTGACCGGTCGGCTGAAGCCGACGCTACGGGGGCTGCGTGCGTAGCGTGGGTTTCAACCCACCCTGGTGACGGGGCTCGCGACATGGGCTCTGGTTGCGCCAACCAACGCCGACGGTTGACCGGTCGGCTGAAGCCGACGCTACGGGTGCGTAGCGTGGGTTTCAACCCACGCCGGCGACGTGGCTCGCGACATGGGCTCTGGTTGCGCCAACGCCGACGGTTGACCGGTCGACTGAAGCCGACGCTACGGGGGCCGCGTGCGTAGCGTGGGTTTCAACCCACCTCGGCGACGGGGTTCGCGACATGGGCTCTGGTTGCGCCAACGCCGACGGTTGACCGGTCGGCTGAAGCCGACGCTACGGGCACCGCGTACGTAGCGTGGGTTTCAACCCACCCTGGTGACGTGGCTCGCGACATGGGCTCGGGTTGCGCCAACCAACGCCGACGGTTGACCGGTCGGCTGAAGCCGACGCTACGGGTACGTAGCGTGGGTTTCAACCCACCCCGGCGACGTGGCTCGCGACATGGGCTCGGGTTGCATCAACGCCGACGGTTGACCGGTCGGCTGAAGCCGACGCTACAGGCACCTTACCCCATCAACTCGACGATGGGGCGCGAGTCGCTGACAAGGTGCGTCGGCCGGCCCGTCGTGTTGTACAGGATGGTGTCCGGGTCGATTCCCAGCTTGCGATAGACAGTGGAGACCAAGTTTTCGGGTCCGTAGATGTTTTCGACCGCGGTATATCCGTAGCGGTCGGTGGCTCCCACGACTTGTCCCCCCGGCGTTCCACAGCCGGCGACAAGGACCGAGATGGCGTTGGACCAGTGGTCGCGGCCGGGGGTGTTGCTGCCGGGAAGTTTCGAAATCTGCGGTGTACGGCCGAATTCTCCCATGACCAGCACGAGCGTTGTGTCCAGCATGCCGCGCTGGGCGAGGTCTTCAATGAGGGTGGCGACAACCGCTTCGAGCTTCTGCCCCTGTCCCTTGAAGGCCGGGAAGATGTTCGAGTGATGGTCCCAACCGCCGTTGTTGAGCGTCACGAATGGCACGCCAGCTTCAACCAGCCGCCGGGCGAGCAGCGCCTGCTGGCCGAGCGTCGACCGGCCGTAGGCCTCTCGGATTTCCTTCGGCTCCTGTTGAATCTCAAACGCCTTTTTGGCTTCCTCTGAAGTAATCAAAGAGACCGCCTGCTGGTAATTTTGGTCGGCACCCAGCACCGGGTCGCCCGCGGCCCGATCCTGAAACCGGAGCATCGAATCCATTGTGTTGCGCAAGTCGCGGCGGCTGACCGCGCGGCCATCGTCCAGGCCGTTGGGAATGGTCACGTCCCGCACCCGGAACGATTCGGAGTTCGGATCATCGCCGACCACGAATGGGGCGTGCCGCGCGCCGAGAAAATTTGGTCCCCCCGAGCGCGACATGTCCGGCAGCGAAAAGTACGGCGGCAACCCGTGGGGCGCTCCGCGTTCATGCGAAACGACGGAGCCCATGCTCGGGTGGAAGCTGACGAACGCGCCGCAGCTCACGGGAATCCGGGTGGGGGCTCCCGTCGTCATGTAGTGGTTGCCGGCACCGTGGTTGTTCTGATCGTGACGGACGGAGCGGACGATCGAAAACTTGTCGCTGATGGCTGACAGCCGGCGCATGTTCTCCGAGAAGAACATGCCGGGCACTTTGGTTTCAATCGGCTGAAACTCGCCGCGAATTTCCGAGGGGGCATCGGGTTTGGGGTCGAACGTCTCGAAGTGGCTGGGACCGCCATCCAGCCAGAAGAGAATGCAGCTCGTTTTCCGTGTGACTGCCGCGGGCTTGCCTTCGCTGGCCACCGACCGCAGTCGCAGGGCGTCGACAAAGCCACCGCCAAGCAGCGCACCCAGGCCCAATGACAGACAGTCCCGCCGCTTCATTCCTTCACAGTTGCGGTGCAGAGCCACGGCATCCTCGCTTTCCGTCTGGTTTCTGTGGTTTCTTGTCGCCCTGTCCGAAAATGACAGGGTGACACTTGGCTTCCAACTAATCGACGAACAGGAATTCCGGTGTGTTCAGCAGTGCCCAGAACAGGTCTTCGAGGCCTTTCCGCCGGTCGCCGGCGGCGACGAGCGGCAAAGCCCTGTTCATTTCATCGGCGGTGGGCAGGCGGCAGTAAATGAGCAGGAACACTTCTTCAATCAGTTTTTCGTTGGGTTCTGTCGAGGCCGCCAGTTTCGCCGGCCGGGCGTCGTCGCTCGACAACTTCGCATTCAACTGCGGCGAGTTCATCAGGTGCAGCACCTGCGGCGTGGTGAAGTCGCTCATGCGTTCGCACGGAGGGTCTTGATTTGGATCTGGCCGGCCGAATGTATCGAGGAACAAAGAACTGGCCCGGTGTGTCCAAAGTTGTGTGGCCCGCGAGCCGGGAGGCATGGCGGCGAATTTTTCTTCGGTGCCCAAAACATCGTTGACCGCATCCAGGGCGACTTCCGCCCGCATCCGCTGGCGATAGTAGCGGGAAAAATTCTTGATGTCGGTGACGTTCCGCTCTTTGGGAATTGAACTCAGCATGAACACGTGGGACAGCACGATTTTTCGCACCAGTTTCTTGATGTCGTAATGCTCCTTCTTGAACTCCTGTGCCAGAAAATTCACCAGGGGCTCGTTTGAGGCCGGGTTCGTGGCACGCATGTCATCGACAGGTTCCACGATTCCCACACCCATCAAGTCGGCCCAGACCCGATTGGCCATGACCTTGGCGAAGTAGGGGTTTGCATCGTCCGTCATCCACGCCGCGAGAATCTCCCGCGGATCTTCATCGGGCCCCAGAGTCAGTGAAGCACCGGTCAGCGTCTTCGGCAGCACGGGAACCCCGGTCCGGCCGTGCAACAACTGGCCCGTGCGTTTTGTGAAGATGATCTCCTCGGCCCCGGAGATCGGCGGAGACAACCCTCCGACATGACCGACACGGGAGAAGAACGAGGCGAAGCCATAGAAGTCGTCCTGGCTCCAGACTTCGAACGGATGATGGTGGCACTTGGCGCATTCGAGCCGCACGCCGAGGAACAACTGGCTGACTGACGAGCCGATCTCCACCGTGTCGGGACGGTCGCGGAAGATCACCGTGGCTCCATTGCGGTAGGTGCCTCCGCTGGCGGTGACCAGTTCACGCACAAACTCATCGTAGGGCATGTTGTCGCGAAACGCGCCGCGCAGCCACGCGTCGAGGTTCCAGGTCGCCTTCATCCCCACCCGGAACGGGTTGGGGCGCAACAGATCCGCCCATTTGTTGGCCCAAAAATCGCCGTACTCCGGTCGTTCCAACAACCGGTCCACAAGCTGCGCCCGTTTGTCGGGGCTGGTGTCCGCCAGGTAGGCCCGCGTCTCTTCAGGACTTGGCAGCCGCCCGATGATCCGCAGAAAAACCCGTCGATGGAATGTCGACTCGCTGGCGGGAGCCGAGGGCAGCATTCCCAGCAGCTTCAGCTTCTTCCAGACGAACTCGTCAATCTCGTTGTTCCGCGGCAGGGCGGCGTAAGCTTCGTCTGGCACAGTCCCCACGAGGGGAATGGTCACCGCACAGACGGCGATGTGCCCCATATAACGGACCATGATCGCCGCTTCACCCGGAACAGGTCCGGCTTCCAGCAGCCCTTCGCCGCTGATGGCGGCGATTGTCCGGTCGTTCGACTGGAAGGCGCTGGCGTCGGTCACATCCCGGCGATTTCCGTCAGAATACTCGGCGTAGACTTTGAGCGGCGTGCTTTCTTTGGGGGCCAGGCTGCGCGTGCTCGGTTCGACGACCACGCGCAGCAATTTCGGCGCGTCTGCGGGGGTGCGGGGTGCTCCCGCGGCGATCCAATCGCGCAGCAGTTTGTAATGCGGACTGTCGACCGAGAACCGTACTCCACCACCGTGGGGAACCTTTCCCGTCGCCTTCTGCAGGAGCGCGCTCATTTCCGGAGCCGCTGTCGAAATTCTGCGTCCCCGTGCCGACTGCACGAGGGAGTCGTGGTCAAAGTCGGAATCAAACCCCAGCAGCGAAAGGGCAAAGCCGTTCTGTCCCCGAGACTTCCCGTGGCACGGTCCCGAGTTGCAGCCAAACCGCGTCAGCAGCGGTTGAACATCGTTTTCAAAGGTCACAAGGGCGGCGGGCTTTTCTTCCCCCGCAACAGGCTCATTGGCCTGGCTGGAATCTGGAAGCAGCACGCCGACAAGCACAACGGAACAGAACAGGCCAAAGCGCAGCCTTGAAGCAGTTGTTGTGCCGCGTTGCGTGCGCAGATTCATGGAGGTTTCGGCTGGCAATCGGGTTGTCGTCAGGCGGGTTGTGGCATTGAATGGAGACTTATACCACACACATCAAGTGTTGCTTGCGCACGAATCCACGTCAACGGCACGTGGGAAGAAATCCCCGACCGGCCGATTGCCGAAGCCGGCAAAGTCCGGCTTGAGTTCAAGCCTCAACACGAAATTTGAACTTCCTTGCCAGTTGAGGTTTCTGACAAGCTTCGAGACCGGTTGGAATGGTTAAAATGAGCAAGTCATTGAGTTCCAGCCAGAAATCTCGCGCCCATCGATTTCTAAATCGACGATACCTCGACATCCCGGCGAAAATTGGGCACAATGCGAGGCGACTGACGATTGTTTGTACAGGAGACCGATCTGTGACCGCAGTTCACCTGCCCGAGTCCGGGCACTCGCCGATCTCGCATGTGCCGGGCGATGGCGAAGTCCCCGCCTATCACGAGCCGGATTTCGACAAACGTGAGGTCCAGCAGTTCGGCAATGACGATGGCGAAGCGGTCACGGTCATTGGCAAACTGCTGGTTTCATTCTTCCTCTACTCATTATTAGTGATGCTGGCCGTCGGGTTCTGGACTTGGACGGCTTTCAAAGCGTCGTCGCCGACTCCCACAGGCGGCGGTGCAACAACACATGCCGAGAAGCACTAAAGACGTGACGCTGAAGAGTGTTGCCGAATGGGCCGATTTTGGCGGTTGCCGGGGCGGATTTCAGATCTAGGCCGGTTCTCGGTCATGAATGTCTTGAAATTTGCTGTTGGCAAGTGTTCAGTGTCTGGTCATACTGCAAACGGACTGTCGAATGGATGATTGTTGATTCCAAGGGACTGTGAGCCGCGCATTACTTGCGGAGCCTGGACATGGCCGCGCGCCTGATCCCCGTCGCTGGGGGGCCGCCCATTGTGCTGTCGAAACCGATCATTCTGGTCGGCCGGCAGCCCGATTGTGATGCGGTGCTGCAAAACAGCACCAAAGTTTCACGCAAGCACTGTTGCCTGGCGCGGGTCAACGACCGTTATCTCATCCGAGATCTGGGGAGCATGAACGGCGTTCGCGTCAATGGCGAGCGCGTCACCGAGCGGGAATTGGCCCCGGGTGACGAAGTCGGCATTGGTGACGTGTTTTTTGTCTTTCGAGACGAAGCTGGCTCGCAGAAGCCCAAGGCAGCGGCGGTCGCCAACGGACACCCCAAAGTCACGGTTTGCGTTGACGAGGACGATGCACCGCCGCTGGCCGCCCATCATCATGCGGGCGATGTGAGCATGGAATTCCCGATCGTGGTTCCGGAAGATCTCCACCAGGATCGGCATGGATACCCCACGGCCGATCCCACCCCGCGCCGGTCGATGCTGGACGACATCCGCCTCAAGGAAGAATAGGCGTCGTTCCCTGTGGGACGATTGTTGGTCCATGATGCCCGACGCTCATCCTCTACGGCCATCATGACTTCTCCAGGGGAAAACCGGCGTCGCTTCCTGCAGACCGCCACTGCTGCCGCCGCTGGCGTCTCTCTGGGCTCTTCCACCGCTGCTGAAGCTGGCCAATCGGCTTCCCACCGCCCAGACCTCACCGCCGATGTTCTGGTTTGTGGCTCTGGATGTGCCGGCACTGCGGCAGCACTTGCGGCGGCCCGTTCGGGCGCGAACACACTGTTGATCGAGAAGGCCCCCTTCGCGGGTGGCATTATCACGTGTGTCGGGCTGCCGTATTTCGATGGCATTGCCAACATTCGCGACCGCCGGATCGTGGTGCGTGGCATCGCCCTCGAACTGCTCTCCAAGTCCGGAGTCTGCGCCCCCGATGCAAAGTCTGTCGACAAACACAACCCGACAATCCCCAACACTTTCGAGTTCAAGCTGCTGCTCGACGGGCTGCTGCGCGAGCAGCAGGACCGGTTGGACGTGCTGTTCAATTCCATGGTCTGCGGCGTCGAGACGCAGGGTCAACGGATCGAGTCTGTGCAGGTCGCCAACAAGGATGGTCTGGTTCGCATCCGGCCGCAGGTCGTCATTGACTGCACGGGCGACGGCGACGTGGCGGCATGGTCGGGCGCGCCGTTTGAGCAAAACGCCGAGGTGCAGCCATTGACCCTGCATTTCCGCATTGGACAGGTGAAAAACTCCCCGCTGTTGAGCCAAAACTGCCGGTCAGCGCTCCAGGCCGCCCAGCAGCGGGGCGAACTTCCGCATTATTATGGCCCGGGCGTGATGTTTCTCTTTGGGGCAGGCGAAGTCTACGTGCATGGCGTGCGGGTGCCGGCGAATCCGACCAGCGCCGCGGATTTGACCCGTGCCGAAATGCAGGGCCGCGCCGATGCGCATGCGATGTTTCGTGCGTGGAAACGCGAGGTTCCCGGCTTTGAGCAGGCCTATTTTCTCGAAGCCTACCCTTGGATCGGCGTCCGCGAATCACGCCGTCTGATCGGACAGCACGTGCTGCGGGAGGACGACCTCATGCAGGCGCGACGGTTCGACGATGCGGTTGCCACCGGCTGCTGGTATCTGGATTTGCATCCCAATCAGACGACCGTCGGCAGCGCCAACAATTTTCAGCCGGAGAAGCACCAGCCGGATCCGTACGAAATTCCCTATCGGTCGCTGCTGCCGCAAAAGATCGAAAACCTGCTGGTCGCCGGCCGCTGTCATTCAGCCACGCGCGGGGCACATGCCTCAACACGCGTGACGGCCACCGCCATGGCCCTTGGCGAGGCGGCAGGCGTCGCGGCAGCTCTGGCAGTCGCCAGCAGGCGGTCTCCCCAGGAAATCGGCGGGGTGAAGGTGCGTGAAACGCTCGCCGCGCGGAACGCGGGTCCGTTCACCGACGCATGAATCATCGCGAATGAATTGGACCGTTACTTCTGCTTCTTTTTGGCGGCTTTCTGCTCTGCCTCGGCAATGATCCCTTCAGGGTCATCGTTAAAGGCATCACGGCAGCCGGTGCAGCAGAAGTAGTAGGTCTTGCCCTTGTAAACTGTGCTGGAGGTGCCTTTGCCGCCGGTGACGATGCATTCGGGCTCGCCCGCACCTTCAACCGCCAGCGTGGTCCCCTCGCGGGTATAACCCACTTCCGCCACCCGCTGAAATTGCGACTGTTCGGCCAGCCGGGATTGGAACAACACCAGGGTCCGCTTTTCATTCAACTGGGTGATCACCACCTGGTGGATCTGGCCTGCGGCATCCTTCGGCGATTCCAGCGTCAGCTTTGTCCCTTCCCGCCTCCCCAAATACTTGCGCGTGGATTTGTCGGGCAGCACGGCGTCGAAGACATAACGCTTGTCCGCTGGGTTATAGGTCAGCGCGGCGGAGGTCATGAGCCGCCCCCTGTTCACGGCATAATTCAGGGCGACATGATCGCCCTTTAAGTCCCACACCCAGTTCGCCGTTTCCGACCAGGAATCTTTGGCCGAGTTTCGTTTTGGCTGACCCACTCCCCGCCAGCCTCCCACGAGACCGTTGAATGGCTCCAGCGACTCGACGAGTGCCGCCCGGCTGCCACTCGCGCCCTTGGGTTGCTCGGTGCCCGCGCGTAGGATTGGTGAATGGCTCAAAGACGCCGCCACGAGACACAGCGTCATCAGTGCCAATGCAGAGCCCGCAGACCGACGTGCCAGGGAACGGCCAATCAGCGATGACATCGCTACTCCAACAAGGGGGCTGAGTTTGGACAGGTACACTGCGTCTGGCCATCTCCGAACACTATCACGGCCCCATTCAACAGGGCAAGCACGAGGAGCTTCAGGACGCCATTGGCAAGTGAATCGTGAAGAATTGGGGTGAAGGAGCGAGATTTGCTTGCTCTAGAGCAAGCCCAGAAGATTGAACACCATCTCTGCCAATTTGGCGGCGGAAAGTGACAATTAATTCGAGAAATTCATGATGGCCCATCGATCCCCGAACTTCAGACATTGCCTGGCATGTCTGTGCATCCTCATGGCTGGCGGCGAGGCGCATGCTGCCGAACCGCCCATCGAACTGGGCGGCCGGCGGGAGCTGTTTGTCGATTCGCATTTGATCGAGAAGCTGTCCGCGGCGCGGCTGCACCTGCATGAGCCACGGGATGAAGGAGAAGTGCTGAAGTTCGACGCCCCCTGGGAGGGGATCCACTCCGGCTATTGCACAATGATTCAGGATGGGGGGCGATTTCGGGCTTACTACCGGGGTCTCCCGGTCACCGGCCGCGACGGCACCGCGAACGAGGTCACTTGTGTCGCGGAGTCCGAGGATGGAATCCATTGGACCAAGCCGAAGCTGGGATTGTTTGAATCCCGTGGCTCCACGGAAAACAACATCGTCTTGGCCGGCGACCCGCCGTACTCGCACAATTTTTCGCCGTTCATCGACACGCGGCCCGGCTGCCCGGCGCATCAGCGGTACAAGGCCCTGTGCGGTTTGGATACAAGTGGGCTCGTCGCCTTCGTCTCTCCCGATGGTCTGAAATGGCAAAAACTGCAAAGTGAGCCCGTGGTGCCCCGCCAGGCGCCGTTCAAGTTTATTCATATGTTCGACTCGCAGAATCTGGCGTTCTGGTCAGAGTCAGAGCAGAAATACGTCTGCTACTTCCGCGTCTGGAATGGCGTCCGCCGCATCGCCCGTTGCGAGAGCGCCGACTTCACGCATTGGAGCGAACCGGTGCTGATGGACTACATGACGGACGGCAAACCATCGCCCCTGGAAGAACTGTACACGAACCAGACGCATCCCTACTTCCGCGCTCCACACCTCTACGTGGCCATCGCCGCCCGGTTTGTCCCGGGTCGGCAGGCGA
Source organism: Planctomycetaceae bacterium (assembly GCA_021732845.1). Classification (GTDB taxonomy): domain Bacteria; phylum Planctomycetota; class Planctomycetia; order Planctomycetales; family Planctomycetaceae; genus JAKFUF01. Next base: position 18,727 of record JAKFUF010000008.1, on the reverse strand, counting down.
TCAGCGATGAGGAGGCGGCGGCCCTGAAGGTCGCCCCGGGCTATCACAAGGATCTCTCCGACGCGGTGCTGATGGTCACTCGCGGCGGCAATGTCTACGACCGAACGTTTCTCAGCTCCTTCATCCGGCCAGGGATTGGAGCCAAGAACTGGGTCTCGCGGACGAACTACCCAGCGCTCGGCCTGCTTCAAACCAGCCCCGCCGAAATGTCAGTCTATGCCAACCAAGACTACGCCCAGCCAACCGCGCACCTGCATCGGTACTCGCTGCGGCTCGACGGGTTCGTTTCGGCCCGGGCCGACTATGCCGGAGGAGAACTGCTCACCAAGCCATTGACGTTCACGGGCGACCATCTGTCGCTGAACTTTTCAACGTCGGCCGTCGGTGCGATTCGTGTGGAAATTCAGGATGAGGCTGGGCAGCCCATTCCCGGGTTCGCGGCGGCGGATTGTGTTGAGGTCATCGGCAATGAGGTCGACCGGACGGTTCGCTGGAAGAACGGCAGCAGCGTCGCTGCGCTGGCTGGCAAAGTCGTCCGTCTGCGGTTCGAGATTCGTGATGCGGATCTGTTTGCGTTGAAGTTCATCAAGTGATGCTGCTTTTTAATACGGCAACCCCGTCGCCCCTCGCGCCGACTGCCAGATCATAGGAGGAAATCCAATCATGGCCTTTCGACAGGATAAGCTCACCGTCAAAGCCCAGGAAGCAATCCAACGGGCGCTCTCCGTCGCCCGTGACAAGTCGCAGCAGCAGTTGCAGCCACTGCACCTGCTCTCCGCCTTGCTGGAAGAGGAGCAGGGGATCGTCTCGCCACTGGTGCAGAAGATCGGCGCGAACCTCAAGCAGCTTCGGTCGATGGTTGACGGCGAAGTGAACCGGTTGCCGAAGGTCTCCGGCGGCAGCGGCGAGGTCGGTGTCTCGGGGATCACATCTCAGGTCCTCGACAAGTCCTGGGACGTGGCTCAGCAGATGAAGGACCAGTTCATCTCCACCGAGCACCTGCTGCTGGCGCTCAGCGAGGTGAACGATGCCGCGAAGCGCCTGCTGGAGTTGAACGGTGTCAAAACCAACGACATCCTGTCCGCCCTCAAAACCGTGCGTGGCTCACAGCAGGTGACCGACCAGAACCCCGAAGAGAAATACCAGGCACTGCAAAAATATGGTAAAGATCTGGTCGATCTGGCGCGGCAGGGCAAAATCGACCCGGTGATCGGCCGCGACACGGAAATTCGCCGCGTGATCCAGGTGCTTTCCCGCCGCCGCAAAAACAACCCCGTGCTGATTGGCGATGCGGGCGTCGGCAAGACCGCCATCGTGGAAGGGATCGCCCACCGCATCGTGCTGGGCGATGTGCCCACCAACCTCCGCGACAAGACGGTCATCGCCCTCGACATGGGCGCGCTTGTCGCCGGGGCGAAGTACCGCGGTGAATTTGAAGACCGGCTCAAGGCTGTCCTGAAGGAAGTGCAGGATGCGAATGGCCAGGTGATCCTGTTCATCGACGAGCTGCACACCGTCGTTGGTGCCGGCAATGCCGAGGGCGCGATGGATGCCTCCAACCTGCTGAAGCCCGCGCTGGCCCGCGGCGAACTCCACTGCGTCGGAGCCACCACGCTTGATGAGTACCGCAAGCACATCGAAAAGGATCCCGCGCTGGAGCGGCGGTTCCAGCCGGTGATCGTTCAGGAGCCAAGCGTGGAAGACACGATCTCGATCCTGCGCGGACTGAAGGAGCGGTACGCGAAGCATCATGGCGTGAAGATCACCGACGACGCGTTGATTGCCGCGGCCACGCTGTCGGACCGCTACATCAGCGACCGCTTCCTGCCCGACAAGGCGATCGACCTGGTCGATGAGGCGGGCAGCCGGCTGAAGATGGAAATCGACTCGATGCCGGTCGAGATTGATGAAGCCACGCGGAATCTGACCCGCATGCAGATCGAGGCCGCGGCGCTTTCCACGGAATCCAGCGCCGACAGCCGTGAGCGGCTGCAGTCTCTGCGGCGGCAGATCGCCGACCGCGAGGATGTGGTCAAGCAGCTCAAGGCCCGCTGGGAATCGGAGAAGGCGGTGCTCTCCAACCTGCAGCCGGTGCAGCAGGAACTGGAGACACTACGGACCGAGTATGACCAGGCGTTTGCCCGCGCCCAGCGGACGAACGCCAACGAGGACTACATTCTGGCCCACAAGGCCGAACAAAACATCAAGACGGCCGAGAAGAAACTGAAAGAACTCGAGCAGCGGTTCAAGGAGATCAGCACCAGCGGCCAGCAGATGCTGCGCGAGGAGGTCACGGCCGAAGACATCGCCAAGGTCGTGAGCACCTGGACTGGCATCCCCGTGGCCCGGATGCTGCAGGGCGAACGGGCGAAGCTGCTGGTGATGGAGGATGTGATCCATCAGCGGATGATCAATCAGCGGGAGGCGGTCGAGGCGGTGGCCAATGCGGTGCGCCGCTCGCGTTCCGGGCTGGGTGACCGCAACCGGCCGATCGGCTCGTTCATTTTTCTCGGCCCCACCGGCGTCGGGAAGACGGAGCTGTGCAAGGCACTCGCCGAATTCCTGTTCGATGACGAGCGGAACATGATCCGCATCGACATGAGCGAGTTCATGGAACGGCACTCGGTGGCCCGGCTGATCGGCGCGCCCCCCGGGTATGTGGGCTATGAAGAGGGCGGGAGGCTCACGGAGGCCGTGCGCCGCCAGCCTTACTGCGTCCTGTTGCTGGACGAGATCGAAAAGGCTCATCGCGATGTGTTCAACATACTGCTGCAACTGCTCGATGACGGGCGGCTGACCGACAGCCAGGGCCGGACCGTCAATTTCAGCAACACCATCGTGGTGATGACCTCGAACATCGGCAGCCAGGCCATCATGGAGATGGCGGGCAAAGCCGACGAAGAGGAGATCCGGGAGAGCGTGACCGAGGCCCTGCGGCACCACTTCCTGCCGGAGTTCCTGAACCGCGTCGATGAAACGATCATCTTCCATCCCTTGGGACGCGAGGAGATCCACAAGATTGTCGACCTGCAACTGCACAAGCTCCAACAGCAAATGCAGGAGAACAAGTACGACCTGGAAGTCACCAAGGCAGCGCGGGATCAGATTGCCGAAGAGGGCTACGACCCGGTGTACGGAGCGCGCCCACTGAAGCGCGTGATTCAGCAGCGGCTGCAAAATGAACTGGCCAACGAAATTCTCGCAGGTCATGTTCCGGAAGGCACCAAGATCATCGTCGATGCCGAGGGAGGCGAGTTTTCGGTACGACCGGCATGATCTCGCGGAGAGGGTGAATCGAGAACGACTCCGTGGTCGATTTGGATTCAGCCCGCCGATGGAACACGGATGGAACACGGATTTTGCGGAAGGTCATCGTCGCGCAAAATCCGTGTTTCCCTGTGTTCAATCTGTGGCTCCTTCCTTTTGTGACACGGCGGGCGTGGAATTGTGCGTCATTCCGAGCTGACCGGGTCGCCCTCATAATAAGGGATCGGCTTGCCTTCCAGCGTATGCAGGGCGTTGTGGGCGGCCCGCTGTTCGGCGGCCTTCTTGTTGTTGCCCCAGGCGGCGGGATAGCAATCGGGACCGATCTTGGCCGCGATCTTGAAGCACTTGGAGTGATCCGGGCCTTTCTCATCCAGCAGCGCATAGATGGGCGTGGCTCCCAACGATTTTTGCGCGATCTGCTGCAGGAGACTTTTGAAGTTTCGCCCGTTCTCGACCCCACAGGCCACTTCCACTTCTGGCAGGACGAAGCGGTTGATCAATGAGCGTGCGGCTTCGAGTCCGCCGTCGAGATAGATGCCCGCCGTCAGGGCCTCAAAGACCGCTGCGGCGACGGACTGGGGCACTGTGTCATTGGAACTGAGCCCCTTGCCCAACCGCAGAAAGCGGGTCAGTCCCAGCGTCTGGCTGATTTTGGCGCAGACACAACGGCTGACGACGATCGATTTGATCCGGGTCAGTTCGCCCTCGGGTTCTTCGGGGAAGCGGTGAAACAACAGCTCGCAGACGAGCAATCCCAACACCGCGTCACCGAGGAACTCGAGCCGTTCATTGGAGGCCAGCCGGTGGTTCGCCCCGGAGGCATGCGTCAGGCACATCTGCAGCAGCGAACGGTCGTTGAACTGGTACCCCAGGACGGCCTCGCAGTCCGCCAGGATTTCCTGATCGGGCGGCTCTTCAGGCTTTCTCATGCAATGCCCACAGTGCATTCATCCATTGGTGAACAGAAATGATTGTCGAAGGACCCCGGCTGCACACTGACACAACATGAATCCAAGACACCGACAGCGGATCGAAAGCAAGCGCCAGCGAAGCGATCCGCGACAGGTGTGTTGGATTCATGCAGACTGACACAACATGAATCCAAGACACCGACAGCGGATCGATCCGCGACAGGTGTCTTGGATTCAGGCAGGCTTAACTACGTCTAATTCAGCCGGCGATTCTTGTCAATTCCGCAAACCGGGCTACGGCTCCTCCGTCCAACCCAGCGGGTCGGAGGCCCGGAATGAGCCCAGCAGGCGGCTGGCTTTGCCAAACGTCCCATTGTTCAGCAGGATCAGGTATGTCGGCACCAGAATCGGACGGACGAGAAACGTGTCCAGCAGCACGCCGGTCGCCAGGGCGAACCCCAACTGCTGCATCCCCACCAGCCGTCCGGCAATCACGAGGGAGCAGAACGTTCCTGCCATGATGATGCCGCAACTGGAGATGATCCCCCCCGTGTGGAGCAGAGCCAGCCGGATCCCCTCGATCGCGCCGTGACGATGCTGTTCTTCGTCGATCCGTGTCATTAGGAAAATGTTGTAGTCCTCGCCGACGGCAATGAGGATCGTGAACAGAAACATCGGCACCTTCCAGTCCAACCCCGCGAAGCCGGCGGGGTCGAGCCAGTAAAAGGCCGTGATGGTGATGCCGAGGGTCACGAAATAACTGAAGAACACCGTGACGATCAGGTACAGGGAAATGGCCACCTTCTTCAGCAGCAGCACCAGAATGGCGAACACGGCCGCCAGCACCAGAATGTCGATCACCACCTGGTCGCGATCGGTGACAATCTTCAGATCGCGAATGCTGGCTGTGGGGCCGACGAAGTACACCGCGGTGCCTGACCGGACTTCCTCCGGCAGGGCCTCCCGGATCGCGTCTTCGAGCGTGGTCAGCAGGGCAATGCTCTGGCGGGAGAATGGGTCCGAATTGAAAATGATCTCCAGGCGAATCACGGAGCCATTCAGGCGTTCGTTCTGGGTGACGAAATACTCCTTGGCTCGGTTCCGCGCGGCGACCCGTTCGGCAAGTCCGCTGAGCTTCAGATCGTGCAACTGTCCCAGCGGCTGGTTGATGTTGCGGATTTCCGACACCCCCAGTTGGTCCTTCTTCTGCATCAGTTTGTCGATCGCCTCCCGCACCGCCGTCCGGCCATCGCTGGTGTCGTCGCGGAAATCGAAATTCGAGTTCTTGAGCAGGACGGTGACCGGAGCCGCATAGCCCGGTGGAAAATGCTGCTGGACGGCTTCGGCACCAACAACGCTCTGCTTGTCCCGTGGCAACTCGGTCAGCAGCCCGTAGCTCAAATGGCTGTGAAACAACAGCCCAACGATCCCAAACGGGACCATGGAAAGCGTGCAGGTCAGCAGGATGGTGCCCGGGCGGGCCACCAGCCAGTAACCAAGTTTCTCCCAGAACTGATGCACCCGGTCGTGGGGGATCAGTCGGCCGATGAGGCTGGTGCCGGCATTCTTGGTGAAGCCCGGTATGAACTCCGACAGGCCATGCGGCCAGAACGCCAGCCGCCCGGCAAGGGACAGCAGTGCGGGCGTGAAGGTCAACGCGGCCAGCAGGGCGATGATGAGGCTCAGGGCGATGGTCAGCCCGGCTTCGCGAAACTTGCCGAACTGGGCGAAGTACATCATCCCGATGCCAAAGATGACAGTCGCCGCGCTGGCGGTGATGGCGTGCCCCACGCGTTTCAGCGAGTGAGCCACGGCTGTTCGCATTTCCACGCCAGCATCGAGTTCTTCCTTGTACCGGGCGATGAGGAACATGCAGTAGTCCACACCGGCTCCGTACACGATGACGGTGATGTATGTCTGCAGTCCCAGAAACACCCGATAATGGCCGCCGGGAAAGGGGATCTGCGTCATCAGGGTGATCACCACGATGGCGATCTGGCGGGAGGCGAAAACCGTCACCAGGGGGATCAGCGCGACGATGATCGCGCCGCGGTACACCATGAGCAACAGCAGCACGACGAGGGCCACCGTCCACAGCTCGGTGGAGCTGGCGCTCTCCTGTCCCGCGATCAGCATGTCGCGGCCGACCGTCGCCGTGCCGCTCAACTTCAAATCGAGGCCGGGTGGGATCAGTTTTTTCTTTTTGAGGGTGCCCCTCTCGATGTGGACCAGTTCTTCAATGGCGTCGAGAAGGGGCTTGTTGCGCCACTCCATGAACTCGGACTTGAGATCCAGCACGACCAGCGACGCTTTTCCGTCTTCGCTGATCAGCAGCTTGCCGACCCCGGAGTCGGAGAACGAGCGGATGTCCGCGATGAGCGAGGTTTTGTCCTCATTGCGTTTGCCTGAGCGGGCGCTGAACAGCTTCTCGTTGGTGCGGATCTTTTCGAGTTCGGGAACCAAAATGTTCCGGATGAAGTCAAAATCCTTCTCGACGAGCTTGCTGCTGACGCGCCGGATGACGACGACGACGCTGCTTCGCAGTGGCTCGGCGTCGGTCCCATCCGTGCGGGTTTGAAAACCCTGGATCAACAGGCTCTCCGCTTCGAGGCTTTGCATTCCTGGTGGCAGGTATGCAAATTCGCCGTCTTCAGCCACATCCTTAAATACCGGAACCCCGGGAATCATCCCTTTGTCGGCGAAGACTGCGAGGACCGTCAGCGCCACCCACGCAATGAGGATCAGTTTCCATTGGCGATGCACGAACTGGCTGATGACATCAAACATAATGCTGCGCGAAGTGCCCGTGATCTCATGGCGTACGGCGCGGACCTCATGTCCTGCAGCCCTGCTTCACTACCGGCGGAAGAATTTCAATCCGGCTAACGCTAGCGACAGCCTGCGCAATCTGCAACTCCCGTGGAACTTACAGATTCAGGCTGCCCATCTGGCGAAGCCTCGACGCGCTTACGGCTGTTTCCAATCTGGAGATTCCCGTAGGTGAAGGCGGGGGCAAAGCAGCAACGTCCATGCCGAGTGCAAACAGAATTCCAGATCGAGAGTGCGAGCCAAGGCTTCCCAGAAAAAGACAATTCGTCTATGTAAGAACTGTCGTGCTTGTGAGTCTAACTTCCTGTCATCGAAACGCCCGGCATCGGTGTCACTGAAACATGGGCCGCAGCCGAGGTAGCAAAGGAGCGCTGCGTGCGACTCCTCATTAGAGTGGCTGGTGTGTGTCTCGCGCTTGGCGTTTGCGCGCTGACGCTCGACTATCTTGTTGTGGAGGCCAAGAACCGTCGCGTGGCGAACGCGGTGACGAAGCATGGTGGGCGCATGGGGTCGATCCCGTTCTGGCCATTGGGGGCAGAATATCGGGTCAGCTTTCCGCATCCACTCGACGCTCAGCAGTTGGATGAATTATTGGAACTCAACACCCTGCGCGGATCGGTTGAGGTCGCATTCGTCGACTGCAACCCGACGCAGATCCAAATCCGCGATGCGACCTTGAAGCTGCGGCGCTGCAGGCTTTGGCGCGTGACGCGAAGCATGATGTCACCCTTGGCTGCCGAGGCGAAACATGAAATTCCCCAGAATTGACGGTTCGCCGCGCGCCAACTGTGGCCAGTTGTCGTTCTGGGCTCCAGTGTGCGCGCCGTAGCGTCAATATCTGCGTCCGAGCGCTGCCGGTAGCCCGTCGGAATCTAGAAAAGTCGAGGAATTTCCGCCTTCTCAGCATTTTTTGCGAATTTCTGCGACAAGAAACACGTCATAGAGACGAATTGTCTGGTGGCTCGCTGGTCACGAAGCATTTTCAGGCAACAACTTCCAGCCGCATTAAAGACAAAATGTCTCTTTGTGCGCGCGTGGCTGTCGCTTTACGTTTATCGGAGCTTTCATGCGTCACTTCGCCATCGTACCGTGTCTTGGAATGGGGCTTATCGGTATCGCCGTCTTCGGTTGGACGCCCGAGGCCCCAAAAGGCGAGCCACGGCCAGAAGGGGCTTCACAGCCATGGAGCGCATCAGCCCATCCGCCCGTTTATGGTATTGCGTGGTCACCCACGGGCACTGAGTTGGTCGTGATGCACGATTCCACCATCGCGGGGCCTGCCAATCTCGTCCAGCACGATCTTCGCGGGCCATCGCCCCAGGCGTCCGGGTTGCCCGTCCGCCGGGCCAGCTCGGTGGCCTGGCACCAAAACGGACTCCTCGTGGGCGGTCATGATGGTGAGTTCTGGGCCAATGCGCTGCGCGATGACCGCGTGGCCTGGCAGTTTCACGGCAGGCTCCGCGTGCGGCAGATTGCCGCCGCCGCCAATGGCCGGACCGCCATTTTCACCGAGGACAATCGCTTGTGGCTTGGCGATGCGGCTAATCCCACTCAGGTCCACATTGACTGGCCGTTCGGGATCACTTCCCTGGACCTGTCACCCGATGGATCGCTGCTGTTGGTCAGCGGCAATTCTCACCGTGTAGTGCTGTTGAACGGACACAACGGGAAAATCCTTCGCGAATGGGATGCTCACGCTGCACAAGTTGTGTCGGCCTTCGCCAATCGTTCCTCCAGCGAAGGCAGTGATGAACAGCATCCCACCGCGCCGACCGTTGTTTTTGCCAATCAGTCTGGGTCGCTCACTGTTGCTGATTCAGCCACTGGGACAATCCTCCAGGAACTCCAGCTCAACTCCCACAAAGATGGAATTGCCTCCATGGCAGTTTCGCCGGACGGTCGAACGGTCGCGCTGGGCAGCTACAGCCGGACAATCGCCCTGTGGGATCTTTGGTCCGAACAGTTAGGTGTCTTGAGAGAGGGCCATTCCGGCTGCGTGTGCTGTCTCGAATTCTCTCCAGACGGCCGGTCGCTGGCCTCCGGAGGCGCTGACGGCGGCGTCTGCGTCTGGAATGTCGCCAAGAACGCGCTGATTCATCGGCTCTGGAGAGAGTGATCCCAAATGCGAGACAGACTCTACGGTTTCTTGGGCACAGTGACCCACACGGGAGCGCCGCAATAGGTCATCTTCATCACGAAGTTGACCGACACATGGGCCATGACGGGGATCAACTGTTTCTCCACCGGGGCCGCGTCAGGAGCAGCCTTCAGGGTGATGTATCCCTTGGTTTCGGCTCCCGTCAGCAGCGTCTTGCTGTTGCCCACGTCCATCGCCACGCCCTTGGGCAGGCTGTTGCCGTAGGGCTGTTCAAGATGCTGAAACAAGACATCCAGCGTGACGTTTCCGATGAAGCCGGGGGCACGTTCCACTTCGACTTCAATCTTTTGCGTCTCTCCGGGTTTGACCGAAATTTCAGTGGTGCTCAGCTTCACCGCGCGAATGTCCATCGGGTCGGCAACGGACACAGTATGAATCTCGACCGGAAAGTGAGCCCGGCCTCCACCGGGAGAATAGACTTCCTGCAACGGCACTGCTGTCGCGGTGATCGCCAGCGACGATCCGTCCTTCTGCGGATGCATGGCCGTACCCGTCACACGCAGATTCGTGGCTCCCGGTGGGGCGTTTGCATCGGCTGTGAGAATGATGCACCCATCGATCCCGTTTGCCAGGATGCGGCCGTTGGTCGCGGTGATGCCCGGCGGCAGTCCGTCAACCGCCAGGGCCACATCGCCGGCGAAACCACACTTCCGCAAAACGCGCACATAAAAGGGCGAACTGGTCCCCGGAGCAAGCAGCGTCTTGTCGGTGTCCAGCACCAGTTCAAAATAGGGCTGGCTCCGGCTCATCTGAATGGCATAGGTGAACCCCGGCCCGCCCCGCAGGTGCAGGTCTCGAATCTCCAGGTAGTACTTGCCGTCGGCCGGTGCCGCCCAGTTTTCGAGCCACGCGTCGAGCGAGTTGATGCGGTTGAAGTTCAGGTCGTCGATCTCCGCGAGCACGCTGCCATTGTCGTGAAAGATCCGCAGGATCGGATCGATCTGCGACCAGCCACGGCGGGCCTGGACATCAAACGAGAGCAGTTCTCCAGCCTTGGCCTGAAAGGAATAGACATCAATATCGGCGGGGGCTTCGATCACACCAGCAATCGTTGACAGTTCGGGCACGGCCTGAGCTTTGGCCAGTGAATTGTTCTCGCCCGCGGCTTCAAGCGCCACCGGTGCGGGGGTGACGAACAGAGCGAACGAGTTCGCCGGTTTGCCGCCAACAGGGAACGACACCCACCTGAGGCCGGGTTTCGTGTCGGCGGGCAGGGTGACAGCCAGTGTCGGGTCGGCCGGCAGGTTGTGCCCCACGAGCGTCAGTTTTGTTTCGACACCGGGCACAACCGCCAGCGGATGCGCCTGAGTCACGAATGGGTGGTCATCAATCTCGACACAGTAGACCCACTCGATGTTTCCCTGGTAGCGGACATCCCGGACCTCGAGTTGATATTCGCCCGCCTGCTCGAATTTGTAGGCCAGCAGCGGGTCGCCCGCGTACACATTGTCGGAGGTGGCCAGTGTGCTGCCGGCGGAATTGCGAATGGTGATCAGCGGGTCGACACGAATCTGCATGTCGTGCAGCCGGTTTTCCAACCGTTGCGACCAGACGTGGAACGTCAGCGTCTGCCCCGCCTGAGCCGTGAACTTGTAGAAGTCCAAATCCTCGGGCTTTTCGATCACGCCGCAGACTGCGGCCGGCAGGGTGATGGCCTGGGCCTTTGCGGCAGTGTCGTTGTCAGCCGCCTCGGCCACGATCGGGTCGCGCGTCAGCACCACCTGGCCGACCGTGCTCACCCCCTGCGGTGTCCAGACACGAAAGTCACGAACACCGGGTGTCGCTTCGGCGGCGACCGTGAACTTCAGCTTGATCTTTGCCTTGGACGGCCGCTTGGACTTCTTCCCGTCCGGTGTTTTCTCGTCAGGCTTTTTGTCCTCCTGTGGCACCACCTCCGCCGTCAGCCCCTCACCCACGACCAGCACTTTGGACGCGCCATCCAGGTTGTACCGCGCGCTCAGTTCGACTTCGGTCGTCTGCCCGATCTGAACCGCCACCGGCTTGAGGCTCATCAGCATCGGATAGGAGTTGTCGGTCTGGGCGCTGGCGGCACAGCAGACAGAGATCGCGAGGCAGAAGCCGACGAACAATTTGCGAATGGTCATCGAATTCTCCGTAGGGTGTGTGGAGCGCAACACACCATCGTAGTCTGTCGACATCAATTTGGGCGGCACTCTTCGGGCCACGGCCAATCTCCCAACCAGACCGCGCCCGACATCATCAGCAACACACAGACGTTTGTAATGGCAGGACCGTACACCAACTCCGGCCAGTTTTCAGATCCCACCAGGGATGTTGTAAACCGAAGGGTTAGCAGAATGGCGACTTCGAAGGGGTAGACCGCCGCAAATGCGATCGCCGCACGCCGAATCAAGGGGGGTAAAGACCGGGACATGCCAAGTCGACTCTCACGGTTTGACCGACATCTTTTTCGTCCACGACGCCTTCAGAAGTCAGCACGAACTGCTTGACCCCTTTCCCTGCGCGCGATTCTACCAGTACGAGATCTCCGACTGCCCCTGTTCTCGCGACATCAATCGCAATCTGGATTGCCTCTTGAAGGTCGTCGGTGTAACCGAACGTATCTTCGGTGCTTTCGTTCGTCACGTAGAATGCGTTCACGTTGGGCGTCGCTTGGAGTCGTGCAACACACCACGCGGCCAGACGCCCGTGGTGTGTTTCGCGATGCTGCACACACCCTACTTGGCGGCAGTCATGGGGCTTTTGAAGCCGGGGGCGGCCACGAAGGTTGTCATCCCCTTGGCGTCTTCGGCGTTCCAAACGCGGACTTCGCCGTCCCAGCTTCCCGTGGCCAGCCGCTTGGTGGCGGGGTTGAAGGCGACGCTGTAGATCCAGTCTTGGTGACCGGCGAAGCTCCGGACAGCGGCACCGTCGGCGACTTTGTGTTCGCGGGCGGTTTTGTCGGCGCTGCAGGTGAACAGGCGGCCGTCGGGAGTCACAACAACGCGGTAGACTTCGCCGCCGAAGCCGCCGATTTCTCGCACCTGGGCGGCGTTCGTGGGGTTCCACGCCCGGACGCGGTTGTCGCGGCCGCTGGTCAGCACCTGCGTTCCATCGGGTGAGAACGCAACACCATAGACAACTTCACTGTGGCCCGGGAAGGTGACCAGCGACTCACCCGTTTTCGCGTCGAATACCTTGGATGTCTTGTCGCGGCTGGCAGAAGCGAGCTTGGCCCCATCGGGAGACCAGGCGATGTCCATCACCCAGTCGGCATGGTCTTCAATCAGCCGTTCCTGAGCGAAGGTCGCCATATCGAAAATGCGAATCGAACGGTCGGCACTGCAGGTGGCCAGTTTCTTGCCGTCGGGGCTGAACGCCACGCCGAACACCGCATCGTTGGTCGTCATCAGATCGCGGACGAGCGAGCCGTCGGCGGGGTTGAACAGCTTCACTTCACCCATCTGGCCGGGTGTTCCGGAAGCCACGGCGAGCAGGGTGCCATCGGCGTTGAACTTCAGGTCGTGCGTCCGTTCGGCGACATTCGTGATCCGGCGAACCAGAGCCCCGTCATTGGGGTTCCACAGGATCACTTCGTGATAGCCAGACGAGGCCAGCGTGTTGCCGTCCGGGCTCCAGGCGACAGCAGTGATCGGCACTGGCACGCGATAGCTTTCAGGTGCGGTCGGCTGTGGCAGTTTGGGGACGATGGTCACCAACTGCGCTTCGGGCTTCAGGCCGGCGTCAAGACGGGCTCCATTGAGCACCCACTGCTTCACCGCAGCGATCTCGTCCTTGGTGAGCGGATCAGCATCCTTCGGCATGGTGCCGTCTTCAATCATGGCGATCAGATTGGAAGTATCCACGTCTTTCGGAATCAGCGTGTCGCCCTGCTCGCCACCTTTCATCACCCCGACATACGAGTCCATGTTGTAGCGGCCTTTGGCCGTCTGGGCGTTGTGGCAGGCGAGACATCGCTTGATGAAGACCGGTGCGACCTGCTTGGAGAACAACACCAGTTTGCCCGCCCCGCCGAGAGCTTCCTCATGGGCTTTGAGGGCAGTGGTGGATTCGGTGTCGATGGTCGCCAGGGCGGTGGCGTGCGTGTTGACTTCCGTCTGCACGACAGCCAGCGCGGCTTCCATCTGCTTCACAACTTCCGTGGCGGCGGCAATCTTGGCCTTGGCCGCCGCGACCATCGGTTCAATCGCGGTGGCGGCCGCCTGGGCATCGGTGATTACTTTTTGGGCGGCGACCAGCTTTTCATTGGCGGCCTTCGTGGCGGCGGCGGCGGTGGTCACAGCCGTCGCCGCGGTGGCGGCCTTCGTCACCGCAGCCTGAGCCTCGACAGCCGTGGCTGCCGTGACTTTGTCGGCGAGGGCCTTCAGTTCGGCAATCGCCTGATGGCCAGGCGCTTTCTCCGCGGCGGACTTGGCGGCAGCGGCTGTATCAACAACCGCCTTGGCAATGGCCGCGCTGTCCACGACGAGCTTGTCGGCGGCGGCTTTCGCATCGACGGTGACCTTTTCCGCGGCCTGGGCGTCTGCATAAGCCTTCACCACCGGCTTGGCGTCCTCGGTGGCCTTGGTGACCACGGCCACCTTCTCCGCCAGCATTTTATCGATCGGGGCGAGTTCGCCCGTGGCCTTGGCCGTGTCGGCCTTGGCCTTGGCGACCTGCTGGGCGGCCGCCTTTAGACGCGTCTGAGCTTCGGCGACGACCTTCTCTGCCGCCACTTTTCGAATTTGAACTTCTGCAAACACCTTCTCCGTGGCTTCAACCTTGGCGAGTACGGCCGGGTCGGCTGTGGCCGGGGCCGCCTCCTGCGCCCGCAGGGACAGCAGACTCATCTGGCAGACAAATGCGGCACACAAGCACACCAGGGAGGGTCGCAGGCGATGCATAAAACTCAGCCTCTCGTCTCGAACATTAAGGCGGGAAGAGTTTTGAAGAGTGTTCCCGGCGCGGGATTCCCATCAAAACTCCCAGGCGTTGAGGGAGGACCGCACGTTCGGCAAAGATGGGACAACCATTCAACATGGTCACCGCCAGCCCGCCAAAATTGCGGCTCAGTGCAGGTCAACCCATTCACTATAGCTCCCCCTCTCCGTCATTCGCCAGATTGAAGCATAAAAAAACTCCAACACGACGAACGTGCCATCGCCTTCAGCCGATAGACCGGATCGTAGCAGCGAGTTCATTGATGGCAGAACCGCCGCAAACACAGATACGGTAATGCCGAACCGGATTTCCCAGCGAACGGATCCGCGACAGATGCACCTGAGTCACGCAATGAGATGAAGTCGTTGGGTGTCAGCAGGCGATGGCACCGTGCCAGATGCGTCAACATTGAGCCAGCCGACACGGCATAACGGCAAATGCTTCCCGTTGTCAGTTCCCTTGCCGCGGACTATCATTCGCAGCAATTCCCGCCGCCCGGCGGAGATCACTCTTTATGAGTCCGCGCCGAGTGAGACACGGCGGATGCTCACCTGAGCCACGTTCATGGATGTACCGGATTTTCGCATTGGCCTGGGACACGACACCCATCGGCTCGTCGCCGGACGAGAGCTGTGGCTCGGAGGCGTGCGGATCGAGTTCGAAAAGGGCCTGCTGGGACACAGCGACGCTGACATTCTCCTGCATGCCCTGACGGATGCCGTTCTGGGAGCGGCCGGGTTGGGTGACATCGGCGATGCCTTCCCAGACACCGATCCAGCCTACGCCGGCATCGACTCATCACTGCTCTTCGCCCGCTCGCTGGAGCGCGTGCGTGAACTGGGCTGGACCCTGGTGAACGTCGACTGCACGATTTTCGCCCAGCGGCCCAAGCTCGTACCCTTCAAATTACAGATCCGGCAACGACTGGCCGAACTTGTGCAACTCCCGCTCGATTGCGTCAACATGAAGGCCAAAACCGGCGAGCACGTCGGCCCGATCGGCCGGGAGGAGGCGATGTCGGCCGATGCCATCGTGCTGCTGCGGAGAGCCGTCAAGTAAGCCGAGAAGCCTATGCACCAGATTTCTTCAACCACTGAATAAAAGCATTTTACTGTGAAATTTGAAACCTGAAATTTGAAATTCAGATTTCGCAGCCACGTTCAATCTTCACAACAGAGCCTACGATGTCCCTTCGCGTTTACAGCACCCTCAGCCGGCAGAAGGAAGAGTTTCAGACAGTCGTTCCCGGACAGGTGGGGATGTACCTGTGCGGACCGACGGTCTACAAGCCAGCGCATATCGGGCACATGGTCGGGCCGGTAATCTTTGACACCGTCAAGCGTTACCTGACCTACAGCGGCTACAAGGTGAAGTTTGTCATCAACATCACGGATGTGGATGACAAGCTGATCGTGAAGGCGGCTGAGAAGGGCACGACGGTCAATGCCCTGGCGCGGGAGATGACGCAGGACTACTTCGACAACCTCAAGACGATGGGTGTCGATACGGTCGACCTGTTCCCCTACGCGACAGAGCACATCCCCGAAATGCTGTCGATGATTCAGACGCTGATCGACAAGGGGTATGCGTATCCGCTGGAGGGCGACGTCTACTTCGATGTCTCGAAGGATGAGGACTACGGAGCGCTGAGCCACCGCAATGTGGCGGACATGATGGCGGGGACGCGCGTCGAGGCGAGCGACCGCAAGCGGAGCCCGGCGGACTTTGCCCTGTGGAAGCGCTCCAAGCCCAACGAGCCTGCCTGGGACAGCCCCTGGGGACAGGGCCGGCCGGGCTGGCATATCGAATGCTCGGCGATGAGCCTCAAGCACATTGGGGCCACGCTGGATATTCATGGCGGCGGGCTCGACCTGATGTTCCCGCACCATGAAAACGAACTGGCACAATCCGAAAGCTGCACGGGCCACAAGTTCACCCGCTACTGGCTGCACAACGGCCTGATGCAGTCCAGCAAGACCGCCGGCAAGATCGGTGGCCAGCACGACCGCCACGGCGACAGCCCGGCCGATGCGCTTGCCGAAAAAGAGGCCCAAGAGGCCGGCAAGCTCGCCGGCTCGAAGGGGGCGGCGTCAGTCAAGGACCTGTTTTTGAAGCATGCCCCGGAGACGGTGCGGTTCTTCCTGTTGGCGACCCACTACCGCAGCCCGATTGACTTCAACGACGAGAACATTGCCGAGACTGGCAAGAGCCTCGAAGGGTTTTACCGCCTGTTTGAACTGTTTCAGAGGATCACGACGCGGGACTATTTCACACTGGCCGTGCCTCAACTGCGCAGCGGAACCACCGAGCTGAGCGGCGATCCGGCGGTGTTCTTCACGGAACTCACCGCACTGCGCAACCGCTTCCTGGATGCGATGGACGATGACTTCAACACCGGCGGCGCGATCGGCGTGCTGTTTGAAATGCGGAAGGCGATCAACGGCCTCGTGGCTGCCGAAAAGCTGGAAACCGCCAAGGGCAGCCCGGCGGGGATGGCGGCATTCGTCACCGCGATGACGCTGTTTCGCGAACTCTCCTCGCTGCTTGGCATCTTCAACGCCCCGCCACCGAAAAAGACCGGCGCAGACGACCAGTTCGCCGGCGAACTGATGTCGCTGATCCTCGAACTGCGGGCCGAGGCGCGAACCACAAAGAACTGGAGCATGAGCGACAAGATCCGCGACCGCCTCAAAGCCCTTAAGGTGATTGTGGAGGACCGGCCGGAGAGCGTGACCTGGCGGCGGGATGTGTAGTGGCGTCGTCGGTGCGACCGCAGCAAGAAATGTAGCGGCACGGCGCAAGCCGTCCGGTGCGCGATTTTCCGCTGCCGACGAAATTCTGATCACCCCTGCTGCACGCTTGCCTTGTATGTCATGCCAACGGAGGCGTGGGTCTGACCATGTTTGCTGATCACGACGCCTACATCGCTGAGGCTCCTGAAAACCTCCGCCCGCTACTGGTTCAGTTGCGCGCTCAACTCGCGGGCGCACTGCCTGACGCCGAAGAAGTCATCGCCTATAAGATGCCGGGGTTCAGGATTGGAAAATCGATCGTCGCCGGGTATGCAGCGTTCAGCAAGCAGTGCGGCCTCTATTTGGCTTCTGCCGCCATTCAGGCCCATGCCGACGACATTGCCGCAGCCGGGCTCAAGTCCACCAAGACTGGCGTCACCTTCTCGCCGAGCCAGCCAATCCCTGACGCGCTCGTCCGGAAGCTCGCTCTGGCTTCCAGAAGGGAACAAAAGCTCTGAGCGGGCCGGTTCGGCGAGGTTCGCCTCTGCTCGTGGGCCTTGTGGCCAATCTGGTTGATTTTCCCCATGAGGCCACGGAGAATCCGTGACGCCAGACGGCAATGAAACTGATTCTCGATTGCGCCGCACGCGTTCAATCGTACGCTCCCGGCTCATGGTCCCCGAGCAGCCGCAGTTGCCGCGGCGTGCCGGCGGACAGCACCTCCGGGTGGAACCGCCACTCCAGATACGGAGCGAAGTGCTGGGCCATTTCCCGGCGGCCGTAGTGGACCTGCAACAGGTAACGCACCTGGTCGTCGGTCGTATTGTCGCTGCCGCTGTGCCACAGGTCGCTGCGGAAATAGAGGACATCTCCGGCGTTGCACAACACGGGCTGCGGCAACCGGCCACTCCAATGCAGTTCCCCCCGCTGCGGTTTCCGCCCCGCCCGGTGGCTCCCAGGAATGATGTGCGTCGGGCATAGCTCCGCGGGTTGGGGACTCAGATAGATGTGGGCGGTGCCGAGAAACATCGGCACGTCGACCGCATCCGGAATCCCCGGCTCGGGCCACG
Organism: Planctomycetaceae bacterium; assembly: GCA_021732845.1. Classification (GTDB taxonomy): domain Bacteria; phylum Planctomycetota; class Planctomycetia; order Planctomycetales; family Planctomycetaceae; genus JAKFUF01. The sequence goes on along the minus strand of JAKFUF010000008.1, from coordinate 858 downwards.
CCATCGGCAGGTAGTCGAGGTGCAACCCGACTCCACGGTGACCGGGGTGGCTGCGCCATGCGGTTTCTCCGATGATGTGACACTAGCCGCCGAGTGTGGCCTCGGCCACGTCAATCACGCCGGGCCGGTCGATGAAGGACAGCCAGAACGGGTCGCGGTTGAACACGTTTTTGTAATGGTCTGTCAAACCCGTGAAATCCCACAGCCGTGGCTCAAGCTCATCAATCTTGTCCCGCGCCGCCTGCACTTCGGCCATCGTGAGCACGCCGGGAATCAAGACAAAGCCGTCGGTGCGCATCGCCTCTGACATCCGCCCCACCTCAGCCACGCCATATGTTGGCAGGCGATCGCAAAACACGCGCGGCTTCGGTGGCTTTGATTTCGGCCAGAACATCTGCCTCTCCCTGAACAGGCAACGGACACAGCGTCGGAGCAAATGACGACATTACCATAGGCGACCAAGGGCTACAGTGGCATGGTGCAGGCCCGCTTGGTGACTCTGCCACACCTCACGCGTACAAGCGCAAAGTGGGGTCGGGGCATCAGTAATGCTGGCCGGTGTCGCCATCAATGTTGACGGCATCGAGCTTGATGTCGGGTTGGGCCAGCAGGAATTTGACCACATTTTTGTGTCCACGCGCACTGGCCCAGAAGAGCGCGGTGAAGCCATAATCGGGATCGGACGAATTCACGTCAGACCCGCTTGGGCGCACGACAAGGATTGTTAATCTTCCCTCAGGCTGATGTTGACTTGTGGTAGGTTCTTTGGCCTGTGGCCGCGGCTTCCCGGCGGGTCCAGAATTCGTCGAGGGTGTGGATGCTGCTCAGGCAGTCTCCGCGGAGCTGCAGGATGGCGCT
>JAKFUF010000023.1 GCA_021732845.1 Planctomycetaceae bacterium | reverse complement strand
CCACAAACTCGCACTTCAACCCTGTCCCAGGTAAGACCATCAACTGGAGAGCCGGATGCGGGAAATCCGCCAGTCCGGTTCGGAGGGAGGGGGGAGCCGAAACCAATCGGCCCTCCCTACCCCTATCCGCCGCGTGGCCATGCTGATTGCCACCGCGTAGTCACGCCCAGCCGCTTGCATGAGGGACAATCTGACACGGGCCAAACGCCACCGTCCCGCGGTCGCGGGACGGTTTGCTGGCTCACTCACTCTGTCGATCATGTCGAGAATTCGGGCTTCCGCTGGCGGAGCTGGTCCTTGAGTCTGGCGACGATGCCGGAGTGCATCTGGCTGACCCGGGATTCGGACAACCCGAGGGTGTTGCCGATCTCCTTCATCGTCAATTCTTCATAATAATAGAGGATGATGATCAGCCGCTCGTTGCGGTTCAATCCCTTGGTGACGAGCTTCATGAGATCACGCTTCTGGATGCCGTGCGTGGGGTCAATCCCTTTGCCGTCTTCCAGAATATCAATCTCACGGACATCTTTGTAGCTGTCCGTCTCGTACCATTTCTTGTTCAAACTGACGAGGTTGACGGCGCTGGCTTCCGCCTTCAGCCGTTCGAACTCCTGCGTCTCGATCTGCATTTTGCTGGCGATCTCCGCGTCTGTCGGCGGCCGGCCGAATTCGGCTTCGGCCTGCTTGCGCGCCGATTCGACCTTGCTCGCCTTGCTGCGCACGAGCCGGGGCACCCAGTCCATCGTCCGCAGTTCGTCGAGCATCGCGCCACGGATGCGGGGCACGCAGTATGTCTCAAACTTCACGCCGCGGCCCATGTCAAACGCCTCAATGGCGTCCATCAGTCCGAAGACTCCGGCGGAAATCAAGTCGTGCAGGTCCACCCCGTCGGGCAGCTTGGACCAGACCCGTTCCGCGTTGTACCGGACCAGCGGCAGATATCGTTCGATGAGCAGGTTTCGCATCTCTTCACTGGATTGATCGCGCTTGTACTCGATCCAGATTTCACCGATGTCTCGCGCGGTCTTCGAAACCATCATCCGACCCTCCATGGTGTCTGACATTCACTGAGGCCGAGCGGCCGGGGCGGCTACGGCTATGGTGTGGCGTTGTTCTCAGCAGCGCGGCGTCGTGCCGCGACCTGCTCGTCGACCGAGCGTCGTGCCACTTCTCCACAGACGAGTCCCACTCCGTAGAACACCACGAGCGCACCCAGCGCGGACTGGAGTGTGCTCTCCAGCGTTCCACGGCCGAGAATGCCCTGGCACACAACTGTGGCGAAGGCAATCAGTGCGAGTCGAACGCCAAATTCGTGTGCCACGGATAGATCCCGATGCTCGACCTCGACGATTTGCGTCGGAGCCGGACAAACCAGCCAATTTCAGGCCGGCAATGTCCCCGAGATAGTTATCGGCAACCGTGGCGAAATAATTGAGAACTTCTCTGACTGGCGGCAAAGTCTGACTTCCTTGTGAGATGAGAACCGCGGAGGCGGATTATTGGTGGATCGGTGAGTTTGTCTGGAGAGCGGCTGCAATTCTGGTTTGACGTTTCCGACAGAAGTCCAGTCGCTGGTTTCAACGCAATTTCAAATTTCAGATTTCAAATTTCACATTAAAATACTTTTTAGCGACATCTGGCCTTCCGGGCGAGAGTTCCGTACTTCGCTGGGGCTGTGAAATTTGAGATTTGAGATTAACTTTTGTCGGCGATGTCTGGTTTGGATTCTTCAGGCCGCGCGTTCCCCCGTCTGCTGGAACCGCTCTAGAAATGTCCGCTGAACGGGGTGGATCTGCTTCAGGGCCAGCATCCGGCGGGCGAGCTGTTCAATCGCCATGGAGGCCGGGGCGTGCGGGGCGTCGATCAATAGCGGAACCCGGCGGCAGACGGCCGCTGGCATCGCCGGGTCGCGGGGGATCGAACCGGCATGGTTGACACGCGTCTGCAGGAAATTTCGCACAGTCTGCTGCAGCCGGCCGATCAGCTCCTGAGCCTGCTCGGGCGAATCCGCCAGGTTGACCAGCACCTCGGGTTCCTGTAGGTCCGGCAGCGTCGAGAGGGATTTGAGCGTGGCGTAAGCGTCGGCAATGGAGGTCGGCTCGGTGGTGGTGACGATCAGGATTGTCTCCGCCGCGGCCACGAAGTGCCGCACCGTGCGATGGATGCCGGTGCCGGTGTCAATGATCAGAAAGTCATGCTCCTGCTCAAGCTGGGCGAGCTGCAGCAGCAGTTCGCGCTGCGCCGCGGGCGGGCAGTCGGCCACGTCCTCCAGACCGCTGGCACCAGGGATTACCTCGACGCCAGCGGGACCGTGAAGCGTAATCTCCTCCAGGGTCCGCGCGCCGCTGATGACGTGCGACAGGTTCCAGTAACCATTGAGGCCGCACAGCAGGTCGAGATTCCCCAGTCCCAGGTTAGCATCGAGCAGCAGCACTGACTGACCCGCCTGCGAGAGGGCGATCGCCAGATTCAGCGCGACCACGCTTTTGCCCACCCCACCCTTGCCGCTGGTGACGGCAATTGTGCGGGCGCGGGGAACGCCGTTCCCCAGAATGGGGACAGGTTCCTGGCGATGTTCCATCAGTCCCCGCAAGGCGCGGGCTTGATCGTGCATGGCGGAATGCCGGAAGGGAGAAGGGAAGAGAGGAACGGGAGGTCAGAGACGTGCGGACGCGGACCGATCGCGGACCAGCGGAAGCACTCTCCCGTGGACCTTGATGTCGTGAGTTGGCTGAATTGTTGGTGTTGAGAGCGAAGAGAGCGAACTGCGTCTGAATTCAGTTTTCACAGCCTCATGGGGCGATCGTACCGTTCGTCTTTAGAATGGTGCAATTGATGGAAACCATCAGGACCCAAACAACGTCTTTTTACTGTGAAATCTGAGCTTTTAAATTGAATTGTCTGGTGTCTGTGCGAGTCTGCCATCAAAACGCGGCCTGGCGCCGCGCCAGGCTTTCATCGCCCATCACCAGCCGCGCCATGCGGCGGGAGACGGCGGCTTCAATATCATCGGGAACATCCTGCCCGGTGGTCAGGTAGCTGATTGGCAGGGGAAGTCGGTTGGCGACTGTCAGCAACGGTCCCATGCTGGCCGCCTCGTCGAGTTTGGTCAGAATCAGTGCCGTGCTGCCGGCGGCGGCAAACTTCTCTGCCGTGGCTTCCAGGCTGCGCGGGCTGGAGGCCATGCTCAGCACGAGATGGACCTCGTCGACGCGGGCCTCGGCCAGCAGGTGCTTCAACTCTTGAATCTTGGGCTCGTCACGCGGACTGCGGCCCGCCGTGTCAATCAGGATCAGGTCAAGTCCGGACAGTTCGTCGAGAGCGCGTCCCATCTCGCCGGGACTGGTGACGACCTTCATGGGCAGATCAATGATCTCGGCATAGGTCCGCAACTGCTCCACCGCCGCGATGCGATAGGTATCCACCGTGACGAGGCCGAGGCGAATGCCGTCGCGGAGGCGGAAGTTGGCGGCGAGTTTGGCGATGGTTGTGGTCTTGCCCACCCCGGTTGGGCCGACGAGAGCCACGACTTTCTGCTGACCCCGTGTGGCTCGAATCGGCGCGGTACAGCGGATGCGAGTCTCAACCAGCGCGCCCAGGCGTGCCCGGGAGGCATCGGCATTGAAGGGCGTCCCAGGCGCGCGCTCTTCCTTGATTTGACAGATGAGTTCGCGGGCCAGATCTTCGTCGACTTCAGCTTCGATCAACCCCGTGTAGAGATGAAACAAGTCACTCTGCAGCTCATCAGCGCTCGTCACCGAATTGTGGCTCAGCTTCTCCACCATCCGCTGAATCGATTCGAGCTGCCGCGCAATGTCGTCGGATTGCGCGGCGGAGGGATGAGCCACGGGTATGGGGCGGGCCACGGCGGCTGGTGGCGGGGCATTGAAGCGTCGCGGGGGAACCACCGGCAATGCTGGTTCGACGGGCCGCCGCTGAACTGAACGTATGGGCTCTGCCGGCCGCGCGGAAACCGTGGCCGCGGCTGCGTAAGCGCGGCTCGCTGCGGACTGCTGCATGGCAGATTGCTGCAGCGCCTTCGGCGTGGGGACGTTAATCCCGGAACCAGCGGTGATCTCAACCTTCTCGTTGTTGGTGCCCCACAGCCGAAACTTGGGCTGTGGCAGTTCCCGCGTGTGCAGGATCACCGCATCGGGGCCAAGTTCCTTGCGGACGATCTCCAAGGCCTGCTGCATCGAAGCCGCCTTGAATGTCCGGACATCCGTGTCGCTCATGGCATCGTTCCGGGGATGTTACGCGGGGCTGCTGGTTCCTAAGTTCTTAACTTTGTTGTGTCACCCGTTATTCGCGGTGTGTTGCGCTCCGCTCCACACCCTACGTTCTTTGCATCTTCCGTCCCAGCACTTCAATTCCTACCTGGCCAATCGATTCGACCTGTGTATCACGGGTGGCTTCGTGCATTCCCAACACCGCCAGGTTGGGGATGGCGGCGGAGGTGATCTGCTTGAGTCCTGGGCGGATCTGGGGGCTGACCAGCACCACGGGCGAGCGGCCTGGCGGCAGCGAATTCTTGAGAATTTCGGCAATGCCGATGGTCACCGCTTCGGCAACCTGCGGTGAGAGCTTCACTTCCATGCCGCGTTCGGTGTGCGAGATGCCGGCGGAAAGCACATCCTCCAGGGCCGGGTCGAGTGTGACCACACACATCACGCGGTTCTGGTCGCGGTATTGCTGGCAAATCGTCCGCGAAAGGGCATGTCGGGCGTATTCCGTCAGAATGCCAATGTCCTTGGTTCGCAGTCCGTTGTCGCCCAGCGATTCCAGGATGCTGGCCAGGTTCCGAATTGGTACTCGCTCCCGCAGCAAATTGTTGAGCACCTGATGGATCTGCGAGACCTTGAGCACTTCAGGAATCAGTTCTTCCAGGAGCTTGGGAGCCGACTGCTTCAGGTTGTCCAGCAGTTGATGCACCGCCTGCCGCGACAGGAGTTCGTCGCTGTGTTTGCGAACGATCTCTGTCAGGTGCGTGATGATGACCGTTGTGGGGTCTGTGATCTTCCACCCATACAGTTCTGCCCGCGGGCGGTCCTGCGGATCGATCCAGACGGCTGGCAGCCCGAACGAAGGATCCGTGGTTTCGATACCCGGCACATGCCCGCTGGCAGTGCCGATGTTGATTGCCATCAGGCCATCGGGATACACCTCACCCCAGGCGATGGGGATGTTTTGAACGCGAATCTGATATTGTTGCGGGCCGATGTGGATGCTGTCTTGCACGCGGATGCTCGGGAGGATGATTCCCAGCTCTTCGGCCATGCGGTGGCGCAGTTTGGTGACACTTTCCAGCAGCGTGCCGCCGACAGCCTTGTCGGCCAGCTTCAGCAGGCCATAGCCCAGTTCGAGCGTCATGGCATCCACGCTCAGCAGGTCTTCCGGTTTGATCTCCGGGGGCTTCGTGGCTTCCACCGCCTCGGTCTGCGCCGCCTTTTGTTTGACCTCTTTCTTTCCCTGCGAGATGAAGTAGGCGATGGCACTGAGCCCGCCGCCCAGTGCCAGCAGCGGAATGCGCGGCAGTCCGGTGAAGGCCAGGGCCGAGGTGAACACCGCCGCAATGCTCAACGCTTCGGGATGGACAAAAACCTGTGTGAGGATTTCACGCGGCAGGTTGCTGTCGACCGAAGTGCGGGTCACCAACAGGCCGGAGGCGAGTGAAATCAGCAGTGCGGGGATTTGCGAGACCAAGCCGTCGCCAATGGTCAGCTTGGTGAACACGGTGGCCGCATCGGTGGCGGTCATGCCGTTTTCAACCATGCCGATGTACATGCCGCCGGCAATGTTGATCAGCGTAATTACGATGCTCGCAATCGCATCGCCGCGGACGAACTTGCTGGCACCATCCATGGCCCCATAGAAATCGGCCTGCTGGGCCACTTCTTCGCGCCGCTGCCGTGCCTGTTCGGGCTTGAGCAGTCCGGCATTGAGATCGGCATCAATCGCCATTTGCCGGCCGGGCATGCCGTCCAAGGCGAACCGGGCCGCCACTTCGCTGATGCGCGTGGCTCCCTTGGTGATCACCAAAAACTGGATGGCGATCAAAATGGCGAACATAATCAGCCCAATGGCGACTGAGCCACCGGCCACAAATTCGCCGAACGACTCGATCACACCGCCTGCGGCCGCTGTACCCGTGGCTCCGCGCGTCAGAATCAGGCGTGTCGAGGCGACGTTGAGGACCAGCCTTAGGAGCGTTGTATTGAGCAGCAGTGCCGGAAAGACGCTGAATTCGAGCGGCTTTTTGACGTAAATCGTGGTCAGCAGGATCACGACCGACAACGTAATGTTCGCCGACAACAAGAGATCCAACAGCAGCGGAGGCAGCGGCGCAATGATCACCATCACCGAGGCCACGATGAGCACCGGGAGCAGGAAGTTGCTGTTGGTGATCCAGAAACTGCGCATGTATCCCTAAATCCGGTCGCGGGGCGACGGAGACTTTTGAGGAAATGTGGCGAAATTTGAAATTGGGCTAAAGTGAGAGGGGCGGTGTGATATGGGAAATGATCTTTGCTGTCCAGATCGAACTTTTAAAGAACACTGTCGACCTCAACCAGGCGTGGGCGGCCTCGGCGCAGATCCGCGCGGCGGTCAAGACACTGGGCCAGAACTGCCTGGTGGAATCGACGATCAAACAGCTCAGCCACGGCGTGCAGGGGACCGAAAAACGCTGGAACACCCGGCGTCAGCGCCGTCCTCCAGCTCCGCGGCGACTGCCTGAACACTCCTCACCCTCGACGAGTTCTGGACTCGCCGCGAACCGACAGTCACCGATTCGGATTGACGCGGATTGGCCCTTTCAGTAGCTTGCGCCATAACCGCAGCGTTCAGACGCGCCCTTCAAGACTCTGCGATTAACGTTCAAGAGACATTCGTCACGCACAATTGAAGTCCACATCAGGTCGTTTTTAATCCAGATACGCGGAAACGGTGGCGGAAAACCGGCAGGACGCCGGCTTCGATCCCTCGGTCAGCGTTCCGGGTCAGGTTCGGCGGGTTCACAGGATGTGACCGATGCTGTTCCGTCAGCAACATCATCATTTGACGGTCTTTGCTCCGGCAAAGGTCAACCTGTTTCTCAAAATTCTTGGGAAGCGAACGGACGGATTCCATGAATTGGAATCCGTAATGGTGACGCTCGGCCTGTATGACACGCTCGAATTTCGCGACGACCCTTCCGGAAATTTGACCCTCGAGTGCCGCGACACCGCTGGCGGTCTCGCGTCTGCACCCACCCCTCGCCCCCCCCTGGTGCTCTCGTCCGGGCCGGACAATCTCGTGCTGCGGGCAGCCGTACTCCTCAGGGAATACGCCAAGGTTAACCGCGGTGCGGCCATCACTTTGGCCAAACGCATCCCGTTGGCCGCCGGTCTGGCCGGTGGCTCCAGCGACGCGGCAGCCACGCTCGTGGGCCTGAACCGCTTGTGGAATTTGGGGTTGTCGCTGAACGAATTGCACGCCCTGGCCGCCAAACTGGGCAGCGATGTGAACTTTTTCCTGTCGCCCACCGGGGCCGCGATCTGTCGCGGACGCGGCGAACAGATCGAGCCAATCCAATTGCCCCGCCCCCTGCATCTGGTGGTGGTGAAGCCACCCTCGGGACTCTCGACGGCGCTGGTCTTTCGCCATTGCCAGCCGACACAGGTCGGGCTCTCGGCTGAAGAATTCCTCGACGCCCTGCGGAAAGGTCGGCATCCGCTGGGGGACTGGTGGCACAACACCTTGCAGGCACCAGCCATGGAACTGAACCCGGACATTCGCCGAGTTGCGCGAGCCTTTTCCCGGCAGCCGGTGTTGGGACATCTGATGAGCGGCAGTGGAACAAGCTATTTCGGAGTGTGCGCCCATCGCCGGCAGGCAATGAGCGTGGCGGGTCGGTTGCGGGCAGAACGGTTGGGCGAAGTGTTTGTGGTCGGCAGTCGAGTTTAGACAGCCTGCGGCCCATTGCCGCAGAGGCTTATGGAGAAGCACCAAGTCAAAACTGCGTGATTCTGGAAACCGACGGTGATTTGACGGGCGTTCGCCCTGTTCCTTTCAACGCCGGTCTCCAGCATCACGCAAGGCAACTCAGGAGTACGGGGCCATGGAGATTACCGAGGTCCGCATCAAGCTCATGGATGATCCGCAGGAACGACTGCAGGCCTTCTGCTCAATCACCTTCGATCAATGTTTCGTCATCCGTGACCTGAAAATCATCGAAGGGGCGAAGGGCTCCTTCGTCGCCATGCCCAGCCGCAAACTGATGGACCGCTGTCCGCAGTGCCACACCAAGAACCAGTTGCGGGCGCTGTTCTGCAACCAGTGCGGCGCCAAGCTGCAGGAAGACCGGGCGATCAAGGACGATGACGGCCGGGCGAAGCTCTACGCCGACATCGCCCACCCGATCAACTCGCGCTGCCGCGAACTGATTCAGACGAAGGTCATTTTTGCCTTCCAGGAAGAACAGGTGAAAGCCCGGCAGCCTGGCTACGTCTGCACCTACGACGACTACGGCGAAGACCGGTACGCGGCGCTCGACGAAGAGTACCAGTCGACGACATTCTTTGGCGGCAAGGGGATCACGCACCGCATCGAGACGGGTGGAACGGGCGACATTCCCGCGCCACACGTCAACCATGCGGCAGCCACCAACGGGAGCGGGCTGCCCAGCCTTGCCCAGCATGAAGCCCATGCCATGCACCGCCAGCGTCCTGAAGGCAGCGAAGAGAACTTTGGCACCGGCGTTCTCTAGCAGACGGATAAAAATCCGCCCCACGGACCGCAGTTGCAAAAATCGAGTCTTCCCGTCACTTCAGCCGATCCTTTACACTGCACGATTCGTCGATGCTGGACGATTCTTGGTGGGCGGCGGTTGTCGGCAGATTTGGGACTCGATGAACTGACATGAAATACGCGCTGATTATTCCCGATGGATGTGCCGACGAACCACAGCCGAGCCGCGGCGGCCTGACACCGCTGCAGGCCGCGAATGTTCCAAATATGGACGAAATCGTGCGGCTGGGTGTCGTCGGGCGGGCCGACAACGTTCCCCCGTCACTCCCCTCGGGCAGTGATGTCGCCACGATGAACCTGTTCGGCTACGACGCCCTGAAGTACCACAGCGGCCGGGCTCCGCTGGAGGCGGCCGCGCAGGGCATCGAACTCGGTGAGAATGATTGGGCCGTCCGCTGCAATCTCGTCACGATCCGTGACGGGATCATGGCCAGTTTCACGGCCGGGCAAATTCCCAATGACGTCGGAGCCCTGTTGATCCAGAAGCTGGAGCAGGCTCTAGGCAGTGAAACTCTGGAGTTTCACGCCGGCGTCAGCTACCGGAACCTGATGGTCTACCGGCCTGGCGAGGGAAAGGCTCCGTTCTCATCGCAAACACAAACCACTCCCCCCCACGACTTAACAGACAAACCGGTCGCGGCCAACCTGCCTTCCGGCCCCGGTGCAGATCTGTTGCGAAATCTGCTGGACCGCAGCCGCGAGCTGTTTGATGGCGTTCCAGAGAACCGCGCCCGGGGCGACAAGGCGGCAACCACGGCGTGGCTGTGGGGGCAGGGACAGCGCCCCGCCTTGGAGAATTTCCAGCAGCGATTCGGAAAAACAGGGGCGATGATCACGGCTGTTGACCTGTTGCGGGGACTGGCTGCGCTGCTCGGCTGGAAAAACATCGCCGTTCCGGGTGCGACGGGCTATCTGGACACCGATTACGCGGCCAAGGGCCGCTACGCCATCGAAGCCCTGAAGGAAGTCGACTTTGTGGTGGTCCATGTGGAAGCCACGGATGAGGCGTCGCATGAGGGTCATGTCGACGCCAAGATCGACTCGCTGGAGCAGATTGACCGCAAAATTGTCGGTCCCCTTCACACGTGGCTCAAATCCCAGGGCGACTATCGCATCCTCGTCTCGCCCGACCATCCCACGTTTCTGCGCACCAAGACGCACAGCTACGGCTACGTGCCGTTCGCGCTGTGTGGCTCGGGCATTGCGCCGGGTGCCGCCGCGACCTACGATGAACGGTCAGCCGCGGCGTCGCCGCTGGTGTTCGACAAGGGCAGCGACCTGATGCCATATTTTTTGGGCAGCTAAGAATTCGTGACGTAAGCTGAACTGAAGGTTTCAGCGTTGCGAATTTTTGTCCAATGGCTCTGTAGAGTTTTGACGCCACCACGGCGCTTTTGTGGCGAATCGACATCATGCGTGGCGATTCGTCCACTGCTGCGAGGGTGTGCCCAGGCGGGCGACTCCGCGCCGCCCCTCTCATCAAAGGGCAATTGCTTCATTGGTATAGACTGCTTTTCAGACCCCTTGTTTGTGTCGACTAGCCAACCGCCACCGTTGCAATCAACAAGGTCCGACCCGTGAACGAACACCGCATCAGTGTCATCATTCCCACCTACAACCGGGCTCACCTTCTGGCTCGCGCGGTCCATTCCGCGTTGCCACAGCTTCAGCCCGGTGACGAAATCCTGATCGTGGATGATGCCTCCACGGACGACACCCCCGCACTGGCCCAATCCTTTGGCGGCTGTGTCCGCTATCTTCGCGTGGCTCACGGCGGGGCCGGCGCGGCGCGAAACCGGGGTGTCGAAGCCGCGGTCAACCCGCTGATCGCGTTCCTCGATTCCGACGACGAATGGCTGCCGGGAAAGATCCAGGTGCAGCGGGCCTTCATGGCACGGCGAACTGATGTCCTGTTCTGCTTCAGCGACTTCTGCTCCAAACTTGAGAACGGCGAAGAGTCCCACTTTTTCCTGAAATACTGGCATCAGGATTCTCGCACGTGGGAAGAGATTCTCGGTCCGGCGCAGATGTTCTCCGACTTTGGTGACCGGGGCGAACTGGCCGATTTCCCGGTGCATGTGGGGAGCCTGTACATTCCGGAGATGGAGTCGAACTATGTGGCGACTTCGACCCTGATGGTGCGGCGGGAAGAAGCGGGTGCCGCGCTGCATTTCTCCGAAGATTTGCCGATCTCGGAAGACAAGGAGTGCTTCGGCCGAATCGCACGGGTCGGCCCAGGTGCCTATTTCGGCTGTGAAACATCGATTCAGTGGGGTCACAGCGGCCCGCGCGTCACCGATCTCAACGCCTTCATCTATGAAACCTCGCGCATTGTTTTGCTCGACCGCATCTGGGGACAGGACGCGGAATTCATGGCGGTGCACGGCAAACGGGTCGAAGAGCTCAAATCGCAGAGTCACCTGCATCGTGCCCGCTGGCATCTGGTGCGTGGCTTGACGAAGGAGGCGCGCCAGGATCTGGCGGCGGCCCGGAAATCACCCCTGTCCTACCGGCTGCTGGCGGCGATGCCCGGTTCATGGGCGCGGTCGCTCCTGACTCTCCGGCGCGTGTTGAGCGGCAAGGTTTGCTGAACGACCACCCGCGAGCGAGGAACCCCGATAGCGGATGAAGCAGGTGGCGCAGCCACCCATCCGCGCCAAGGGTTCCGCAGCGAGCAAAACTGACACTTACCCGCGAGCGAGGAACCCCGATAGCGGATGAAGCAGGTGGCGCAGCCACCCATCCGCGCCAGGGGTTCCGGAGCGAGCAAAAACTTACCAGTGAGCGAGGAACCCCGCCAGCGGATGAAGCAAGTGGCGCAGCCACCCATCCGCGCCAGGGGTTCCGCAGCGAGCAAAAACTGACCAGTCCGGCGGCACGCGCGGCGTAGTGCGAAGGCCCGTTGACCACCGAGGTGAACTCGGTGGGGTTGTGGAAAGTCGGGATGGCTTGTCCCCGCGTCTTGAGCGGCACGGCGCGAGCCGTCCGGTGATGGGTTTCCGGCACTCCCTGCGCTTGTCACCGGTCACCGGAGGGCTTGCGCCCAGCCGCTACAAAGTCGACGAGTCACTCCGTGACTCGAACCCAGGCGCGGAGTGACTGAACGACTTTACGCTTCCCGCAACGCTTCGCATCCCCACAGAGCCCCCCCGGGAGCGAGGAACCCCGCCAGCGGATGAAGAAGGGGGCGCAGCCACCCATCCGCGCCAAGGGTTCCGCAGCGAGTAAAACTGACCAGTCCGGCGGCACGCGCGGCGTAGTGCGAAGGCCCGTTGACCACCGAGATGGCTCGTCACCACGTCTTGAGCGGCACGGCGCGAGCCGTCCGGTGATGGGTTTCCGGCATTCCCTGCGCTTGTCACCGGTCACCGGAGGGCTTGCGCCCAGCCGCTACAAAGTCGACGAGTCACTCCGTGACTCGAACCCAGGCGCGGAGTGACTGAACGACTTTACGCTTCCCGCAACGCTTCGCATCCCCACAGAGCCCCCCCGCGAGCGAGGAACCCCGACGCCAGGGGTTCCGCAGCGAGCAAAAACTGACCAGTCGCCCTCTCGCCGTCGGTGTTCCGGACACCGGCCGCGAGAATAACGCGCGGAGTTCGACGCACTCTGTCACAAACTTGAGACTTTCTCAAAACCCAATCAGAGCGATTGGTGGACGGGAGGGGTTTTCAAAAAATGATGTTGCGCAGCCTCGAATGTTCCGATGGAATCTCGCATACTACCGCCGGATTGGGCAGCATCATTCAGAAGACCGACAGGAGTCGTTCATGATCGTCACGACGGAATCGCAGAATCCTGAACTTTCCCTCAAGGAACAAATTGCGTCTCCCTGCGTCATGGTCATCTTCGGTGCCTCCGGAGACCTGTGCAAACGTCTGTTGATGCCGGCTCTCTACAATCTGGCGTGCGACGGACTGCTGCCGGAAGGGTTCGCCATCGTCGGCATGGCAACCTCGGCAAGAACCACTGAAGAGTTTCGGGCCAACCAGCGGGAGGCCATTCAGAAGTTCTCGACCCGCAAGACATTCGATCAGGCCAAGTGGGACTGGCTGGAATCCCGGCTGCATTACACCGCCGGCAACTTTTCCGATCCGGCGGCCTTCGCCAACCTGAAAACCATCGTTCAGGATGTCGGCGGGAAATTCGGGTCGCAGGGAAACACGCTGATTTACCTGGCAATTTCGAATTCGCTGTTCGAGCTGGTGACGACGCAGCTCGATGAAGGTGGATTCAAGAACCTGCCCGGTTGGATCCGGATCATCGTCGAAAAACCGTTCGGCAAGGATCTGCAGTCGGCCCGCGAACTAAACAAGGCGCTGCTGTCCCGCTGGCGCGAAGACCAGATCTACCGCATCGACCATTACCTCGGCAAAGAGACTGTCCAGAATCTGCTGACGTTCCGGTTTGCGAACGGGATCTTTGAGCCCCTGTGGAACAAGAACCATATCGACCATATCCAGATTTCGGTCATGGAGACGGTCGGCGTGGAAGGCCGCGGCGGCTATTACGACACGTCGGGCGTGCTGCGGGACATGATCCAGAACCACATGTTCCAGATGCTGGCCTACGTCTGCATGGAGGCTCCCGCATCGTTCTCGGCCGACGCCATCCGCGACGAAAAAGCCAAGCTGCTGCATGCCGTGCGGATCCCCGACGTGGCTCACGACACCGTCCGCGGCCAATACGGGCCGGGGGTCAAATCCGACGGCACGCCGACCCTCGGCTACCGGGAGGAGCCCAGCGTCCCGCCTGAATCGCGGACCGAAACCTTCGCCGCCCTGAAGCTGCACCTCGACAACTGGCGCTGGGAAGGCGTGCCGGTCTACCTGCGATCCGGCAAATCGCTCTGGAAGCGTGGCACGGAAATCGTGATTCAGTTCAAGAAGGCCCCCGAAGTTCTGTTCCGCGACACGCTCGCCGCCGGGACCATCCGCTCGAACCTGCTGGTGTTCCATATCCAGCCCGATCAGGCAGTCGAGTTCCGCGTGCATGCGAAGCGGCCCGGACCGCTGATGTCGCTGCAGAAAGTCGACATGCGGTTCGACTACTCCGAATCCTTCGAGGCCTCCCGTGGCACAGGCTACGAAGTGCTGCTGTACAGTGCCATGAACGGCGACGCGACGCTCTTTTCCCGCAGCGACTTCGTCGAAGCCGCCTGGCGGATCGCCCAGCCGATGCTGGACAAATGGGTCAGCACTCCGGCCGACGAGTTTCCCAATTACAGCACCGGCACCTGGGGGCCACGGGCGGCCTCCGAGCTGCTCACCCGCGACGGCCGTTACTGGCATGAAATCGTCAACCGCGAAGTCTTGGCGCGGAACGCGATCCTCAAGGATGCCAGCCCGATCTTCCTGCACAACCTGTCGCTGAGTCTCACCCCGCTGACCATCGACGCAGGGGAGACCATCTTCAGCGCCGGCGACACCGGCCGCGACATGTACTACATCTGCCGCGGCGAAGTGGATGTCATCGGCACCGATGGCAAGTCGTTCGCCAAGCTGGGTGAAGGTCAGTTCTTCGGCGAGATCAGCCTGCTGCTGCATGAGCCACGCACGGCAACGATCAAGGCCGCCCGCCAGTGTGCCCTGTTCGTGCTCAAGCACGAAGACTACGAACGGGTCATCAAGGATTTCCCCAAGGTCGACGCCGAACTCCGCGTGCTGGCGATGGCCCGCAAGGCCCGCGTGTAACCCACGCAGCGCGTCGTAACAGCGAAATATCATTCCTCCATGTGCCACTGGCTGCTTGACGGCCAGTGGCACTTTCTTTGCCATCGGAGCGTACAGAATCTCAGGACGACCTTAGGTTCCGCTTCCATTTCGCCTTGAACGTCGGGCTGTTCAGCACCTCGGGATTGATGAGGCCTTTGGGGGGCCGGCCGTGGGCCAAGTCGAGCATTCCCTGGCAGGCGGCGCGGCCGATGTCGCGGAACAGTTCATCCGTCCAGGCGATGCAGTGCGGGGCAAAGAGGACGTTTTCCAGTTCCGCCAGTTTCGGCGGCGCGACCAGTGGCTCAGTCTCGAAGCAGTCGATCGCCGCGCCGGCAATCTTGCGCGCCTTCAGGGCGTCGAACAGCGCGGGTTCATTCACAATCCCGCCGCGGGCCGTGTTGATCAGCCACGCGCCGGGCTTCATCCGGGCCAGTTCCTTCTCACCGATCAGGTTGCGGGTCTTGTCATTGAGCGGACAGTGGAGCGAGACGAAATCGGCCGCGCTCAAAAGTTCATCAAGGGTAACAGGACGGGCTCCGGCATCGGTGATGGACTTGGCGGAGACGAACGGATCGTAGACCAGCGCCCGCTGCATGCCGAAGCCGGAGAGCATCCGCAGCACCGCCTTTCCGATTCCGCCGAAGCCAACGATTCCCAACGTGCGGCTGCGGAGTTCGGTCCCCATGTATCCCGCGCGGTCGTTCCAGCGGGCTTCACGCACCAGTTTGTCCTTGGCCCGCATCTGGTGTGTCAGCGCCAGCATCCATCCCACGGTCGCCTCTGCCACCGAATGGTCAACCGCGCCGGCAGTGATGTAAAGCAGCACATCCGCCGCCGTGCAGGCCGCCACATCGACGCTGTCATACCCGACGCCAAAGCGTCCCAACGCCAAGAGATCCGCACTGTTTTTGAGACTCGCCGCAGTCACACGGGGTGTCAGCACAATCGCCCCGTTCATGCCGGCCAGTTGGTCGGCGGAAATCTCCGGACCATGCACGGCGAACTGTGTCACCTCCACATGGGGCTCGGACCGCATCAGGTCCAGCCCGATGTCCGGATACTTGAGCCGGCCCTCGGCGTCATAAAAGTCGGCAGTCAGGGCGACACGAAAACGAGAGTCAGGCATGGGAACCGAACTACATTCTGGAGGATCAACAAGGGCTCGCCGAAGGAGCGAACCAAGCAGCGTGTGTTATAGAACCGAACTGGAAGTCCTGTCAGGACAGGTCCCCCCAGAGTTCAATTTCAAATCTCCAACTTCCTGACGGTGAAAGTGGGAGCTGAGACTGGATTGAAAAGGATGAGACAGGATAACAGAGGATCTCACTGGAAGACGGTCCAAACAGATCCTTCCAATCCTTTCGGATCCATTTTCATCCTGTCCATTCGCCTCAATCGTTTTGACCGGCCATTCAGTTCTGGCACGGCAGTCAACTCTTCGACAGTTTGCGGTGCTCTGAAACCGCCTGACGAATGGAAGCGATGACGTACTCCGCATCGCCCGGCTGCATGCACTGGGTAAAGAGATACGCCCGGTCTCGGGAGACTTCATCTTCAGCCAGGATGATTTTTCGGGGCAGTGCCCGCAGGGCCAGGATCAGGTCACGAACGGCATATCCCGTGGCCGGAGTGCCTGTTTCGATCTGCAGCAACGGGTACGGCTGGCCATTGGGGGCCTGCAGCAGCCGCGTCACCCGCAGGACGCCCAAGTCGCTGATTCCCTCGTAGATCTCGTCGACGACTTTTTCCCACGCGGCATACTCGATGGCCGGATCGCGCCGCGAGAATCGTTCCAGCGCAACCATCAGGCCGATCATCCCTTCCTTGCTGATCTTCATCGACCGGCCGATGCCATGCCGCGGCGAACGCGAGATCCAGCCATTGTCCACCCAGTGCTGCAGAGACCAGGTCCCAGCCCGCACATCCATGTCAACCATCTGCACCCAGGCGCTGCGAATCAGATCGGCCCGCCCGCACAGGATGCCCGAGGCCTGCGGCCCGCCGAGATGCTTGCCGCCGCTGTAGGCGATGAGATCGGCCCCCGTGGCGCTGATGGCCGTCAGGTTGTCATGCGGCGGCATCGAGAAGGCGCAGTCCGCGATCACCGGCAGCCCGTGCCGATGTGCCAGTTCGACCAGCGCCTTCAAATCCGGCTTCTCTCTCGTCCCGTACCAGACATAGCCGATGGCTGCCGTCCGCGAATTGATCGCCATCTCGATTTGCGAGAATGCGTCCGGCGCGCGGTAATCAATGAGGATCAGTTTGGCCCCCGAGAGCCGCAGGGCATGGTCGTAGTCGAACGGTCCGGGAGCCGGAAAAATGATTTCCGTGCGTTCGCAGCCGGACGTGTCCGGCAGCCGGTCCATGATCTCGGGATTGTTTCCCGCGAGGCAGGCGGCCGCCGCCAGCGTCAACGCGGCACCGGCCCCGCAGGTGATGATCCCCGCTTCGGCACCGGTGCAGCGTGCAATCAGCGTATTGGCAGCGGCGATCAGGTCGTCCAGTTCCACATACCGGGTGCTGGCCTCCGCCATCGCCGCCACCACTTCGGGATGCGGACAACTGCCCGTCACCCGCGTGGCATAGCCCACGGCGTTCACAATCGGCTGGATGCCGAAATGCGCGTAGATGTCTTTGGGCTGGGCTTCACTGGGCATGGCGGCACCTCCGCGAGAAGGCGCGGGCCGGGTTGTTGACCATCATTTGGTGAATCTGCTCATCGGTGATCCCGCGCTCCTTGAGCATCGGCACGAAGGTTTCAAGCAGGTAGCCATAGCCCTTGCCGCCGGCATACTTCAGATGGTTCAGCATGCAGATGTCTTCCGACAGCAGCACCTGGTCGACAAACCCCTCCTTGACGAGGGCCGCCACATTGTCGGCCCGCACCCACTCCGGCTGGTAATCCAGGTAGCCGATGTTGTCGACTTCGACATACACCCCCTTCTCGGCGATCGGCAGGATGTGATGGACGCCGATCCGGTCGCCGAGGTGGCCGATGATCACCTTCTTCAGGTCCGCCCCGAACTCTTCGAGCATCGCGATCTGTTCCATCGCCAATGAACCCCACCGCGTGGTGTGGGTGGTGATCACCACGCCGGTCCGTTTCTGGGCCAGGGCTGACGCGCGAAACACACGTTCTTCGGCTGGCTTGACGTGGTGCCGTCCGGTGCCGATTTCACCGATGAAGCCGGCCCGAATGCCGGAGTCACCCACGCCGACTTCGATCTCCTTGACCAGCACATCGGCCAGTTCGCGGCTGGTGAGTTCACCGACAATTTTCGGGTAGCCGAACTCCCGGTACCAGCCACAGCCCATGAGCACGTGAATGCCGACGCGTTTCGAGAGCCGCGCCAGTGCCGGCGGATTCCGCCCGATTTCTTCCAATGTCACGTCACAAATCGTCTTGCCGCCGCGGCTCACAAACTCTTCCATCTCCTTGGCGATCATCTCCTCGTCGTCAATGACGAACTCATAGCCCCCGTAGTGGTCCATCGCGTCGAGAAACAGGTGCTCGTGCGTGTAGGTGAGCCCCATCTCTTCGGGTTTGATGGTGCCGAGGACGGTGATCACCTCGAGTGCGGACGGTTCGCTGTTCATCGGTGTTCGCTGGGCCTTGTTGAGGACGGGATGACAGGTTACGCGGCAGAGCGTCTGATCGAGAATCTCTTCAATGTGGGCTTCGGTCAATCGCCTGCCTGCTGGCGGGCCTTCTGCAGCAACTCCCGAGCGTCTTCGGTCGCGACATCGAACGGCAACATCGCTTTGACGTCCGGCAGTTCTTCACCCGCCGTGGCCTGCTCTTTGCTGCCACCGAGGTATCCCAGGCTCTCCAACGCCTGGCGTTCTGCGGACGACAACTGCACAGACGTTGTTTCTCGCGGGAACAATGTCTTGAAGTACGCATCCAACTTCGGACCGGAAAAAGTATAAAGCTCGCTTCAAGATGCTGACCGAAGGACGGTCTTAGGCAACGAGAAGGGGGAACCACGAATTTTCACGAACAAGACGAATGTCACGAATGGCAACAAGCAGGATTCCATCACCCGCGAAGCCTTGCCGGTTGATCATTCGTAAGATTCGTGACAATTCGTGGTTCAATTGATGACCGTACGATTTCCGCCCCGTTTTGCCAGGCCTGTCGACTTCACCACCAACTTCATTCGTTGTGCCTGATGGCGTTTGCTGCTGGATTGGGAGACAAATGTCACAGTGATTTTTGCTGCGATCCTTGAGGCTCAACTCATCACGTTGGGCCGGCGAGTTCTCAATCTGGTTCTTAAGTTCGCCGCGGTCAGCCTGCAGGTCGCAAAGTTCGGGTTTGGTCGTGCGAATGTACTTCGAGCCCCCAAGGACCACGCTTTGAAGTGGTGACCACCCATTTTGCAAGAACGGGTCATCCGTGGCTGAAAAAAGCGGCAGTTGGACCTCGCGGTCCAACTCATGGCGAGTATAGGGATGGAAAACTTGAACGCAAGTCGCGGTGGGGTCGTGGAGGACGCGGGCGTGGCAGGGACCGGTTGCGGCGGCCGTGAGTCACAAAGTAGGCGAGTCACTCCGTGACTCGAACCCGGCCGGAGTGACTCGGCGAGTTTGCGTCCGGCACTGGGATGACCTGTTGGCATCGTCGTCCGCGAGAGTCATTCGTTCAAAGCCTGCGACAGTTATTCTTTCTCCGGCCCTTTCCCCATGACACCCGGCGCAGTGGTGTATACACTTGTATGGTATTGATTGCGGTCGGAAGTACACCAGCTCCCTGCCTGACGGTCCTTTCCGCCGGCGTGCTGTGCTGGCTGTTTGTTTCCGATGCGCTTTGTGCCACGTATCACACCCTGCGACCTCATGCCCGACAGCGATATCGTCATCCGTGGTGCCCGCGAGCATAATTTGCGGGACGTCAGCCTCACCCTGCCGCGTAACCAGCTCATTGTGATGACGGGGGTCAGCGGGTCGGGCAAAAGCTCGCTGGCATTCGACACGTTGTATGCGGAGGGACAGCGGCGGTATGTCGAGTCGCTGTCGAGCTACGCGCGGCAGTTTTTGGGGCAGATGCCCAAGCCGGAAGTCGATGTGATCACGGGGCTCGCCCCGTCGATTTCCATCCAGCAGAAGACCAGCGGTCGCAATCCCCGCAGCACGGTGGGGACGATCACCGAGATCTATGACTACCTGCGCGTGCTGTTTGCCCGCGTGGGACAGGGAACCTGCCCCAAGTGCCAGCGGCCGATCACGGCGCAAAGTTCCGAGCAGATCATCGAAAGCCTGCTCAAGCTGCCCGAGGGCACGCGGTTCATGGTTCTCGCGCCCATGATTCAGCGGCAGAAGGGCGAGTACCGGGATCTGTTTGAAGACCTGCTGAAGCAGGGGTATCTGCGGGCACGCGTCGACGGCCGCGTGGTGCAGTTGACCGAGAACCTGCAGCTCGACAAACAGATGCGGCACACCATCGAAGTGGTGATCGACCGGCTGAAGGCGGCCCCGGCACAACGCACGCGGTTGGCGGAGGCGGTGGAGGCCGCGCTGCGGCTGGGCCAGGGAACGCTGTTGATTGCCACTGAGGCGGAGGGTGCCGGCTTATCGGCGGTCCGCGAAGCGAACCCTACGCTGGACGGTGCTCCGCCGAAGCGGCGCAAGAAAGCGAAGTCGGGTTCCGAAGAAGACAGCGGAGCCACGGAAGTGGCGGCTACAACGGACAAGCTCTACAGCTCGCGCTACGCCTGCACGCACTGCGGCATCAGCTATGAGCCACCGTCTCCGCAACTGTTCAGTTTCAACAGTCCGCAGGGGATGTGTCTGGAATGCAACGGGCTGGGGATGCGGCACGACTTCGACCTGGCGTCGCTGATCGCCGATGAGTCGCTGTCGCTGAATGACGGGGCGCTGGCCCTGTTGGGCAGCTTCGAGGACATGGGCCGCTGGCGGCAGCATCTCTATGAAGGGGTGGCCAACGCCATCGAAAAGGATTTCAAGCTTAAGCCAAACACGCTGCTGGACATGCCGTGGAAGGCGATGCCCGAGGCGGTGCGGCAGAAGTGGCTGTACGGCACCGGCGACCGCAACATCACCTACACATGGAACCATGGCGCGGGAGCGTGGAAGCATGGCGGCGTGTTCATCGGCCTGCTCCCCGAACTTCTGGACGAGTACCGCAAGACGAAGAACCCAATGCGGCGGAAGCAGATGGAGAAGCATCTGCGGTTCGTCGGCTGTGCGGCCTGCGCGGGAAGCCGGCTGAACCCCCAGGCGCGGGCGGTGACGCTCACCTCGGCCAGCCCTGAGTATCCCCAGGCGAAATCGGTCCTCAGCCTGACCGATGTCTGTTCCCTGACCATCGCCGATGCCGCCGAGTTTTTCAAAGAACTGCAGTTGGACGCGATGGGGCAGCTCATCGCCGAAGAGGTGTTGAAGGAGATCCGCGGCCGGCTCGGTTTCCTGCTGAAGTGTGGCTTGGACTACCTGTCACTCGACCGCGCGGCCCCCACCCTCTCCGGAGGTGAAACCCAGCGGATCCGGCTCGCCAGTCAGATTGGCTGTGGCTTGGTGGGTGTCGTTTACATTCTGGACGAACCGTCGATCGGCCTGCATCCGCGCGACAATGACAAACTGCTGAATTCGCTGCTCGACCTGCGCGATCAGGGGAATACCGTCATCGTCGTCGAGCATGACGAAGAGACGATGCTGGCGGCCGACTACATTGTCGACTTCGGCCCCGGTCCCGGCGTGCGTGGTGGCGAGGTGGTGGCCGACGGCGACCTCAATGACATTCGCAACTCCCCGCGCAGCATCACCGGAAAATATCTCTCCGGCGAACTCAAAATCGCTGTGCCCACGAAGCGGCGGCCCAAAGGCAAAAAGGCTCTCAAGATCGTTGGTGCCCGGCAGCACAACCTGCGGAACATCGACGTCACGATCCCGCTGGAAGGGTTTGTCTGCATCACCGGCGTCAGTGGCTCAGGTAAAAGTTCGCTTGTCACCGACATCCTGTGGGAAGTTTTGAATCGCGAGCTGAATGGTGGCGATGGCAATCCCGGGGCGCACAAGGAGATCAAGGGGCTGGAGCATCTCGACAAGGCGATTGACATCGACCAGTCGCCCATTGGGCGGACCCCGCGCTCCAATCCCGCCACGTATGTCAAACTGTTCGACCTGATTCGCGACCTGTACACCGAACTTCCCGAATCCAAGCTCCGTGGCTACAAACCCGGCCGTTTCAGCTTCAATGTTCCCGGCGGCAGATGCGAGGCATGCGAAGGTAACGGGGCCAACAAATTGGAGATGGATTTCCTCGCGGACGTGTGGGTGCCGTGCCCGGTCTGCAACGGACACCGCTTCAGCCACGAAACGCTGGAGGTCCGCTTCAAAGAGCTGAACATCGCCGACGTGCTGGAGCTGGACATCCAGCAGGGGCTGGAACACTTTGCCAACCATCCCAAAATCGCGGCGATGCTGCAGACCCTGCACGATGTGGGGCTGGATTATTTGAAGCTCGGTCAGGCCTCTCCCACGCTCTCTGGCGGTGAGGCGCAGCGCGTGAAGCTGGCGCGGGAGTTGGGGAAGCGAGCCACGGGACGAACGATTTATCTGCTGGATGAACCCACCACCGGGCTCCACTTTGCCGACGTCCACAAGCTGCTGGATGTGCTGCATGGCTTTGTGGAGGCCGGCAACACAGTGCTGGTCATCGAGCACAATCTGGATGTGATCAAGACCGCCGACTGGGTGATCGACCTGGGGCCGGAAGGCGGAGCGGGTGGCGGGACGATCGTCGCCCAGGGAACGCCCGAAGAGATCGCCAAGTGTGAGGCTTCGTATACCGGCTGGGCGCTGCGGAGCGTGCTCAAGGGGGGGCCGCCGAGTTCCACGTTTGTGAAGGGGGCGAACCGCAGCCAGGGAGCGGGGGTCGATGCGCCGATCGTGATTCAGGGAGCCACCCAGCACAATTTGCAGGGCGTGAACCTGGAATTGCCGCGGCACAAAATGAGTGTGTTTTGCGGCCCCAGCGGCAGCGGCAAGAGTTCACTGGCGATGGACACGCTGTATGCCGAGGGGCAGCGGCGGTACGTCGAGTCGCTCTCCAGTTACGCCCGGCAGTTCCTGGGGCAGATGCCCAAGCCGAAAGTCGAGCATGTCAGCGGCCTATCGCCGGCGATCGCCATTGAGCAGAAGACGGTCGGGCATACCCCGCGCTCGACGGTTGGCACTGTCACAGAGATCTATGATTACTTCCGCATCTTGTTTGCCCGGTTGGGTGACGCGTACTGCCCCGATTGCAACATCCCGGTCAAGACCCAAACGACCGACGAGGTCATCGACAAGCTGCTGACGCTGCCGCAGGGAACCCGGCTGCTGCTCACGGCACCGCATACGGTTGAGGTGGGGCAGTCATACGAAAAGCTCTGGGAGCGGCTGAAGTTGCAGGGGTTTCGCCGCGTCCGGGTGGACGGCGAGACGTACAACCTGGAGGATGTTCCGGAGCTGGACCGCCGCAGCAAGCACGACGTGGCGATTGTCGTGGACCGCGTGTCGATCAATCGGGCCACGCGCGGAAGGCTCGCGGATTCGGTGGAGTCGACGCTGGATCTGGGCAAGGGCTGGATGCATGTCGTGCATGTGGATGACGCGCAGCCTGAGCCACTGCCTGAACAACAATGGCGGGTCGAGCCGTTCAGCCTGCACAAGGCCTGCCGTGAATGTGGCCGGAGTTTCCCCGACCTCACACCGCACAGTTTCTCGTTCAACAGTGCCCTGGGCTGGTGCCCGGCCTGCGAAGGGTTGGGCGTTCAACAGGGGACGAACCTCTCGGTCCTGATCTCCGACCCCAAGCTGTCGCTGCGTGACGGAGCGGTGGCGATGCTGCCGCACCCACGGCAAAACGAGCTGATGGCGCGAATCTTTGGGGCGATGTCGCAGCAGTTGGGGCTGCCGCTGGATGTCGCGTTTGATGCGCTTGAGCCACGCTTTCAGCGGGTGGTGTTGTATGGGGCTGGTGAACGCTGGATTGACGTGCCGGGCGCGACGGACAGCGCGGGTCACCAGACCGGTGGCTTCAAGATTCAGTACAAGGGGCTGTACCCCGCCGTGGAAGAGGCGGGGCGGCTGTCGGTGTCGCACCGCATGCGGCTGGAACATCTCTCCGGCGAAGTGGCGTGCTCGGTCTGCAACGGGAGCCGCCTGCGGAGCGATGCCGCGGCCGTGCAGTTTTATGGCAAGACGCTGCAGCAACTGGCGGAGTTGCCGCTGGGCGAATGCCTGGACTTTCTGGAGGGGTTGAAGCTCAAAGGGCCGGCGAAAAAGGTTGCGGGGGATCTGCTCAAGGAACTGACGGGACGGATGTCGTTCCTCGTCAATGTTGGCCTGCACTATCTCACGCTGTCGCGGACGATGCCGACCCTGTCGGGCGGCGAAAGCCAGCGGATCCGCCTGGCCGGACAGATCGGCCGGGCGCTGACGGGCGTGTTGTACGTGCTGGATGAACCCACGATCGGGCTGCATCCGCGCGACAATGGGAAACTGCTCCAGGCACTGCAAAAGCTGCGCGACCTCGGCAACACGCTGGTGCTGGTGGAACATGACCGCGAAGTGCTGGAAGCGGCTGACCGGCTCTACGATTTCGGCCCCGGTGCGGGGCGGCTGGGTGGGACGATTGTCGGCGAGGGCTCGCCGAAGCAGTTGTCGAAACAGACACAGTCGCTGACAGGCAAGTATCTGTCAAATCGCGAGGGGATTCCGGTTCCGATCGCGCGGCGGATTTTGACACTGACCGATTTTGGTGGCCGGACGGGGGGGGAGCGGAGCGAGTCACGGAGTGACTCGGCAACTTTGCAGTGGCTCGAACTGCGCGGGGCGCGGCATCACAACCTGCGGGATGTCGAGCTGCGGATCCCATTGGGGACGCTGACCTGCATCACCGGCGTGTCTGGCTCCGGAAAGAGTTCGCTGATCGAAGAGACGCTGGCCCGGGCCGTGGCCAAAAAGCTGCATCACGCCCGCGAGCAGCCGGGGCCGTATTACGAACTGCGCGGCGTCGAGTTCATCAACAAGGTGATCCAGGTCGATCAGCAGCCGCTGGGTTCCACGCCGGCCTCCAATCCCGCCACCTACACCGGTGTCTTCGAGCACATCCGCGACCTGTTTTGCCGCCTGCCCGAAGCCAAAATCCGTGGCTACCGTCCCGCCCGCTTCAGTTTCAACCGCGCCGGTGGCCGGTGCGAAGTCTGCGAAGGGAACGGCCAGAAGAAAATCGAAATGCACTTCCTGCCCGATGTGTGGGTTGAGTGCGACGTCTGCCGGGGCAAGCGGTTCAACGCTGAAACTCTGGCTGTGAAGTTCCACGACAAGTCGATCGCCGATGTGCTGGACATGCCGATCGACACCGCCCTGGAACTGTTCAAGAACATTCCTAAGGTGCGGGGAATTTTGGCGACGCTCAGTGCCGTGGGGCTGGGCTACCTGACGCTGGGACAGTCGGCGGCAACTCTGTCGGGTGGCGAAGCGCAGCGCGTGAAGCTGGCGGCGGAACTGGCCCGACCGCAAACGGGGCGCACGCTGTACCTGCTCGACGAGCCCACAACCGGCCTGCATTTCGACGACATCCGCAAGCTGCTCAAGGTGCTGCACAGCCTGGTCGAGCAGGGCAATTCGGTGGTGGTCATCGAGCACAATCTCGACGTGATCAAGACCGCCGACTGGGTGATTGATGTCGGCCCGGAAGCCGGCAAGGAGGGCGGACGCATCGTCGCGCAGGGCACTCCCGAAGACGTGGTGGCTCAGGCGTCGCGGTATGTTGATCCCGCCGCGGGAAAGACGAACGGCAAAACAAAAATCGGGGCTCAACTCTATCGGTCTTACACGGGCGAGTTGCTGGCTCCGGTGTTGGAAGCCGGGCCGCGCGGCGAGCGGGAAGTGTTCGACGCCGAGGAGGCTTCACGCAAGAAGGCGGGCGACCTCGACCTGCGGCAAGTCGGCAAGGGGGCCAAGATGCCCTGGCAGACCGACGGCCGGCGTTGGCACACGCAGGATCGCGTGAGCCACACGGGGGCGAAATGCCGTTGGGAGGGGACGGCGCTGGAGTTGGTGGTGGATGCCATCGACGCCGACGGTGGCTTCCAACCGGTCAACTGGAACGACCGCAGTGTGATCGAGGTGGTAGCCACGGGGCAGAGCGATGGCTGGTTCTTTCACGGCCTGACCGGCGACGAGTGGCTGCTGACCCTCAAGTTCCGCGTGGCCCGCAACACCTTCAAGGAGGCCGAGCTGCAAAAGCAGCTCAACCTGACCGCGCTGGACGACCTCGACGAACTGCCGGTTTACGGTCGGTCGGACCGGGTCCGTGTGGAAAACCTGAAGGGGCCGGGACAGGAAGTCACGATCAGCGTCCACTGGCTGCGGGAAATTGACACGCCGGAGTTCAAGGCCTTCCTGAAGGCGGCGCTGGAGTCGTGCCGCGGCAAGTCCGAGCAGATGCAGCAGCTCAACATCCAGGACCTGACTCCATGGAAGGTGCTCGGCCGCAAATGGCACCTGTCCCGCAAAGGTTTCCCCAGCAACAAACGCGTGGCTTGGGACCCGGCACTGCTGGAAGAATTGGAGAGCGCGCTGAAGACGGCCCTACCCAACGCTGTCATCGACTGGTCCAACAAAAGCGTGGCTTACTTCAACCGCCCCGCCACGACCGATGTCTGGGCCGCGCTCCATACAAAGCGACGGCTGGGAATCGACCTCTCGCTCACCACGCCCGCCGGAAAAGTGGCCCTGGGCCGCTTCAGCACCTTTGGTGCCTCCCGCGACCTGGTTGCCGACAAGCCCGGATGGGAAGTGGTGCAGATCCGGTTTGACGACCCGGCACAGGTCACGACTGCCTTGCGCGAGTTTTTGCGGGAACATGCCTCGAACTGAGGGATCTAGAGGCTCGATAGGAACTCTACTAAAGTTGCCCGGTCACTCCGTGACCGGAATCGAGTCACGGAGTGACTCGGCAACTTTGTGTCGATCACCACGCGATGGGTGTGATCATCCCGCTCTCGACATCCCATGAAGGTACAAGCGTGTGGATGTCGCAGGCGGCTGCGAGGGCGATGTCCGATTCCTGGCCGAGAGCGATGAGGTTCTGGCCTCCGCGGCTGTTTCGCAGGGCTTGTTCGATTTTGGCTGGATCGCGTCCATGCTTGTCCCATGTCGCGGCAGCGAGATAGGCCTCGTCATTCCAATACGAAATTAGTTCTGGGAGCCCAGACACGATTGCACCGGCACACAACACGTCCTCCAGCGAGATCTGCCCATCTGTCCCGGCACAGAGAATGTGTACATCGCCGCCATCTGCGACCAACGTGTTGACAACAGCCCGCAGGTTGACGAAACCGGCGACCAAGACCCGCCGCGCCTGGCGTGCCCGCAGCAGCGCCCGCGTGCCGTTGGTGGTGGTAAATACGAGCAACTGCCCACGGAGAAGTTCGGGAGTGTACTCTGCCGGAGAATTCCCCAAGTCAAAGCCGGGCAGCCGAATGCCACCCCGCTCCCCGCCCAGCAGGAACTTGACTCCGTTGCGATGACCATCTGCAGCCAACGTTTTTGCTGTCACCACCTCCTCGCAGGGGACGACCGCTTCCGCGCCTGATGCGAGCGCCTGAATGATCGTCGTCGAGGCCCGCAGAATATCGAGAATCACGGCACACCCGCCGCGAAGCGCATCGGGGTCGCAGTGCGACGGGAGCAGATAGACGCGGACGGAGGGCATGACGTAAGCGAAAACGAGCGGTTTTAATGGGACGCGCGACGTGGCGGGAGGGCGAAGCTCCTGCCGAGCCGCCGTCTATAGTGTGTCATGTTCTCTGGATCGTTCCACGTCGAGTCTCGGGCATTGAACCGTGGAAGTGCCGAGTCCGCAGTTGACTGCGGCTCGGCAGGAGCCTCGCCCTCCCGCCACGTCTCAATGCCTTGGGAAAGCTCCCTCATTTTCGCCGCGACTTGAACTCATTGATCAGCCCGCGGGTCGACGAGTCGTGTGTGGTGATCGGAGCAGGCCCGGCGAGTTCCGGCAGAATGGCCTTCGCCAGTTGTTTGCCGAGTTCCACGCCCCACTGGTCGAACGAGTTGATGTTCCAGCAGATCCCCTGGGTGAAGATCTTGTGCTCGTACATCGCGATCAGCGAGCCGAGCGTCCGCGGGGTCAGTTTCTGGAACATGATGGAGTTCGTCGGCTTGTTGCCGGGAAACACCTTGTGCGGCAGCAGTTTTTCCAGCCGTTCGCCGCTGAAGCCTTCCTTCACCAGTTCAGCCTTCGCCTGGTCGGGTGTCTTGCCAAAGGCCAGCGCCTCGGTTTGGGCGAAGAAGTTTGAGAGCAGGATGGCGTGGTGTTCGCCGATCGGGTTCTGCGTTTCGACCGGTGCCAGGAAGTCGGCCGGGATGACCTTCGTGCCCTGGTGAATCAGTTGGTAGAACGCGTGCTGGCCGTTGGTGCCTGGTTCACCCCACAGCACGGGGCCGGTGGAGACATCGACCGCTTCGCCGTTGCGGTTGACCCGTTTGCCGTTGCTTTCCATGTCGCCCTGCTGGAAATAGGCGGGGAAGCGGTGCATGTACTGGTCGTACGGCAGAATGGCGTGCGTCTGAGCTCCGTAGAAATTGTTGTACCAGACGCCGAGCAGGCCGAGGGTGGCGGGCAGGTTCTGTTCGAGCGGCGCAGTGCAGAAGTGCTTGTCCATCCGGTAAGCGCCTTCGTGCATCTCGACGAAGTTGTCCATGCCGATGGCGATGGCGATCGGCAGGCCGATGGCGGACCAGAGCGAGTAGCGTCCGCCCACCCAGTCCCAGAATTCAAACATGTTGGCGGTGTCGATGCCGAACTTCGAGACTTCCTTGGAATTGGTCGACAGCGCGACGAAGTGCTTGGCGATGGCCTTTTCGTCACCGGCAGTTTTCAAGAACCAGGCGCGGGCAGACTGCGCGTTGGTCAGCGTTTCCTGCGTGGTGAAGGTCTTGGAAGCCACGATGAACAGCGTGGTTTCGGGGTTGCACTTCTTCAGGGCCTCGACGATGTGCGTGCCATCGATGTTCGAGACGAAGTGGAAATGCATGTGGGCGGGGGTGTAGTGCTTCAGCGCCTCGACGACCATGACCGGTCCGAGGTCTGAGCCACCGATGCCGATGTTGACCACGTCGGTGATCGCCTTGCCGGTGTAGCCCTTCCATGCGCCGGAACGGATGGCGTCGGAGAAGATGCGCATGTGGTCGCGGACGCGGGCCACTTCGGGCATCACGTCCTGGCCGTCGACGAAGATCGGCTCGTTGGCGCGGTTCCGCAGGGCGACATGCAGCACCGCCCGGTCCTCGGTGATGTTGATCTTCTCGCCCTTGAACATCCGGTCGCGCCAGCCTTCGACATCGGCCTGTTTGGCCAGTGCCCGCAGCAGGGTCATGGTCTCATCGGTGACAATGTTCTTGCTGAAATCCAGCAGAATGTCGTCGAACCGCAGCGTGAACTTGTCGAACCGCTGGGGATCGGCGGCGAACAGGTCCCGCATGTGCTGCTTGGAGAGCGTCTGATGATGGGTGGCCAATGCCTTCCAGGCAGCAGATTCGGTCAGTGTGGACATCAGAACATCTCACGAGGGGGGCGGAAGTGGAACTCCCGGCGAACAGCCTGTTCTGCCGGGTGACGAGTTGTAACGGGGCTCATTTCAATACGCGGCGTCCGGGAATGCAACGCCACGGGAGAGAATGCACGGCAGACTGCCTTGCACAGACGGCAGAGCGACTGCCGGGAAGTGGCGCTTCAAGCGCGGTCGAGGAAGCAGCAGCACCACGGACGGATTTCGGCCGCTTACGGCGCGCTACCACGGGGCCTGCATCAGCTCGACGATTTGCCGGGCCATGCGGTCGATTGCGTCCTGCTGGGCGGTGGCCAGAGAGCCACCGGTTTCCACGGCGAACTCCGACAGGCTGGCCTGCTGGACCTTGTCAGCCGCAACGGGAATTCGCTGTTCCATCAGGATCTTTTGGGTCCGCAGGTCTTCCCAGGTGAGTTCGACCAGCAGATTGACCTGGAGCGAGCGGGCATCATCACCGCCGGTTTCACCCAGCACGGTTTTGAAGTTGTTCACGATTCGACCGGTCAACCGGGTGTCGGCTTCGCCTTCCTTGGCCAGGCGAAATGACGAGCGCATCTGGATCTGCTTCTGCACCGCCTCGGTCAACTGAAATTCCACGCCGCGGCGGTAGGTGGTGTTGGTGAAGGTGGGCACGTGAACCGTGCAGACTTCGCCGCTGTACGAGGGACCGACGACGTAGCCACAGCCGGAGAGGAGCAGTGACCCAAGCAGGAATGACAAATGACAAATGACAAATGACAAATGAGCCATTTGTTGGCGGAGCGATCGGATTGGCCGCGGGATTGTCATGGAAGTGTGTCATTTGCCAGGCTGAGCAGAGGCTGGATTCAGGCTGAGCATGTTTCAGCCACGTGGTCTGGGCCGGGCTGGGAGCGGTGTCGACGGGCCACGAAACTCTTCCGGTTCGGCGGGCTCTTCGTCTTCAATTTCCGCCGGCTGCCTGCCACCGCTGCCGTTCTCTGGTTCGTCTGCGTTGATGTCCGCGGTCTGCACTTCGTCATCGTCAGTGCCACGAACTGGTGCCTGCCGGGAGGGAACGTCTGATCCCTCGCCATCAGCGTCGCCAGTCGGCTTGTTGGTGGGCTTGCCGCGGTCGGCCAGGCGGGCAAAGAACCCCTTTTTGGCGCGATCGGTGGCGACTTCCTGCTGAGACTTGGGCCGCATCTTTTCCAATTCCGCTTCAGCCATCTTGGCGTACTGCGAATCCGGGTGGAACTGAACCAATTCCTTGTAGTAGACCGCGGCGGAGAGCGGTTTGCCCTTGCGGACGTACAATTGCGCCCGCTCCCATTGCCGCTGGGCCGTCTGGTCGGTCATGCCGCTGAGCTTTTCACGCAGCCGCGGAGTTTCCGGCAGGTTGGGATAGAGACGGACGGTGCTTTCCGCCAGCTTCTTGGCTTCTTCCAGTTGCTTGCTGTCGTAGGCGGCACCTTGATAGGTGGCCAGCTTCACATGCGAGCCCAGGATGTAGGCCGAAGCGGTGAACTCGCTTTGCGGATACTCCTGCCGCAGGATGCCAAAGTAGTAGTCAGCCTGCTGATAGTCCTGCCGCCGCAGATAGTAGGTGGCGGTCATCTGCAGGGCGTCGTCGGCCAGCGGTCCCGTGGGATCCTTCAGCCAGATCGACTTGAGACATTGCAGCGAACGGCCTTCGGGGTCAAACACCGGGCGCGTTCTGTTGGTGAAGTTGGGCAGCAGCGTCAGCGCGTACGGCGGCGGTTTCACCTCTTCAAACTGCTTCTCGTCGCCGCCTTCAATGTAGGCCGCCAGTTCAACATCGCTGACCGGCTTCGGGGTTCCGAGCCACGTGTTGGCGATGTGATACAGCCGGCGGGTGATCGGTTCGACGTAGCGCGTCGACGTATACTTGTCGAGCAGTTCGTCGTAGGAGTCTTGAGCGGCAGGGAATTGCGATTGTTCGTATTGGCATTCGCCAATGTAGAACATCGCATCTTCCTCAATGGGCTTGTCCTTGTACTTCTTGCGGACCTTTTTGAAGGCCTTTTCCGCTTCGGCGAACTTGCCAATCTCGAAGTCGCGCTTGGCGGCATCCAGTTCGTCCTGGCCCTCCAGTGGCCCGACGGCACCATAACGGTCGAACGGTTTGCCTTCGATGTCGCGTGATTTGAGCGCGTCCAGGGGGCTGCGGCAGCCGGTGGTCAGTCCAGCCAGCAGCAGGCCGGCCAGCAGGACGCTCAAGCCGGGATGCACCTTGAGCGCTCGGCGATCGGCCGGGGTCACTCCATTGCGCATGATCAAATCCCCGGAGAGTAAGTCCACGAACCACGTCTCCACCAACTGTCATCCAACCATGCCAAGCACGAAGTTCGCCAAAAAACCGGCGAATCCTACCCAGTCTGGTGAAACCTTCCAACAGCGCTTTTTCGATCGCGCACGTCGTTAAAAAAATCTCCGGACGCTGGAGTCGAAACTCCAGCGTCCGGCAAAAGAGTTCTACCGCGAAGCGATATTCGGAGTGATTGACCCAGAAACCACAACCAAATACCGTAGTTGCTTCTGACGGTTGCCCGTAAGTGCCTTGGGATTCCCGCAAATCCTGGGGACACGCAGTAGAACTCAAACGCTAGGCGACTGCCCTCCGGCCCGGGTTCTTTCCGCCAGAGCCGCTTCCGGCTCTTCCGGCAGAATGGGGAGGGGGAATGACTTCATGACCTTGCTGCGGCTGCTGTTTCAACCAATCGACGACCCGTTCCATCCGCATGCCCCGCGACCCCTTGACGGTGATCACGGCACCCGGCTCCAGGACGCACTCCAGGGCCAGTTGCAGGATGGAAAGATCGGTGCATTCGGCGATTCTGTGTGGCGAGAGTCCGCCGGCGATCGCCCCCTGGGCGACATTCCGGGCATGTGGCCCGAACGCCAGCAGATGGTCGACCTTCTGGCTGGCGGCCAGCGCCCCCAGTTCGGCGTGATACCGCTCTGAGTCCGGCCCCAGTTCCAGCATGTCCCCCGTCACAAACACTTTTGGTCCGTCAGCCTTCCACTCGGCCAGTGACAGGCAGGCGGCCTGCATCGACGTCGGGTTGGCGTTGTACGTGTCATCAATCAGCGTCCAGGACCCGCAGGCTTCAATCCGTCCGCGTCCCGGCGGAACGGTGAATTTCTGCAGGCCGGCCATGATCGACGGAATTTCGACTCCGATTTCTTTCGCCACGGCAATGGCACACAGGGCGGCGGTGAGGTGCTGCCGGCTGGCACCCGGAATCTCAAACTTTTTACGATCGGCGACAAACCGCAGCCGCTGGGCGGTCACCTCAACCTCGGTGGCCCGAAGCTGGCTGCCCTGCTTTTCACCCACCAGGATCGAGGTACACAGCGCCCGCTGCGCCATCTGCCGCATGCGTTCGTCGTCGCCGCCAAGCACCGCGAACCCGTGCGGCGGCAGCGATTCCAACAGTTCACCCTTGGCTTGATAGATGTTGTCGAGGCTGCCGAAACTGGCGAGGTGCGAGATTCCCACGCGGGGGATCACACCGACTTCCGGACAGGCGATCTCACACAGGCTGCGGATGTCGCCGATCTTCGAGGCACCCAGTTCAAACACGCCATACTCATGGTCGGCCTCCAGCCCCAGCAGGCTCAGCGGCAGACCCAGGTCATTGTTGAAACTTCTTTCGCTGCGAACCCCGTGGTGCGTCGCCGACAGGGCCGCGTGAATCATTTCCTTGGTCGTGGTCTTGCCCACGCTGCCGGTCACGCCGATCACCAGCGACTCGCGGTGATGCCGGTACCAGCGGGCCAGGTCGCCCAGTGCCGCCAGCGTCGAGTCCACCGCCACCTTCGGGCCACGAACCTTGTCCGTCTTCGCGTGGCTCACCACACAAAACGCCGCGCCCTTGCGCAGCGCGTCGGCGGCAAAATCATGTCCATCGTAGTTTTTGCCTTCCAGAGCCCAGAACACATCTCCCTGCCGGAGTTCGCGGGAGTCGGTGCAGACCCGCGAAAATTGAGCCTCGGTGTCCAGGCCGCTGGCCTGTCCACGCGTGGCTTCCAACAGATCAAAGATGTGGACCGGTTCCATCGCGAGATCCGCGCCGGAGGCGAAAGGTTATGGTTCGTCGGTGATCTTCTGGCCGGGCACGTTGCCGGGCGGAGTCAATTTTCGATTTTCGATTGGTGATTTTCGATTTGACGGTGCGACCGGTCATCACCCTGAGCAGGCTTGCCGAACGTCACTGTGAAATTTGAAATTTGAGATTTGAAATTGGCTTTTGTCGGACACGTCACATTTGAGATCTTCTACGCATGCACCCGGCGAAACCCATGTGGGGCCGAGATGATCGAACGGCTCTTGAGAAAATCTTCCACGACCTCGCGGTCGTCGAAGTGAGTTCTTGTGGTTCCACAGATCTGTTCAGTTTCGTGTCCCTTCCCGGCGATCAGCACCGCGTCCCCGGGGCGAGCATTACTGAGCGCCCACTGGATGGCCGCTCGGCGGTCGAGTTCCACGCGTGGCAGTTGAGACTGCCATTCGTTGCAGCCCGCGACAATTTCACGGGCGATTTCGGCGGGGTCTTCCGACCGCGGATTGTCGCTGGTGACCACCACGACATCCGCGGCGCTGGCCGCCTTCCCCATCAACGGGCGTTTCGTCTTGTCCCGGTCACCACCCGCGCCAAAGACACAGAACACCCTGCCGGTTGTCAGCGACTTCAAGGTCTGCACAGCCCGGTTGAGAGCGTCCGGAGTGTGCGCGAAGTCGATGAAAACCGTCCCGCAGGACCCGTGGCCGACCGCATCCATGCGACCGGGAACACGGGTGAGAGATTCGATGCCTTCAGCAATCTCCGCCAGTGAAACATCCAGATGCGCGGCGACGGCGGCAGCCGCCAGGCAGTTCGATATGTTGTGCCGGCCGATCAGGTGGGTCTGCACGTCGCAGGATTCCACGCCAATCCGCAGGCGAAACCGGCTTCCTTCCAGCGTCACGTCCTGAATCATCGCCTGAACGTCGGCGGGCTCATCCATGCCGAACGACAGCACCCGCTTGGGCGCGTCTTCCATGCAGGAGCGGCTGCCCGGATCGTCGGCGTTGACGATCGCCATCCCGGCCGGCTTCAGGTAATCAAAGATCCGCAGCTTGGAGCGGCGGTAGTTCTCGTAGGTTCCGTGATAGTCGAAGTGGTCTTGTGTGATGTTGGTGATCACCGCGGCGTCGAGCAGGGTGCCCGCCGTCCGCCTTTGATCCAGCGAGTGGCTCGAAAGCTCCATTGCGGCATGCGTCGTGCCCTGCACCACCATCCGCCGCAGCCAGTCCGAAAAGGAACGGCTGTCGGGAGTGGTCAACGCCGCTGCTTCACCCTTCTTTCCGTCATGGTATTCAATGGTCCCCAACAGTCCGGTCTGCTGGCCGGCGGCCTGCAGGATCGAACGGATGAGCCAGGTTGTGGTTGTCTTGCCGTTGGTTCCGGTCACACCCGCCAGCGCCAACTGGCGGCAGGGGTGCGACATGATCGCTGCACAAACTTCGGCATAGGCCCGCCGCACATCGGGCACGATGCACTGCAGGACATTGACATTGGGCTGC
Organism: Planctomycetaceae bacterium; assembly: GCA_021732845.1. Lineage (GTDB taxonomy): Bacteria > Planctomycetota > Planctomycetia > Planctomycetales > Planctomycetaceae > JAKFUF01. Next base: position 95,433 of record JAKFUF010000023.1, on the reverse strand, counting down.
GGGCGGTCGACCAGGAGGGCCTTCGCCCCGTGGCTGATCGCCTCGGCGATGTAGTTGTGACCGTCATGCCGTGGCCCCCGGATGACCGCGAACAGAGACTGTGGCCGACAGTCGCCGCTGCGGTCTGTCGCGTGCAGGGCGACGATGTCTCCGCAGCCAACAAAGCTGGCCGAGGGGAACAATCGCCGCAGGCTGACCGCGGCCGGAACGTGGGGAACCCACCGACTCATAACGTGGCTCAGGATGTGGATGGAATGTCGGGCATCGCAGTGTCAGAGGTTTGCTCTGATGTATTCAATGCCGACTGCTCGAAGTGAGTGCTTTTGTGGTGAAAATATCGCAATAATTCAGCACGCCGATGGTGGAGCGAGAGAGCGACTTGTCGCCGCTCCACGACAGGTGTGTGTCGGATTATTGCAATTAAAACCTCGCGAGAATCTGTCACACCGATAGTAGAGCGAGAAAGCGACTTGTCGCCGCTCCACGACAGGTGTGACAGATTTTCGCAATAAGAACCTCGCAGGAAATCGTCACACCGATAGTGGAGCGAAGAAGCGACTTGTCGCCGCTCCACGACAGGTGTGATGATTTCCTGCAATAAGAAACAGCGGCGGTTGGCGTCCGTGCGCCGCCGCTGGGTGACCGCGGACTTCACAATCCAAGGTGGAAACTGTCAGGCCGGACGAGTCCATTCGCCGGTGGGCTGGCAGGTGGGCTGAAGGCCGCGGTGAGATGTGCTGGTTTGGGGTTGGCTGCGAGAGGTGATTCGTTCAACGCGGCGGCATTCTCGTGATTCTTGAGAAATCGTCAATCGCTGTTTGGCAATTTTTCATTCGCTTTGTAAGGGTTACAAGAAGTCACTTGAGGCACCTTCCGAGGGCGGAAAACAATGACCCAATGACCAATGAATTAATGACCAAGGACTGGTTGCGGGACGCGACATGACTGGCGGGGCCAAAGCAACACGGCCCGCCAATTGGCGGGCCGTGAATGGGGCAGCAAAGAGCTTATTTCACACGAAGCGCGTCACGCCGGGCGTGGCGATGACTGGTTCGCGGCCGGGACCAAACTCCCACTTTTCCGGGGTCAGGTTTTCCTTGGAGTTGAGGGCCTGATCCCAGGTGAGCATCTTGCCGGTGTACGCGGACATGCGGCCCATGATCGCCATCATGGTGCTCTTGGTCATGTAGTCGCCGTTGTTGATCGGCTGTCCGGTGCGGATGCTCTTGAACAGCTCGTTGTGCTCCGTCTGGTACATGTTCCCCTTGTCACCGTTGAACTTCCAGTTCGTCTCACCCTTGGTGAGATGCTTGAAGATGTCGCAGTAACCCTTGCTGCCCCAGACATGGTCGGAGACATCGCCGTCGCAGCCGTCCATCTGGCGGCAGGAGGTGAACGCCTTCACGCCGTTCTCGAACTCGTAAACCACGCTGAAGTGGTCGAACACGTTGCCCGATTCCTCGCCCGTCCGCGCCTGGCGACCGCCTGTGCCCGTGCAGCGCACGGGAACCTGGTCCTGCATGGCCCAGAGGACTTTGTCGATGCTGTGGACATGCTGTTCGACGTTGTGATCGCCCGACAACCAGTGGAAGTGCTGCCAGTTGCGGAGCTGGAACTCCATCTCGCTCCAGCCGGTCTGCCGCGGGAATTTTTTCAGCGTCGACGTGTTGTAGGTGGCCTGGACAAGCCGGACATCGCCGATCGCGCCCTCCTTGATCTTTTCGAAGGTGGCCCGCATGCCATGGTCGTACCGCCAGCAGAGACCGGAAACCAACGAGAGCTTCTTTTCCTTGGCCTTGTTGCTGATGGCGAACACCTGCCGCACGCCGGGGGCATCCACGGCGATCGGCTTTTCGCAGAAGATGTGTTTCCCCTGGTCCACTGCGTAGGCAAGCTGCGCCGGACGGAACACGGGCGGCGAAGTGAGCAGCACCACGTCGACATTGTCGATGACCTGCTTGTAGGCATCGAAGCCGATGAACTGCATGCTGGGGTCGACGGTGACCTTGTCGCCGACTTCGGTTTCCTTGAGGTTCTTGAGGCTGGCGTCGAGGCGGTCGGCGAAGGCATCGCCCATGGCGGTGAGCCGCGCACCCGGGTCCGCGCTCAGCGCCTGCACCGCTGCTCCCGAACCGCGTCCACCGCAGCCCACCAGACCGACTTTCAGAATGTCACTGCCTTGGGCAAACGCACCGTGGGCGATCGTGTACTGGCTGGCGAGCACGCCCGCGGCGGCGACTGCGGCTGAGCCACGCAGAAAGTCGCGGCGGTTGGGGTTTTCGGTGGTGGGTTGAGACATTCAGGAACTCCGCGACACATGGCAGGACATATGGGGTACGTTTGATAAGATCATATCCCGCAGTGGGCGGCATGCCAACGTTCACAGGCGATTCGACCATGGCTGGCCAGTTTCTCGATCTGAGAAGTGCCGTCACTCAGTGGTAACCCGACGGGTCAATTTTGAAGTTGCGCGGTTTTTGCCGCGACAGCCGAAAACCATCAAAGCCCTCCGGTGAATCCCCTGGGAGATTCACCGGACGCGCTGCTTGTCGTGGAATCGGAGCCACGGACCGACGCAGCATTCCAGCCGAACATCAGCCGGAGGACGTTATTTATCGGCTGGCTGAATCGGCCTGACTACTTCCCCTGCACGCTCTTGACGGCAGCGTCGTAGAGTTGGGCGTCGCCGCTGTTGGGATCAATCAGGTTTTGGAAACCTGTCGCCCGCTCCAGAGCAGGCAGTGCGTCCTTCGCCGCCGGTCCCATGTCCGTCAGAACGAAGACCGCAGCCCGGCGGACGCTGGCTTCCGGACGCGAAAGCATCGGAATCAGGGCAGCGACCGCTTCGGATGAAGTGGTTTTCAGCCGACGGAGGCCCTTGAGGGTCTCTTCGCGAATGCCTTCATGGTCATCATTCAGGAGTTGGATCAACGTCTTCTCCGCAATGAGCTGCCCGTCCTTGCCCAGACGGCTCAACTGCAGGGCCGCATGCAGGCGGACACTGCGGTGCTCGTAATTCGCCAGGCGAGTCAATCGGGGCAGCAGCATCTCATCGGTCGCGCCAACTTTCTTCAACGTTTCCAGAATCAGCAGGTCGTCGTAGAGCCATTGTGGCTGAGTCGAAGCCACAGACTGCGTCTCGACGCACAGGGCGTTGATCAGTACCCCTGACAGCGGATCGTGCGGGCGTTCCATGAGGTGCAGCAGTGGCAGTTGAGCGTTGGTCGCCTTGGCTCCCAGATCCTGGAGTGCCATGAGGGAAGAGTGGATCCGGAGAGCATCGCGGGAAAGGGCAGCGATGAGTTCCGGGAGCACGGCTTCCAACTGCCCCGGGGCCACCTTCCTGAGGAGTTGCACGGCCACATCCCAGCGCCAGCTTTCGGTGGCTGGGTCGCGGATGATCTCCGCGAGCTTGTCTCCCGCAGTGGCACCCAGATCGCCCTTGGTCGACAACACGTAGGCCACGGGCAACACTTCGGGCAGACGGCCCGAGCGAATCTTATTCAGCAAGGGGTCGGCGGCTTTGACATTCTTCGTCAGTTCAACCTGTGCCCGCTTGCGCACCCCTGGAGCCTGATGTTGCAGCCCCTGGATCAGCATGTCGATGTTGTCCGCCTCTTGTCCATGAACGACAGATCCCCAAGCAATCGACCCGCAGGCAACCAGCAGCACGGCGACGGCAATCGGCTTCATGTCGGCTTTCTGACGAAGAGCAATCGGGTGGTTAATTCGCCTCTTTTCCCAAGTTTATGAAGCCCGTAAGACCGTGGTCAAAAGAAAAGTTCCCGCAATTGTTCAATTTTCTATACGACGCAAAATGCCGCGCCAAGCCGCTGAGACCGCGCTGGGCGGCCTTCTGGTGGTCACCGGGGGCTTGCAGCAACATTGAACTCTTGGAGACTTCCAGGAGAGGCGGAGGACGGCGGCCAAAAGAAAACACGGGGCTATTTGACAGCCCCGTGTGATCAGTGGTCGAGCTCCGTCTTGGCCGCAATCAGTCGTCGGCACCCACGCCAACAACTTCAGCTTCCGCATCCTCAGGGATTTCTTCGATGTCCGCTCCGGATTCGACGAATCCACGCAGGTGAGTGCTGCGCGTGGCGTGCTGCAGTTTGCGCAGAGCCTTGGATTCGATCTGGCGAATTCGCTCGCGAGTCACCTTAAAGATGCGTCCGGTCTCTTCCAGCGTGTAGCTGTAGCCGTCGCCGAGTCCATAACGCAGCTTGATAATTTCACGTTCGCGGTACGTCAGGCTCTTCAGCACCTGGTCAATCTTGTCGCGAAGCAACTGATGCATGGCCGAATCGGCCGGGCTGCTTTCGCAGTTGTCTTCGAGGAAATCGCCGAAGCTGCTGTCTTCGCTTTCGCCGACAGGGATGTCGAGACTGATCGGGTGGCGCCACGTTTTCATGATCCGCTGGGTTTCTTCCAGCGAGAGCCCAACTGCCACCGAGAGTTCTTCCATCGTCGGCTCGCGACCAGTCTTCTGCCGCAGCTCTTCGCTTTTGGCCTTCATGGTCGAGATGCTTTGGAACATGTGGACCGGGATGCGGATCGTCCGGGCATGATCGGCCACCGCCCGGGTGATCGCCTGGCGAATCCACCATGTGGCGTAGGTGCTGAACTTGTAGCCCCGGCGATATTCGTATTTTTCAACGCCGCGCATCAGACCGGCGTTGCCTTCCTGAATCAGGTCCAGGAATGACAGGCCGCGGTTGCGGTACTTCTTGGCGATCGACACGACCAGCCGCAGGTTGCCGCCAGACAGCTGCTGCTTGGCTTCGGTCCAAATCGCGAAGCGGGCCTTCGTCTCGCGGACGCGGGCCTTCATCGTGGCCGGGGTTTCCAGCGTCTTCTCCACGAATTCCTGCAGTTCCCGCTCGGCGCGGTGCAGTTCGTCAGCGCGGGACTTGTGGCGGCGGAGGGAGACAATCTGCTGTTCGAGTTCTTCCATCCGCTTCTGGATGCTGGCGACACGTTTCATGATCGGCTGGAGGCGCTGCGTCCGCAGGCTCAATTCTTCCAGCAGTGTGGCCGTCTTCCGGCGGCGTGTTTCCATGCGATGCCGAGCCGCTTCTTTTTCCGCGGGTGGCGTTTTCGGGTCAATCATCCGGTGGAAATCCTCCGGATTCTGACTCATCAGGTGTTTGACCGTCTTCAGATTGTGCTGCATCCGCCCCATGATCTGCTCTTTGCGGACATTCTCGGTTTCCGAGGTCCGCAACGTGCGTTCAAAGGGCAGCTCGCCGGCAGCCACCTTTTCCAGGATGTCGACGGTTTCCTGCTGAGCAAAGTCGTTTTCCATCACATTGCGGCGGAAACGCTTGCGGGAGACCTCAATCTGCTTTGCCAGGAAGATTTCCCGCTCGCGGGACAGCAGAGGAATATCACCCATCTGCGACAGGTACATGCGGACCGGGTCGCGGGATGACAGTACCGAGACCGATTCCTGCACGACTGCCTGGGCGTGCCGGACTTCGGGATCAATCGTTTCCTTCTTCTTCGACACTGGGGCCTGATCAGGCACATCGATCAGCTTCATGTGCTCTTCTTCGAGGGCGAGCACGAGGTGATCGACCATCGAAGGATCCCCACCTTCGTCGGGGAGGTATGTATTCACGTCGTGGAACGTGACATGACCACGGGACTTACCCTTGGCCAGTAGCTGCGCCAGACCCTCATCAAGCAAATGCACTTCACACTCCTAAATCACAGAAGTCACAGATCGCACGTCCGTGTGCGGCCCCCCCATGGGTATCCGCGGCAGGTCCGAGCCCATTGCTCGTCCCCGTGCGCATGGTCACCAGGTCTCCGCCAACACGGCGGCACCGGGCTCCCTCTTGAAACCCCGCTCTCAGTCACTTCACGCCTCATCCGGCAGAGCCACAAACATGGTCTGCCGCATCATGTTCAACCACACCTGCAACCCTCGGCAACGTCAATTTCGAGAGTGGTTGATTCGCGCGTCCCGTGGTTCCTCAGTGCAGACTCGACGATCCGTTTCTTCAATCCTACCGCAAATCCGCCGACAAGCCCGCAGCAAATTGCTGCAGAATCTTTTGCATCAGACTTCTACGGTAAAATTCAGCCAATCGAATACTGATCGCGAATCCTTCCGAGGATAAACCAACAGGACCGTCAGGCATCGGCTCTGAGTCCCAGGATCCGGGTGTCCCTTCACGTACAAACAGCTTCCATTCCTATGACGCGAATGTTCACCCCTGACAAATTTTTCCGGACACGTCATCGAATCATCGCGAGGGACGGCATTGAAGCATCTCAGATCCCTGCGGATCACAACCAACCGGCTCAGGAAAACACCAATCCAGCATCACACACCGTAGTTTGCGTTTCAAGCGTCACGGAGAGCGAAGTGTTACAGCAGTCCTTCCGGTGGTCTGATTGACGAACTGATTGCCAGCAAGTGCCAGCAGCGGTCCGGCTTGTCAAAAGCTGCCACCAATTATCCGCAAGAATGTCGGTTGGAGTCAACTGATTATTTAATCTTCTTCCACTGGATCCCCGACAATCGAGGGAAAACGCTGCCAAACTCCACCTGATCCGCAGTCTGCCGGGTGAAACGCATCGACACGCGACACACCCGGTAAAATCACGACGCCCTCTTGCCCGTTGAGGAAGAAACACGACTCTACGGAAATCTGGTCGGAGACGCTACGAAAAAACGTCGGATTCCGACAATCTGCCAGACCGTTCCCATTCGTGAGCCACACAGCTTCTCACGGCGAGTCCCCTGGACCGTGGTGATGGGGTGTTCGCACCCGGTCCCTCGAAAATCGACCCCGTGGCTCAGCACGGGTACGGTCTGTCCGCCGATTTGGCGGGTTTGCGGCAACGCGCACCGGCCAGTTCGATCGATCCGCTCTTGCTGGACAATATTGCCACACGAGGAGTTCGCGCGGCCCGCCAGACGAGACCGGAGACGGCACGGTGCCGGGACCTCCGTCCAACGTTGTACGGTTCAACCGGTGACAGCGTCGGTTTGGGGAGCCACGGCTTTTTCGACTTCGTCGAGCAGTTGTGTGATGCGGAAGGGCTTGTAGAGCACCGACTTGAGACCGCGTTCACGGGCTTTGACGATCGAATGCGAGGGATCGTAGCCGAATCCGGTCATCAAGATGACGGGAACATCGAACTGGCTGTCGCGGATCGCACAAAAGCAGTCGTAGCCTGTCATGTCGGGCAGTCGAATGTCGGCCAGCACAGCGTCGTACTGGAAGCTGCGAATCATGGCCAGTGCTTCTTCGCCATTGTGCGCTGTTTCGACCTCGCAGCCGAATTTTCCCAACAGCTCGTGGGCGGCGCTGCGGACCGATTCATCGCTGTCCGCCACCAGAATCCGCTTGGCCCGCAACTTTGGCCGCTGGGGTTTGGGCGGCAGCGGCGAGTGCGTGACCTTGGGTGTGATCGCCTCGCCCACCTTGTGAATGACCTGCTTGATCGCCCGCGTATGTTTCAAGATTCGCTGCAGGCGCTGGGACACGTGCGGGTCGTGACCGATGTACCGTTCCAAGACCCAGGCCGCGTCATTCAGCACTTCGTCGACCGGGTTGGCCACCTCGCGCAGGAGCAGTTCGGTACTCTCGCTGGCGGTGGTCATCTTCTCGGCAACCAGCAATTCCAGTGTGTTCAGGGCAATGGCCACTTCGCGGCTGAACAGTTCCAAAAACTGCAGGTCGCTGTCGCTGAACGCCCCCGGCTTCGCGCTCTCGACATTGAAGGTTCCCAAAATCTGCTCATGCAGAATCAAGGGAACCGTGAGCGAACTGCGGGCATTGGCCGCCCCCATGATATACAGCGGATCGTGTGTCGTGTCTTCACAGAGGTAGCTCTTGCCGGTGGCCGCCACGAAACCCGTCACACCGTTCCCACTGACATTGGCGAAAAGTTCGCGTCCGCACGCTTCTGGCTCCATCCCCACGGCGAGCAGTGGCTCCAGCCGCTGGGTGGTGCGGTCCAGCAGCCGAATCTCAACCGTCTCATACTCCAGCAGTTCGTGCGTGTAGTGGATGATTTTGGACTTCAACAGGTCGACCCGGTCCTGCAGCGACATCAACTGCAGGTCGCCCGGGGTGAGTTCGCCCAGCTCGAGCCCGGCCTGGTAGATCGCGTTCAGTTTCTGCTGCTGCTGCACCTCCACCGAGATGTCGCGGACGGTGACGACCAGATGCTGCGACGGCTCGTCGCCATCGGCCACCGCGGGCGTGGCCTCCACCTGGAAGAACGACCGTTCGCCCACCCGCAGGTTGCTCCGCGAAGCGGCCCCGGATCCAAGGGCCGTATGAAACGGGCTCAGATCGGGGCCGAGGATTTCCGGAGTTCCAAACGCGTCGTAAAAGGTCAGTCCGATCGCCGGTTGGTTGAGTTTGGTTAATTCCTGAAAGCGGGGATTGCACCACAGAACCCGCAGTTGCAGGTCAAGCAGTGCCAGGCCATCCGGGATGCGGTCAAGCAATCCACTGGCCAGCGGCATCACCACCGCATTGCTCAGTTTTTGGGCGTCGTTGTCGAAGACGATGATGCCGGAGTAGGAGCCTTCCCGAAGGGCCTGCAGGGCCTGCTCCAGGGAAACGGCAGCGTGGCACTCAAGCTGATCCGCCAGACTGAACGTGACCGTCTTCACCTGCTGCGAATCACCGCTCAGGATGAGAAGTTGAGGCAGCGAGGCCACGTTTCCAAGTCTCCGGAAGGTCGGATGTCGTTGGTGACATCAGCTAGGCGTAATGTCACTGTCAGAATCTCGGCAGATTCCAACAGTCACGGAGTCCGTGCCGTGATGCGTCTGCAGGGGCATTCAATGCGTTTGCCATGAAACCCGCACGAGTTGTGCGAAACCACGACTGGGGGAATGAAACCTGCGAGGGATGATTTGAAATGTCATACCATGTCGGAATCGTTAATACTATTCCAATCCCCGCCACCCGGCAACTTCGTCGCGTGTCGCCACAGCAACATCCGGTAACGACGATCCTTATGGAAGGTCCCGCGGCAGCCGACGATCCGTTTCTGAGGCTTCTGGCAAGTCTTCTGGCCCGCGTTGACCGCGGCGAACCTTTGGACTTGGAACGGCTCATCGTTGAACACGCTGAACATGCTGCCGCTTTAAAGGAATACTTCTCGGGTGACCAGGCATTGTGCGCGGCGCTCTGCCTCCCGCTGGCTCCCACCGTGAGCCGGACAAATTCAGACTCCCTGGCAGAATCGACCCCGCTCCCGCAATTGCCTTCACGCATCGGTGACTATGAGATTCTTGAGCGGATTGCCCGGGGCGGGATGGGTATTGTTTACAAGGCACGGCAGCTCAGCCTGAACCGGATCGTGGCCCTGAAACTGGTCTTGCTGGGTGACCTCGCCGAGCCGGACTCACTGGACCGGTTTCGCGCCGAGGCGCAGTTGATGGCGCAGGTGCATCACAAAGACATCGTGACCATTTATGAGGTGGGGGAGGCCGACGGAAATCCGTACTTGTCCATGGAGCTGGTGGACGGTCCCAGTCTCCGCCAGGTCATTCGGGAGCACCCGCTCAATCCGCTGCAAGCGGCCGAACAGATGTCTGTCGTGGCCGAAGCGGTGCATTTCGCGCATTCGCGCGAAATTCTGCATCGCGACCTGAAGCCGTCGAACATCCTTGTCCGTGCCACCGGGCGCCCCTGTGTCGGCGACTTTGGCATCGCCAAGCGGCTGCGGAGTGCCAGCGAACTCACGTTTACCGGGCAGGTTCTCGGAACTCCCAGCTACATGTCGCCAGAGCAGACACGCGGCCTGGCCAACGAGGTCGGCATTGCCAGCGATGTCTACTCGCTCGGTGCGATCCTGTATGAACTGCTGGTGGGACGCCCGCCCTTTCGGGCAGAGACCGCCGTGGAAACCCTGCGTCAGGTCCAGGAGCACGAGCCCGTCTCACCGCGGGAACTCAACCCGGCCGTGCCGCGCGATCTGGAAACCATGTGTCTCAAGTGTCTGCAAAAAGAGCCCGCCAAGCGGTATGCCACCGCGCTGGCCTTCAGCCAGGACTTGCAGCGGTTCGTGGAGGGCCGGCCGGTCTTGGCACTGCCCGTCTCCCGCTGGCAGCATTCATGGCGCTGGTGCCGCCGGAACCGCATGGTCGCCAGCCTTTTGGCAGGTGTCGTGACCCTCACCATTGGGTTGGTGGTGGGACTGGTGTATTTCCTGCAATCTTCGCGGGTGCTGCAGCGCGCGGCGGAGGCGAGCGCGCGTAGAGCCACGGAAATGTTGTTCCTGGCCGATCTGCAACTGGCCGGAACCGCGGCCAACGCCAACGATCCCCGGGAGGCCTCCAGCGTCCTGGCCCGTTGTGCGGAACTCGATCCAGATCGAACATTGCGGGATTTCACCTGGCGCTACCTCAAGGACCAGGTTTCAAACCGAGGGCAACTGCTTGGAGCCTATGACGAGTCCATCTGGCATGCGACCTATTCTCGCGACGGCCGGTACCTGGCGACCTGCGGCAGCGCGGGGCTAATCCGCATTTACGACACCGCGAATCTTGCCTCCGTGCGGCAGATCCCCGCCGGACAGGGTGAGCTGAACTGCGTGGATTTCTCACCCGATGGCTCCCTGCTGGCCAGCGCTGGTGACGATGGCATGGTGAAAATTTGGGACCTCGTCACGGGGAAAACAATTCATGAAATTCCCGTGATGAAGGAGCGGATGCATCATGCCAAGTTTTTCCCCGACGGAGAGAGTCTGGCCGTTTGTGGCTTAAACCCAGAAATCTCAATCTGGAGTGTCAAGACGGGCAAACGCCTTGCCACGCTCACCGGAGCGCACACCGAAGGGGTGGAGTCGCTTGCCATTTCCCCTGACGGCAAGTGGCTGGCCAGTGCCGGCGGGGACCGTCTGGCGGTTGTTTGGGATGTCTCAACCCACAAGCCTCTTTTCAAGCCACGGACACATGCCTCGCGGCTCACCTGTGTGGCCATCACGGCGGACAGTCAGCGGTTCCTCTTCGGTGGCGTCAATGGCTCCGCGGTGGTGTGGAACCTCACCGGTGAGCGACTGTTCGAACTGAAGCGGCCGGACGCCGTGCTCGCGGTGGCCATCGCCCCGGACGGACAGGTGGCCTGCAGCGACCAGGGAGGAGCCATCTCGTTGTGGAGCATGCCATCCATGGCCATGCCGCAGCCACTGCCGGAGCCGGAGCAGGAAAGGCAGTGGCTTGGACATGGCGAGCGAATCTATGCCCTGGCGTTTGCCCCCGTGGGACATTCGCTCGTCTCCGCCGCCCGGGATGGCACCGTTCGGCTGTGGTCCATCGAAAAGCAGTCGGCTGTAAGGCGGCTGGCCGGGCCAGGCATGCATCTGCCCCAAACCAGCGGCGCGATCGCCTTGGCCGATGAGCCAGGATCTTTTTACCGCAGCGGTCCCTGGGGAGTTGAACGCTGGGATGTCGAAGCCAGTTCCCCGGCGCGATTGATGGTTTCCGATCGGGACGTCTTTGCCTGCGACACGCTGGGTAAAATGTTGATTTGTGCCGACTCCCGCGGAAATGTCGGCGTGTTTGCCGACGAAAACGATGCTGCTCCACGCTGGAAGCACGTGTTTGAAATTGGGCTGGTCGATGCGATCAAGATTTTTCCCCAGGGCGATCGGGTGGCCGTGCTGAATGACGACCATGAACTGCTCATCTTGAGCTTTCCAGGGCTGAAAGAGCTGGCCCGCCGTTCGGACTGTGCCACGTTCGCCGTCGCTCCCGATGGAAAGTGGATCGCCACGGGGAAGAACATTTCCAACAACCTGGAAATCTTGTCACCGAACCTGGACGTGATCCAGACTTGCCGGGCTCATTACTCCACAATTCAGGGCGTGGAGATCAGCCCGGATGGCAACAGCGTGGTCTCGATCGGCGACGACCGCCGGGCGATTGTCTGGGGCCGCACTCCACAAAAGCCTGCTGAATGGGCACTGCGCCATTCATTGGCTGGACACCCCCATGCGGTACACTGCGCCGCCTGGTCTGCGGATGGCCGCACCCTGACAACCGCGGATGAACGGGGCGTCTTCCGCTTTTGGCACGCTGGCTCGGGACGCAAGCTGCTGGAGCTGGCCGTCACGGACAACGTTCCGCGCGAGATCCACTTCACGCGTGACGGGCTGCACCTCTTGGTCTCAAGCCGCCCATTCCAACTGTTGGTGCTTGATGCCCCCGACGAAAGGGTCGACACGTCCGCTCGCTGAGGCTGAATGCTTCAACCTCAGCGAACGGATTGTGAACCTGTGCAGCGGAAAAACCAACGAAGCCGCGCCCGGTCACTTGACCGGATCAGCGGGGATCTTCTCCGCGTCCGCTGCGCGCCGTTCGGCGAGCCATTGGAGCACGGTCGGGACGGCATCGCCGATCGCCACCTTGGTGGCTTCGGTGGCTGTCCGCCATTTCAGTTCCACCATGCCGTGCAGCAGCCCCTTGCCGCCGACCACGATCCGCAGCGGAATGCCGATCAGGTCGGCATCCTTCAGCTTCACGCCCGCCCGCTGGTCGCGGTCGTCGCACAGCACGTCAATGCCAGCTTGTTCGAGTTCGGCATGGTATTGGAGAGCCACGCGCATGACCTCCGGATCGTCGGCGTTCATCGGAACGACAATGACCTGGTAGGGCGCGATGGCCAGCGGCCAGATGAGCCCGTTGGCATCGTTGCAGGTCTCGGCCAGCGAAGCCACGATGCGGTTCACGCCGATGCCGTAGCAGCCCATGATGAGCGGGTGGCGTTGCTCCTTTTCATCCAGGAATTGGGCGTCGAGTGAAACGCTGTACTTGGTGCCGAGCTTGAACACATGGCCGATTTCAATGCCATGCACCATCTCCAGCGTGCCTTCGGACCGCGGGCAGGGGTCGCCATGCGCGGCGTTGCGCAGGTCGTGTGTCGTGTCCAACTGATAGTCGCGGCCGACATTCACACCGGTGTAGTGCATGTCAGCTTCGTTCGCGCCGACGACCGCGTTCACCACCAGCGGCACGTCATGGTCGGCGATGATCGGGCACTTGATGCCCACCGGACCGGCGAACCCGACCGGAGCCCCCGTGACCTCCTGAATCGTCTTGTCGTCCGCCAGCTCCAATGTTTTGGCACCCAGCGCGCGGCGAATCTTGTTTTCGTTCGCCTCATGGTCGCCACGGATCAGCACCGCCACCGGCTTGTCGTCAGCCTTGTAGATCAGCGTCTTGACCAGGTTGCCGGGAGCCACCTTCAACAGTTTGCTGACATGTTCGATGCTGGTGGCCCGGGGCGTTGAAACCTTGTCCAGCTTGATGGCGTCGGCGGGAGTGGTCAGGACCGGCGGCTTGCGGCCGGTTTCGGCCCGCTCCAGGTTGGCGGCATAAGCCCCAGTCGTGGAACGAACGATGTTGTCTTCGCCGTTCTTGGCCGGAACCATGAACTCGTGGGAGGCATCGCCGCCGATCGGGCCGCTCTCGGCCTCGACGGGAACGAAGTCCAGGCCACAGCGGGTGAAGATCCGGCAGTAGGCGTGGTACATTGCCTTGTAGACTTCATCGAGCTGCTCGACGCTGGAGCCGAAGCTGTACGCATCCTTCATCAGGAACTCGCTGGTCCGCAGCACGCCGAACCGCGGGCGCTCTTCGTTGCGAAACTTCGTTTGAATCTGATAGACACACAGCGGCAGTTGGCGGTAGGAATTGATGTGCCGCGCCATCAGGTCGGTGACCACTTCCTCGTGCGTCGGCCCCAGTGCCAGGTGGACCTTGCGGTCACCGCGCTGCAGCGGAAAGTTGATCAGCACGTTTCCAAAGGCGCTTTTGCGGCCCGTGCGTTCGAACAGGTCGATCGGCTGCAGGGCCGGCATGAACAGTTCGACCGCCCCAGCCCGATCCATCTCTTCACGGACAATCGCCTCCGCCTTCCGCACCGCCCGCCAGCCCAGCGGCAGGTAGGTGTAGGCCCCGGCCATCAACTGCCGGATCATCCCGGCCCGCAGCATCAACTGGTGACTGGGAATCTCCGCGTCCGCGGGAACTTCCTTCATCGTGGGAATGAACGATTTTGACCAGAGCATGGCGGACCGTGAAATTTCAGGAGTGGCTAAAGACGCCGGGCATTTTAGGAAGCCCAAGCAACCCGGTACAGGTCGCTTGAAGTCCCTGCCAGTGGACAGTCCGACTCATCCTGCGGTTCGGGGAAATGCATGCAGAACTGCGGTTGGCACGGGTCGCAGGTTGGCGCGGTCGATGGTCCGCGCGGTAAGAAACCAATGATTTGGACGACAGTTGTTCGGTCACCAGTGGCACAGTGGCACAGGCCGGACAACTCATTGAGCCCCTGCGAAGAAATCAATAATCTGGGGCAAAAAATCGAGAAAGAGTAAAACGGGTGCGAGCACAATGAAGACTTGCAGGGCCATGCAGACCTTGCGGGCGAACCACCAAGTCCTTGACTCTCTGTTCTGAATGACCCTCGTATCGATCGCGTTGAATAACCAGGTGAAAAAAATCAGGTCGATCGAGGTGAACGACCCAAGGAACTGTCGAACAGGACTGATCCCGTCGGCCAGGTTGATGGCCATCTCGACGTGGCCGAGGATCAGCTTGCCGGCACCATCGGAAGGATACGTCACATACCGCCGCTGTGCCTTCAACATCTTCACGGCTCTAAACGACTTGTTCGAGGGCGAGAAGTTTGTCGTGCAGAGAGCCTTGAACCGTGAGACTCGGTTGCACGCGTAGATCAGCGAGACGAGAGAGGTGTCGGCGAGTGATCGTTCGAAGCTCACCCAGTCGGACTTCAGGGACTCCGGAGTGAGCAGAACCACGACGGCTGGATGGTTGAGAATTCGGGTGCTGAGGATCGATTTCAACTGCTCGTCGGATTGAACATCCAGAATGGCATCGATCAGTTCAGCGTCGACGCCTGCACCGCGGATCTCCTCTTGAAGCGCTTTCGCGAGATCCAGATTCTTGTGGTTATAGCTGACAAACAGGGTCCGGGGTGTTTTGGCGGTTGAATCTTTCAACTTGCCAAGCCGCACAAATCCGGGCAGTGCCAGGAAAGCGGCGATCACGCCCACGAAACACCCCACCATGCCGAACCGCGCGCGGAGTTCAGCGAATTGGGCTTCCCGGACGAGAACTCCGTGGCGTTCAAGCCGCCGGGTGTCTTCGGCTTTTATTCGCGCCTGATCTTCGGGCGTCCAGGCAATTTCAAGTTTCGGAAACCTGGCCTTGAACAACTCGTCCTTCAGCCGTCGGCCGTCAATCGTGCCGTGAAGCATCAGGGCGAGACTCAGCAGTGCCAATCCAGAAAATACGACGGTCGCGAAATATCGAACCATTGAACGAATCCTCGGCAAGCATGGTGCATCAGCAGGGGTGACCAACAGACCCGCCAAAACAGCCGGCAGGCACAAGTGGTTCGTTGGTTTCGAGGGGGGAGACGCGCCATATGCCTCCCCCCCAAGAACAACCGTCTTTCCGGTCAGTTGCCCCTCGCGGAATAGGTGAATTGGTTTCGGAATCCATTCGCCTTAGGACCGCGGCAAGAATAACTGTCGACTTTTGACAAGCCGTACAGCCAATGAGCCGGAGGGCCTTAGCCGGCCTTAGCCCCCGGTTGGAGGATGATCGGAAGACGCCAACGCCACGAACCGGACGCTAACGCGCGCTAACGCGTGCCGGCTGATGAATCTGCCCTCAATCGGCGTCCATCCCAAGCAACTTCACCATGTTATTGTTGCCGCGATCCTTAATGGTGTGTGGGTTTGAGTCCCCCGCCAAGGCCATCGATTTCTGAATGCCATTGCACAGATCCATGACCGAACTTAACATCCTGAGCCTTCAGAAGCCTCCATGATGGAGGGGGACACGGGGGAGGGAGCCAAGATGAGTTCCGGATGGCTGGAAGAGCGGCGGTTTCGGTTTGACGGTGCCCATCACAGCGGGCCACAGCTTGGCAGATCGCGCGTCGCCTCCAGCACGCACGGCTCCGATGCACAGCGGCTTCTCTCGGCAGTCGACCGGACGCGCGAGTACCTGCTCAATCTGCAGCATTCCGAGGGCTATTGGGTCGGAGAGCTTGAGGGCGACACCATCCTCGAGTCGGAGTACATCCTCCTGCTGGCATTCCTCGGACGCGGCCAATCCGACATTGCCAAACGCTGCGCCAAATACATTCTGACGCAGCAACAACCCGGCGGCGGCTGGGGCTTGTTCCCCGGCGCCCCGCTCGAAATCAGTGCGTCGGTCAAAGCCTATCTGGCGCTGAAGATCACGGGCCACGACCCTTCGGCCGACTACATGCTGCGGGCGCGCGAGGCGATCCGCGCGGCGGGCGGGGCGGAGCGGGTGAACAGCTTCACGCGGTATTACCTGGCGCTGCTTGGGCTGCTGTCCTACAACCAGGTGCCGGCGGTTCCGCCGGAAATCATCCTGCTGCCCGAGTGGATGCCGTTCAACATCTATGAGATGTCGGCCTGGTCCCGGACGATCATCATTCCGCTCAGCCTCCTGTGGGCCTTCCGGCCAAGCTGCCAACTGCCCGCGGAACATCAGATCCGGGAACTGTTTTTGAAGACCCCGGAAGAGCTGCCGGTGTGCATGCCGCGCTCGGAAGTGGTCGATGGCCTCACAAAAAAGCGGTGGATCAACTGGCATGGCGTGTTCAGCGTCATTGACCGGGGCCTGAAGTTTCTGGAATGGAGCCGGCTGCTGCCGTTGCGCAAAAGAGCCATCGAACGCTGTGCCAAGTGGATGCAGGAGCGGTTCGAGAACAGCGATGGGCTGGGCGCGATCTTCCCGCCAATCATCTGGAGCATCATCGGCCTGAAGTGCCTGGGGCACACCGAAGACTCGCCTGATGTGCAGCGGGCGCTCAATGAACTGGAAAAGCTGAGCATTCATGAAGGCGAGACGACGCGGCTGGAGCCCTGCAAGTCGCCGGTCTGGGACACCGCCATTGCCACCATCGCCCTCCGCGAGGCGGGCGTGCCCTCGGACGATCCGGCCATTCAGCAGTCGGTGAACTGGCTGCTCTCCAAGGAAGTCCGCCATCTCGGCGACTGGGCCGCGCGCCGCAAGGGGGCAGAACCGGGCGGCTGGTTCTTCGAGTTTGAAAACCGGTTTTATCCGGATGTCGATGACACCTGCATGGTCGTCATGGCGCTGGCCCGCAGCCTGCCGACGGACACCGACGGGACATGGCGGGTGGAGATGGTCGCCGGAGACCCGGCAGCCGCTCATACGGGCGGCGGTCTGGGGTTGGTGCTGACCTCGCATGACGGCATGAAGCCCGAATCGATGCAGGAATTGCAGGCCATTCAACCCGTCCTGCAGGCCATGGGCCGCGGTGCCCGCTGGATTGCCGGCATGCAAAACCGCGACGGTGGCTGGGGCGCGTTCGACCGCGACAACGACCGCGAACTGTTCACCCAGGTGCCCTTCGCCGATCACAACGCCATGATCGATCCCAGCACCGCCGACCTCACCGGCCGCATGCTGGAGATGTACGCCGGGCTGGGAATGTCGAAGACCCACCCGATTGCCGAGAAGGCCCTCAGTTTCGTTTGGAGCGAACAGGAATCCGATCACTGCTGGTTCGGCCGCTGGGGCGTGAACTATCTGTACGGCACCTGGCAGGTGCTGGTCGGACTGGCCGCCATTGGCGTCCGCACCGATGATCCTCGCGTCAAAAAAGCCGTGGCGTGGCTCAAAACCACCCAGCAAAGCTGTGGCGGCTGGGGCGAAACTCCCCTGTCGTACGATGAACCCGCGCTCCGCGGACAGGGTGCTCCCACCGCTTCGCAGACCGCCTGGGCACTGATGGGGCTGATCGCCGGCGGCGAAGCCGAGTGCGCCGCGGTCGATGCCGGCATTCAGTATCTGCTCAATACCCAGCTCGACAACGGGACCTGGGACGAAGAACCGTTCACCGGCACCGGTTTCCCCAAGGTGTTTTACCTCAAGTATCACCTCTACCGGACGTACTTCCCGCTGATGGCATTAGCCCGTCTGGCCCGTGTTCGCCACGGCGACTGGGTGCTGAAGTATGAAGTCGACTTCGGGTGAGACCTGCCCTCAAAAGATCCCAAGGATCGGGATGCCAATGACCAGTTGACGCAGGTTGAACGCACCATTGGTCATTGTTTCATTGGTCATTGCTTCCTTTGCGCCAGCACCTCGCCATGTATCGTGCCCTCAACGACGTTCACCGGAACTGGCCCGTCTTTGTGGGGCTCTGTCTCCTCCTGGCGGTGTGGTGCGCCCTGGATGTGCAACGCCGCGGGCGGACCGATCCCGTCCGTGAGGATGTGCACAAGACAGACTTCACCGTCTACACGGAAGCCGGCGCGGCCTTCTACGACGGCCGCGAACCGTATGAAGTCACCAACCCGCGCGGCTGGGGATACCTCTACCCGCCGCTCCTGGCACTTCTCGTGGCTCCCCTGCATGCGCTGAATCCCCGCATTCAGGTGTCCATCTGGTTTGCCATTTCGTGCCTGTGTGCCTTCGGGAGCTATTTCGAAACCCGTCATCTGCTGGAGTTCGCGAGGCGCGGCTGGTCGAACGAAACCAATTCCGACGATTCCGCGGCACCACGGGCGGACGGTCTCTGGGTGGGCTGGCTGGCGATGGCGGCCATCGCCTTCCCCACGCTCAACTGCCTGCAGCGGGGACAAATCGGCCTCCCGCAATTGTACTTTCTGCTGTTGGGCTTTCGCCTCGTCACTGCCTCGGTGCAGACCGGCAACTGGCGGACGTGGTTCGCTGGCGGTTTCGCGCTTGCCGTTCCCATTGTGCTCAAGCTCACGCCGCTGCTGCCAGTGGCCTGCCTGTTGGGGATGCTGACACTGCCCGCCTTGATCCGGCGGCGGGAACTGCCCCGCGCGCTGTGGGCCGGTGCAGGCACACTGTGCGGCGGCTTTGTGCTGGTGTTCGTGATTCCGGCGCTGCTGATCGGCTGGCAAGCCAACATCGACCGCCTGGGAGACTTCCAGGCGAAGGTGATGCTCAAACTCAACAACGTCCGTGGCGATGATTTTGGCGGCGAAGTCGATTCGCCGCGGAACCAGAGCCTGGACAACGCTGTCTACCGCCTCGGACTGTGGCTCAGCTACAAGCCCGACATCGGCCGCGATGGCAAGCCGATTGTCTGGGGCGACCGTCCACGCATCGGACCGTTGCCTGTGGTCAAGTTCGCCGATCAACTGGCGGACAGCATCAACGCCGCCCTGCTCGCGGCGCTGGCCGGAGTCGTCGCCGTGCTGGCATTCTCACGACGACCGCTGGCCTATGGCGTCGGATTCGGACTCGCCTGTGTCGCGTCGTTGATTGTGTCACCGGTCTCCCGCGGGCACTACTTTGTGATGCTGCTGCCGGCGGTCCTGTTCATTCCGCTGTGGCTCTGGAATCTGGGCCGCCGCCGCGCCGCCCGCTTTGCCGCCTGGGCTCCCGCCGTCCTCACCATTTTCCACTATCTATTCCTCAACTCTGCCGGTCGACTGGGCGTGTATGGCCTGGGAATCGCCCTGTGGTACGCCGCGGCGTGCCTCCTGGTGCTTCCATGGCCGTCCTGGAAACGCCGCAGCGTGTCGCGCAATTTCAGCAGAGAGAACCTAGCGATGACCGAACTCAGCGCCATTCAATCTTGACCCCTCTGACTCTCTGAAATCGGCAGTGGTCGCGGTCCCGTGACAAACAGGTCCTCTAAGCGTTTGTCGACGATGAGCGAGAGCCGATAATTCCCACCCGCAGATCCATCACATTCGTATGGGTCGGTCCGGTCTTCAGGAGTCCGCCCGCCTGCTCGAAGAAATGGTAGGCGTTGTGTATCGCCAAATCTGTTGCGGGCGCAATCTGCAGTTTGCGGGCATTGGCCAGGATGTCGTCATTGACCCAGGCACCGGCGGCGTCGGTGGGTCCATCCTCACCGTCGGTGCCGCCGGACAGCAGGACGATTCGTTCCAGGCCGGTGTTCCACGCGGTGTCGGCCGCGGCCAGGATCAGGTGCTGATTGCGGCCGCCCTTGCGCGGCCCCGAGTGTTGGGTAAGCTGCACGATTGGTTCGCCACCGCTGAGGACGCAGCAGGGCGGAGCCACGGGTGACTGCTGGTCACGAATCGACCGGCAAGCTTCCAACAAATCCCGGCCAACCTCGGCGGCTTCGCCCTGATTGTTCGAACCCAGGGAATGAACGGCGTACCCCAGTTCGCGCGCCTTCTGCGCGGCCGCTTCCAAGGCGACGGCGTTGTTGCCGATGACGATGTTTTCGACTTTCGCCGAGATCCGGATGGCTGCTGGACGATTGGCAGCTCGCTCCAGTGCGGTCCAGACACTGGCAGGGACATCATTCGCCTGTGGGGCAAACCGTCGCAGAACTTCAAGCGCCTCGTTCGGGAACGCGGTGTCTTCCACCGTCGGTCCCGAGGCGATCACATCCAGCGGGTCGCCGATCACGTCGGAGATGATCAGCGTGATGATCGACCCCGCCCGAGTTGCCCGAGCGAGGCCTCCACCCTTGATCCGCGAGAGCTTTTTCCGGACCGTGTTCAATTCGTTGATGGTGGCTCCGCGATGCATGAGCAATCGCGTCACGGCAGCTTTGTCGGCCAGCGAGACACCATCCACCGGAGCTGGCAGCAGGGCACTTCCGCCACCAGAGATCAGGACCAGGCACAAATCGCTCGGTCCAAGCTTCCCAACGAGATTCAGGATCGCCTCCGATCCTGCCACCCCCTCCCGTGTCGGTTCGTTGACGCCAGCGGGACGCGCGGCGTGGAGGTGAATCTTGCTCAACTTCCGTACACAATCTGCCGGAACATTGACCCAGCCGGTCACCTTCTCGGCCACCACCTGCGGTCCCAGCGCGGCCTCCGCCGCGGCAGCCATCCCGGCCCCCGCCTTGCCCGCGCCAACGACGGCGATTCGACCAAGCGAGGTGAGATCAAAGACGCGACTGGCCACCTCCAATTGGCTGCCAACGACTTTCAGACAATTGCGGACCAGCGTCTCCGAACGGACCGCCTCCACGCCCGCCTGCCAAATCGCCAAAGCGTCCGCCGTGGCCTCACCACATTTGGTCATTGTTTCATTGGTCATTGGGTCATTTCATTCCTGAACGAGTCCGCCCAACGCCAGCGGCGGTCCACGCGGGGCTCAGCTTCTCGTAGCACAGCTTGGCCGCAGCCACCGGGTCGTACTTCGGCTGACTGCTGACCATCCCGCTGACTTCAACCACCACGCTCCCGCGATACCCCAGCCGCTGGACGTCGCGCAGATACGCCGCGTAGTCCGGCGTCCCAGTTTCGCCGGGCAGAAGAAACTCAAACTTGTCCGCAGTCCCGCGTGCGTCCTTCACATGGATGAATGCCGACAGGGGGAGCATGCTCTCCAGCGACTCCTTGAGCGGGAACTTCTGCAATTGCAGGTGGCTGAAATCGTAGGCGAGTCTCAGATGCGGAGAGCGCAATTTGTCCATGAGCCACACGGCTCCTTCCGGGGTGTGCAGCGCGTTGCGGACATGGGGTTTGACCGCCAGCGTGACACCAGCCGCCTCGGCCACTTTGGCCCAGTCCAGCAGCCGCTCGGCCATCGGCTCCTTCAAGGAGTCCCACTGCGGGGGCGAACCGCCCAGCACGGTTTCGATGACAGGGACGGAATCCGGAGCAAGGTCGTGTCCCAGTTCGGCGGCCCGTTTCAGCCGCTCGAGATTGGCGGCATGTCCCTGATCCGGCGCGAGGAGTGTCAGATTCTCCATCAACGCCAACAGCAGCAACCGGTGTTCCTGCAACTGCTGGCGGACTTCTGTCCGCGCCGTGGCTGACAATTTTTCTGGATCAGCCGGCCAGTCTGGCATCAACGCCAGCTCGACGCCGTCGTATCCGATTTCACCGCAAACTCGCAGGCCGTCGGCCAGCGACAGCGTCTTCATGCCGTACAGGCTGAAGCCCAGCGGAATCGTGGCAGCGGACTCGGCGGCGATGGCTCGTGGTGCGGACTTGCCAACACTCAAAGCCATGGCCGCCCCGAGTCCCGCCAGCCCGGCAAGACACGTCCGCCGCGTGATGTTTCCGTCAACCATGTCGCATCCCCTGTTACGGCGTGCCGCTGCCTCTGTCAGGCTCCGCACATGGTACCGACTCTGCGGCGAGGCCAGCCAGTCTCTCGCGCCCGAGGCCCTGAGGCCCGAGGGCGAAGTCATATTTCCGTGCTGAGCCGCTCATCACGCTCGAACGCTTCCGCGCTGCGATCCCCACGATGAAGGAACTCCATCGCTGCCTGGGTTGGCCGCACTCGCAAACCCTCAGCACTGACGGCCGTGTAAGAAGTGGTTGCCATAACTGACGACAGGTCGCCAACAGGCCGATGTCACTCCGGCTTCGCGACCGTCAAAACATGCCACGATGGCAAGCTCATGGCTGTGTCTCATGTCCGCGTCGCCCGACGAGGGACCGGTGTTTGCCCAGCAGTTTACCTTCTGGATTGACAAGCTGGTCGGAAGGCGAACCTGCCAGATTGTCGGTCGTGACGATGCGGCTCGGATCGCTCACACCTTCGCTCGCAATTCGGTCGCGACCGGAATCGGAACTGACGATGACGTTGCGTTCGAAACGAAAGGGGCCGTCCTCGCTATCGGTGTTGCGAACCCGCACCGAGCCGATGAACGTGTTCCGGTAGAGATGAATTCCATTCGCCAGTCCATCCTGATTCACCTCCATCGCAACCTGATCGGGGCCGCGGCAGATCATTCGATTGAATCGAATTTCACCGGTAATGTCCCGGCCACGGGCGGGATGCATGTTGCCAAACAAACCGGCCCTCATTTCCGAGTTGCCGAGGAATTCGCAGTGGCGGACCTCGAAGCGCGAGACATCCGCCTTCAGGTCCGGGCCAATCCCCGAATCGCGGAAGCGGCAGTTTGCGCTGCGAGTACTGTTTGATGCCGCCACAGGGGTTGTGGTGGAAATCGATGTCCTGGAAGGCCGAATACCAGGAAGGCCGCTGGGGGTTGGTCAGCGTCATGATCCCCGCGGAATTCGCACCGTTGATGGATTCGTGGATCTGGTGGATCGCGAGTCGGCGGAAAACGGCGAAGTCACCGACGCCCGAGACGAACTGCAGGCCGATATGCCGGGCTTTCACGAACTCCAGCCCGTCCAGATAGACAGGATTGTTCCCGGCCCCCTGAAGGCGGATGAACCAGCCCCGTTCCGAGTCATTCCGATAGCCGCTGTCGATCACCGGTTTCTCGCCCGGGTAAGCGATCCATTGCACGGGATGCACGCGGCCGTTGAATTCCGCGCGCTTCCAGCCTCCTTCATCGTCGCCGGTGGGCTGCAAGGCAGCCGTGTCGTAGGTACCGGCCCGAAAATAGACGACACCCCCCTGCGACGGATTGGCTTTGACGGCTGCGAGCGTCTTCCACGGTTTTTCGCGCGTGCCATTATTGGAATCTTCGCCGCGCACGGCATCGACGAAGCGGAAGCTCTCGGTGCCAACACGGATTTCCCATGAGGAAGATCGTTCGGTTCCCTCGGCGTCGGTCACCGTGATCGTCGGTCGGATGCGAGAGCCGGTCGGATTCGGCCAGCGGATTTCTCCGGTCCGTGCATCGATCGTCATGCCGGGCGGGGCGTCCGTGAGATGGAATCGAAACGGATACGATCCGCCGAGCACAACGGCACGGATGTTGTATTCGATGGCGGGATAGGCGCGAAAAATCCGATGTTCACCGCTGACCGTCGGCGATCCATCGTCCGACGAGGGTGAACTGTCCGCCGCCCGCGGCAAGACCAGTTCCAAGGGGTAACGCGCCGTCTCTACGAAGTCCGCGGCGGGGCGACCGGTGTTTCGGGGGGCGGGACTTCCCTGGTTCTGTGCGGCCGCGGAACGGACGAGCCCGAAGAACACCACAAAGGCTATTGCGAGGTGTTGCAGCATCTGCCGTCTCTCCAAATTCACAACTCATTGGCAGAGGTCCAGCTTGTTGCTGTGCCTGAACTCCGCCGGGGCTGTCATGTCAAAATGTCGTGCACTACATGCCCATGCACGTCCGTCAGCCGGTAATCGCGCCCGCCAAAGCGGTAGGTGAGGCGTTCGTGGTCCAGGCCGAGCAGATGCAGGATGGTGGCATGCAGGTCGTGCATCGTGCAGATATTCTCCACCGACTGCATTCCCAGTTCATCCGTGGCTCCATAAATCGTGCCGCCTTTGACGCCGCCGCCAGCGAGCCACACGCTGAACCCTTCGGGGTGGTGGTCGCGACCATCCCGGCCGGCGGAGTGGGGCGTGCGGCCAAATTCTCCCGCCCAGACGATCAGCGTCTCTTCAAACAAGCCACGGGCTTTGAGGTCGGTGATGAGGCCCGCAATCGCCTGGTCGGTGTCGAGGGCGTTTTTCTCATGCCCGGCCTTCAGGTTGCCATGCTGATCCCAGGTGCCATTGGAGGCGCCTGGCGGGCAGGTGATCTCCACGAACCGCACGCCGGACTCGATCAGCCGCCGCGCCCGGAGGCATTGAATGCCATACAGCCGCTTGGTGGGGATGGTCGAGTCCAGGCCGTACAGCTTCTGCGTGGCTTCGGTCTCCTTTGCCAGATCGAGGACATCGGGAACCAGCGACTGCATGCGGTAGGCCATCTCGTAGTTGCGAATCGCCGATTCGACCGCGTCGTCGCCGCCCAGGGTCTGTGAGAAGGCCGAATCTTGTCCCCGGAGGAGCGCCAGCTTGGTTTGCTGAATCCGCGCGTCCTTGTCGGCGGGCTGAATATTGTCGATCGGCGTGCCATCGGCCTGGAACAGGGTCGCCTGGTGGCTGGCGGGCAGGAATCCGTTGGAATAATTCTCCAGGCCGCCGCAGGGGACGACGCCGAAGCTCAGGACGACAAATCCCGGCAGGTTGCGGTTCTCGCTGCCCAGACCGTAATTGACCCATGAGCCGATGCTGGGCCGGCCCGCATTGTTGCTGCCCGTGTGCAGAAACAGCACGCCGGTGGAATGGATCGGGAGTTCCGCCTGCATGGAGCGAATGACCGCCAGGTCGTCGGCACACGAGGCGATGTGCGGAAACAGGTCACTGACGGGCATCCCCGACTTGCCGCGTGGCTTGAAGGCCCACGGGCTTTTGAGCCACTGCCGGTTGCCATTGGCTGTGGGGTTCTTGGATTCCGTGAACGGCTTCGTATCGAGTTCGTCCAGCTTCGGTTTGGGGTCGAAGGAGTCGACATGTGACACGCCGCCATCCATGAACAGGAAGACGACGTTCTTCACCTTGGGGGCGAAGTGCCGCTGTGGCAGGGCGATGTTGCGCACGGGAGCTGCCGGCGCATCGTTGGCCATCAACCCAGCCAGGGCCAGCATGCCAAAGCCATTCGCCGTCGCAAGGAGCATCTCCCGCCGCGAAGTCTGTGGCGGCCTGCGACCGGGGCAGTTGGAAGTCACAGTCTCGTGCAGCATGGGGAACCTGTTTCGGCAACGCGATTGAGTTCAGCACCATCGACTTTAACGCATTGGCACCATCCGATGCAGCGTGTGTGTAAAAATCGTGCTGCCTTGGCGAACTGGATCTTGTCGCAACGTGTGCGAACTCATGCCTGCCGATGCCAGACGGGCGCGCGTTGATCCTCCGATGTATCAGATTGAGGGCAGGGGGCAAAAATTTGCCGCTGCCAGGGCGATGCCGCAACCAGGACGTCCCAATTGCGGGGCATAACCGCCAGACGACTATTTCTTGGGGGCCGACTTTTTGGCGGCAGTCTTTTTGGCGGGTGCCGCCTTCTTGACGACGGTCTTCTTGGCGGCGGCCTTCTTCGCCGGAGCTTTCTTGGTCGTGGCTTTGGCGGCTTTGGGGGGCGATGAAGCGACCGTTTTTTTGACGCTGGCCACGGCCTTCTTCACGGATGTCGCCGCCTTCTTCGCCGTGGCTGAAACGTCGCTGGCCGAGGGCATGCTCCGGGCAATGACTTCCGCGTTCGCCGCGGCGACGCCCCCGACGACCGCGCCAACAGCCGCCCCGAGCGGCCCCAACAGCGAACCGGCGGCAGCTCCCGCCGCGGCACCCCCTGCCATGCCGAGATTGGAAGTCGCCGTCGAAGCCACTTCAGATTCCGGTGCCGCTGTTTTTTTCTTGGCCATTCCTGCTCTCCTCAAATTGAAGCCTTTGGGAAGTGTTCACAGACTCAGACCGAGCGATGCCAGTGCGAGATTGTCTCCACGGCAGAATTGGATCAAAATAATGCCTCGCATCAATCAATTTGGCAAGGGGCGCGGCGCGGATTCATGGGGAATGTCATTCAGGCTTAACACCGCCTTCATCCTCATTGATGACCGGTCCATGTCCTGTTCTGTATGCTGTCCGCGACGGTGCAATCACTCTGCTGGCCGCGTGCATGTTGGAAGGCGGTTGGCACCACGGCACCTTTCGCATGCCCCCACCAAGCTGCCCCATGGTTCCATCTATTGCCTGGAATCCAAATGAGTGAACCTCGTCCTTCTCCAATGGCCTGGGGCTTCGCCGCTCTGGCGCTGTCGCTCCTCTATCTGCTGTCCTTCGGCCCGGCGTGTTGGGTGAACTCGCGATTTGGGTCCGGCCCGAGCCCAACACTCAATTTGGCCTATGCGCCCCTACTATGGATGCACCGGCGGGCTCCGGCAGTGGTGCGGTGGCGATTGCTTGAGTATGCCAATCTGGGGTGCGGCAAACATTCGGTGTACCTCGTCAATGAAGGTGTCATTGATTTCTGGTGAGGATCCCCAGTTCCTGCGGGACCGGACGCGGCCTGTCACCCGGCGCGCCGCTGCGAGTTTTCAGTCCCATCAAATCCCTGTTGCGGCAATTCCCGCCGCAACGTAGCATCCGCGGCCTCTCATTCCCCAGACGACAATTTGGCAGTGGCCAAGGGTGCTTCCTCATGGCTCAGAGTGTCCCCGCAGCGGTGGCAACCGCGGTGCGTCGCCGTACGCACCTGCGCTGGTGCTTGACGGTTCTCGGGTTGTTGCTGTTCCTCGGCGGCTACTCCTCCGCGTTCCTGCGGGACTGGCCGGTGAAGGTCTGGACAACGATGTTCGCGCCAAGCGCCCGCCGGTTGATGGCCGGTGAGCAGTTGTACCGGCACACAGATGTCGACATGTACGTCTATCCGCCCTCCATCGCGATGCAGTCCATCCCACTGGCACTTCTGCCCTCCTTCGCCGGGGTCATCGCCTGGTATCTCGTCAGTGTGGCGGCGCTGGGCGTCACCGTATGGTGTGCGTGGCACCTGGCTGGCCTCCGTGGCTGGTCACGCCAGAACGCGACGATCCTGACGGGAGCCCTGGTCCTGGGCGGCCGGTTCCTCCTCAGCCCGCTGGAAAACCACCAGTTCGACGCCGTCATCGCCGCAATGCTGATGCTTGGCTTTGTCGCCCTGCAGCGCCGGCAAGAAAACCCGTCGGCCATGTGGCTCGGTACCGCGGCCTCCATGAAATGCACGCCGTGGCTCATCGGACCCTACCTGTGGGGACGTGGCCAGCGGATGGCCGCAGTGGTCTTCGCCCTTACGGCCATCTGCTGGAATGTCGTGCCCGATCTCGTGTTCCCCCGGACGCCGCAGGTCTCCCACCTCGAAGACTGGCACCGGGAGGTCCTCGACCGCGCGAGTCATACGGCCCCTGGCCAGTGGATCCATGGCGGGCAGGCACAGCCCCTGAATCAGTCGCTGGGCGGGTTGGTGCATCGCGCCTCGACGCTGGGCGTGTCCTGGTTTCCAAATTCACCGACTGCGGCGAGGCTCAATGAACCTGGACCCCGGCGCTGGCTCGGCTTGGGACTTTCCGCAGTGCTGGTGGGCGTCTGCTGGCTGAGTCTGCGGCGCAAGAATTTGATGCCAGCCCAGGCAGTCTCGTTTCCCAGTCTTTACTTACCCGCGAGCGAGGAACCCCGACAGCGGATGAAGCAGGTGGCGCAAGCCACCCATCCGCGCCAGGGGTTCCATAGCGAGCAGAACTTACCAGAGAGCCAGGAACCCCGACAGCGGATGAAGCAGGTGGCGCAAGCCACCCATCCGCGCCAGGGGTTCCGCAGCGAGCAGAGCTTGCCAGTGACTGATTCTGAGCCACGCGTGGGCCTGGAGGCGTCGATGGTCTTGTGTCTGATGCTGCTGTTCAGCCCGCAAAGCAGCAAGTCCCATTATGTGGTGATGATTCTGCCGATGCTGGTGTTGGTCCACGCCGCATGGCAGACACGAAACTGGCGGCTTCAGGGAGTTCTCGCCGGCCTGCTGTTCCTGGGACCGCTGTCGGTGAAGGACGTGCTGGGGCTCAAATGGGGTTACGCGGCGCTGATCGCCGGAGTCCCCACCTGGTTTGTGCTGTTGTCGCTGGCCGGACTGTGGCAAGCCGCCCGGCTCAACGTGGCGTGGCAGCCCGGTGATGCGCTGGACATCTCTGAAGAAGTGCCGAAAGAGGCAGACTCGGTCCCCAACCGTCGCGCGGCCTGAAGAGAAACTCTCAATTTCTCTTTGAATCCACGTCGATACTGATGAGGAAACCGTTGCGTTCGGCACAACTTGACACGATGCGAATTGGTTGTGCGCTCCCACGCCTGCTTCGCTTTCCGCATGTTTCCGCGTTGGACGCGGAAATGCGGATCCCATCGCGAATCATACCGCAGCGTTGTGATGCGCAAATAAAAACACACTTCGAATGGGTCTCACGGAGCGAGCCATGCCAAAGTCGCGCGTTCTTCTTCCCCTCGGGTTGGCAAGTCTGCTGGCCGTCACCGGATGCAGCAACATGAATCACACCCAGAAGGGTGCTGCCCTGGGTGCTGCCGGCGGCGCGGGTCTCGGAGCGATTGTCGGACACCAGTTTGGCGCGACCGGTGCGGGTGCACTGATCGGTGGTCTGGGTGGTACCGCAGTGGGTGCGTTGGCAGGCAACAGCAAGGACGAGTCGGAAAAACGTGATCGCCAAGCCCAACAGGCGGCGTATCAGGCGCAGTCGCGCGTGCGTGAGCAGCGGGCGATCACCAATCGGGATGTCTGCGACATGGTCCAGCAAGGTGTCTCGGACAGTCTGATCATCAATTCCATCCAGACCCGTGGAAGCCGCTTCGACACCTCGCCCTCGGCGATCATCGCTCTGCAGCAACGCGGCGTGAGCAATGCCGTGATCTCGGTCATGCAAAACCAAGAGCCCCGCTACTAAACGGATTCGCGGCATCCCGCGCAGGGAGATGGCGTTCAGAAACGCAACAAGTCCCTGATTTGAGGGACTTGTTTGCCGTAGCATGCCCAACGGCACGGCTGTGTGTGATGCTGGAATGAGGGCGCCGGGATTCGAACCCGGGACCTACGGATTAAAAGTCCGTTGCTCTACCGGCTGAGCTACACCCTCAATCTGCATCCAATCGGGCTGCCGCCGACTTGCGTCAGCGGCCTTCAGCGGCCGGTTGCTGGAAGTGCCTCCCCACGGGGAGTGAGGATGGTATCAAACCGGCAGGCGAATGCCAACCATTCGGAATGCCACACGCGCTGAGACACGCAAACTTCAGCAGCGGTTCGTGGTTTGGGGGAATTCATGTCCAACGCCGGTCCGGCACCCGCCAATTCCGTGGCTCAACCCCAACCCGAGTCGACAAATCCGCCAATTCGCCACTGGAAGCTGCCGCCACGGCCGCAAGCGCGCTCGTTTGGGTATGAGGCGCTGGAATGCGTCGGAGGCGGTACGTTTGCCGAGGTTTGGAAGGTGCGGGAGCCAGAATCGGGCAAATGCTTCGCGCTGAAACAGATCCGCCCCGAATGGGAGAGCCGCGAAGTTGCCCGCAGAATTCTGGAGAACGAGGCTGAGGTGGGCCAGCGGGTTCACAGTCAGCACATTGTTCGCGTCCTCGAAGCCAAACTGGATGGGTCGCCGCGGTTTGTCGTTCTGGAGTGGCTCGAAGGGACGACGCTGGCGGCAACGCTCTCGCATCAGCCCATGAGCTGCACGGCCGCCCTCTGGCGGGTTCGGCAGTGCCTGCAAGGATTGATTGACCTTGAGGCTGCCGGCTTTCTGCATGGGGACATCAAACCCGCCAATATCTTCGTGCAGCACGACGGGACGATCAAACTGATCGACCTGGGGTTTGCCCGCCGCATTTCCAGCCCTTCCACCGGAGAACTGGCAGGCACTCCAGAGTTTCTCGCCCCAGAACTGGTGGCGGGCTGTGCCGGAGCGGCCGACCCGACTGGCACATCGCGAGACCTGTACGGCTTGGGAATTGTGTTGTATCGACTGCTCACCGGCCGGCTGCCCTTTCAGGGTGAGACCCTGGCCGAAGTGCTGCACCAGCAGCAGCACGACCATGCTCCGCCCATTCGCCGCCTCGCCCCCCAGGTTCCGCGCGAAGTCGCGGACTTTGCCGAACGGCTCCTCTCCAAACAACCGTTCCGCCGCAGCGCCGGACCGCGTTCGCTGATGCAGGAAATCATCGCGTTGGAATTGGCCGCGCTGACGGCCGATTTGCGGGTCGAGAGCAGCAATGAACAAATGGCAAATGAGGGATGACCGCATTGAGCCGCGGCAAGTCAGCCGTTGCCGCGGTCCCTACTTGTGGCTCACATCTTCCATTTGCGGCAGGTCGGCCAGGCTGCCCAGGCCGAACAGTTGCAGGAAGCGTGGCGTGGTGTGGTAGCGGATGTCTTTGGGGCCGCCATCACCGCGTGTCAGGCCAATCAATTCGCGGCGCAAGAGTTGCCGCAGGGCGTTGCCTGAACCTTTGCGGGCCACTTCCACATCGGCGGCGGCAATCGGCTGTTTGTAAGCCACCACTGCCAAGACCTCGAGGACCTCCTGGGTCAGCCGCACTTCGCGGGGCCCCGTGCCATAGACGCGGTTGCGATATTTTTCGAATTCGGGTCGCAGATCGAGGCGGAAGCCCCCGTCGCCGGGGCGAATCTCATAAGGCCGGCCCTGTGCCGCATATAGGGCGTTGAGTTCCTCGATCGACTGTTCCACCAGTTCCGGCGTGAAGCTGCCGCGGAGCATGCCGCAGATCCGCTTGGAGGACAGTGGCTGCCCCCCCACAAACAGCGCGGCTTCGATCACCTGCGCCGGCGACAGCGGCGACTCCGAATCATCGTCCAAAACGATGGAGGGAATCGGAATCGGGCCGGTCTTGGCAACTGGTTCGGGCGCGGGTGCCGCCGCCAACTCGGGAGTCGGCGATTCAGCCACCACGCCAGCCACCGCCGGAGCGGATGGAGAAGCCTCCAGTTCCTGTGGCTCCGTCGACAGCTCCGCATCAGTTTCCTGCGCGTCCAATTCCTCACTCGCCATGAGCGCTTTGAGATACGCCGCCTCGATCTCATCGCCTTCGGACTCGGGCAAGGCCAGTTCTGGAAGGTCGCTCATGGGCTCACGTGATTGCGAATGGCTGGCTGTGGGATTAATTTCAAATTTGACTTTTTCGACAAAAGAAGCGATCTATTTGAAGCGGA
Source organism: Planctomycetaceae bacterium (assembly GCA_021732845.1). Classification (GTDB taxonomy): domain Bacteria; phylum Planctomycetota; class Planctomycetia; order Planctomycetales; family Planctomycetaceae; genus JAKFUF01. Next base: position 63,997 of record JAKFUF010000023.1, on the reverse strand, counting down.
GCAGTCCGAAAGTCTCGGGGTGCGGAGCCGTGTGGGCGGGCTGGGTCCAGCTTTGCACGGCGGCGGCGGGGATGGTGCGGGTCACGCCCAGGTTCCACAGGGCGCCTTCGACGGGAGCCACGGGGACCAGTTCGTCCAGGCGGATGGCGGCTTCGATGCGCCAGTGGCCTTCATCGCCGTCGGCCGCCACGAACCATTTCGGATTCCAACTGGTGTCACCCCAGCAGTCTTCCGCGGTGCAGCCGCGCTGATCGACCGAGAACCGGTACCAGGTGGCATAGTCGCGGTCGACATCGAGCATGAACGTGAACCGGTCGAAGTCGTTGAGGTTGTCATCGTGTTTGCGGCCTGTTTTCAGCGGGCGGTCCGTTCGGACCGCCGGGTGCCGCGGCATGCGGGCGGCCAGATACAGGTATTCCTGATCGGAGCAGAACATCACGAAGGCATGATTTTCGACTTTGGTGCTGTCCGAAGACTCCAGCAGCGGCAGTTCCTCGGCGTTCTGCCAGCACTGGTCCGACAACAGACCGTCCAGCACCGGGCGGATGGCGGTGTAATTGCAGGTGCAGAGCGCACGCTCCGGCGGACCGTTGGGGGCCGTGGCCCACAGCTCGCCGGCTGCCGCCCGATGCCAGCGGTGCTGCGGATCCTTGGCGAATTCGCGGTAAACTTCGTTCGCCTTCTCCGGAGCACCGCGTCCGCGGAACACGGCCGCCAGCGCGAACTGAGTCTCGGCATCGGCGAACAGTCCCGGCGCACGGATTTCCAGGTCCTTGGCCATTTTGACGGACTGGCCCTGCCAGTAGTTGAACTTGGCCGACAACTGGCCGCGCGACGTCAGGCTGCCGGTCTTCGCCGAGGCCTGCTGGACTTTCACCGGGTTCTCGGAATCCAGAGCGGGCAGACCAAACGGCAGGCCCTCCTTCTGCAACTGCTGGTCCTGGGCATTGAGCTGCGACAGCAGGGACTGCATCGCCTGCACGGTGGATTCGCCGGTGGGCTGCATCTGTGCGTGGCGGATGGTCGACAATTGCAGCCGCCGCCAGCTCGTTTCGGCTCCGCCCCAAAATTGCGTCAACCGCCATGCGGCCCGGATGGCCACCGGCTGCTCCGGAAATTTGGCGACAAGTTCCAGCATCGTCAGCTCGGCCAGCTCCCACTGGCCAATGGCCAGTTGCGATTCCGCGAGCCGGGCCATCTGCAGCGCGGCCTGGTCCTCGGGCATGTTCCTGGTGACTTCGCCCAGTTGGGCCAGCATGTTGGCCGACTGACGGCCATCCGTCAGAAACGTTTGAACAATGCCGGCAAAGTTTCGCTGCCGTTTGGCAATGTCGGCCTTCTTTGCCAGGAGGGTTTCATCGAGCGGCGGGTAGGCCCGGCGGGCCTCCGTGCCGGGCTGGATCGAGATCCCGGAAAAGAAATCCTGATAAGCCGCGGCTTCTGGATCCTTCTGTCCGCCAGTCCGCGTCCAATCGACCCGAAACGATTCCCGGTGTCCCAACGGCGTGGCTGTCAGACTCAAACCCGCGTTACCGTCGGGCGTCTCGATGGAAAGCCGGGCTTGAGCGGCCGAAACCGCCATTTCCAAAGACTGACCCGTGAAGGGCAGATAGCGATGCGGGTCGAGAGTAATCGGTCCGCGGCTGCCGTTGGGAAGCCGCACGCAGATCCGCTCTGCCTGCCACGGCTTGAGCCCCGCGTCGGCCAGTTGTTCGGGAAACTGCGTTGGATCCGCCGCCTTGGCCACCGCCAGCAGCGTGGCTTGATGCAGGACCAGGGCCACGGCGTCCGTGTCGGTCGGCTGGTCGACAACCACGACACTGGGACGCCAGGTGCGAAGCTGGCGGACGAGGTGCCCCACCAAAATTTCCGAGAGCCGGCCTTCGGTGCGCAGGTTCCACTCGGAGACCAGTTTTTCGCGGTCACCTTTCAGTCCCGGCACCAGCAGTGGAAACTGCCAGTCGATCGACGCCTCCGAACCACCGATGGACTGCACCGCCTCCTGCAGGCGAGCGTCAACATCGGGCAGGCCACGGCCCTCCGGCCCCACATCATCGCGGGTCATGGCCAGCATCCCACAGCGGTAGCCGTCTTCGCCAGCCAACTGCGTGACCAACGGCAGTGAAATCTGACTCGGCGTGGTGAACAGCCCCAGCAACGCCAGCCGGCGGTTCTGTCCGCAGACAATGTTCCAGGTCTGGCCGCCATTGTCCGTCCGCAGAATGGTTCCCAACGCACCCACCGCCAGCCCATCGGTATCCGTCGTGAACGAGATCGACGACAACGGCAGCGACTGTCCGGTCTTCTGTTTGATCCAGGATTTGCCCCCGTTGGGGGTATGCCAAATGATGCTGCCGGGGCTGCCGCCGATCCATGCCTTTTCCTCGCGGCAACAGACGGCGTGGAAGTCGGAGGTTTCCGGCAGACTTTCCGGCAGTGCGCCGGCGGGCGATTCCCAGACCACCCCCATGTTGTCGGAGCGCAGCACGGTTCCGCCTTCACCCACGAGCCACGCGTGACCCGAGGGATGGAGCGCCATCGCCCCATAAGAGGCAAGTTCGGGAAGGGCATTGCGGGCGGGAAGGAGCTTGCCGTTGGCGATCACCGCCGAGGCTCCCCGGAGTCCAGCCACGGCACCGAGTTCCATCGCCGCAAAATCCGCCGCCCGCCAGTTGCCCACGGCAGTCCCCGGCAGCTCTTCCCAGCCGGACTCGGTGCGGAACATCACACCGGTGGGGTGTTTGGCATCGCTGTCGCCGACGATGAATCCTTCTTCGAGGCTGAAAAACTTGACGCGATGCAGCCGCGGCCAGTCTCCGTCGGGGCGCAAGTCCGCTTTGGAACGTTGTTCGCGGCCGCGGTCGCTGGCTGGCGGAAAACTGCGACCCGGCGGAGTGACTGGAGTCCATGTCTTGCCGCCGTCCGTTGTCGCCAGCAGCACTCCGGCCGACTGCCCGGTAAAGGGCGAGGTTTCACCCCCGGCCACCCAGCCAATCTGGTCCGTCAAAAAACAGACCGACCGCAACGGGCTGGTCACGCCACTGGAGGCCAGTTCCCAGGTCCGCCCGCCGTCAACAGACCGCCAGACGACACCCTGGTCGCCAACCGCCCAGGCAAAACTCCCCAAGCATTGCACATCGTGCAACCGGGCATCCTCTTGTCGGGCTGTCGGCTTGAGGACTATTGCTGGCCTTGCCGCAGGTGCTTCCCCCGGAACGGGTTGGGCTTGGAGGGAACCATTCAGCAAAAGGGCAAAAACCAGCCACACCGCGGGTTGGATTGCCACGGCAATGCCGCTGCCACTGAGATGAAACTTGGCGATGGACCGAGTTGAAATGTGTCGCATCATCCCTCCCTGGAATTCACGCGGCGGCAGCCGGGCGGATTCTATCGGGAGTGGCAGAATCGGCAAATGGCGGAATGTCGGCTGCGGGAGCGTGGTGCTCGTGCTTTCGCCGACTTTACCGCTGGAGCGAACGGCGACTGTGCGTCGCCTCGTCCTCCGAGCCTGAGACGTTTGCCTCCGCCAAGGTCACCTCGGTGGCTGTGGGGCCTGCGCACCGCCTGCGGGGAGCCGACGAAAATTGGAATCGTTGTGGTCAGTGCCGCCGGCAGCCGCCCAACGTCTGCATTGTCGGCGTCTGCCATGGCTGGAATTCGCTCCACCAATCAGCCGGCACCCCACGGAGCCCTCACAGGCGATTCGCGTGTACTTTATCGGCTGCACCGGACTATAATTCCCTGTTCGCAGGTCTTGTTGCGGAGCCAGTTCCGCAACCGCCTTTGCCAAGCCGGCTTGCGATTCCCGCCGGCAGTCCGTTGGCCCCGCCTGAAGCTTGATTCATGAGAATTCGAATCCCCTGGATGCCATTTTTCGTGTTGGCCGCAATTGGCCTGGCTGGCTGCGCGAATCGGGAAGAACCGATTCGGAGCTACACGGTCAGCAGCCTCAAGCACCGGACGATGGGGGCGATGCTGCGGCAGAATGATGCCGCCTGGTTCTTCAAACTGACCGGCCCCATCAAGTCGGTGAACGAGATCTCGAAAAACTTCGACGACTTTCTGGCGTCCGTGAAATTCGCCAAGCCCTCGGATCCGCCCGACTGGAAGCTTCCAGAACACTGGGTGCAGGAGCCGGGCGACACCATGCGGTTCGCCACGCTCAAGATCGATTCGGTCAATCCGCCCTTGGAAGTCAGCGTGACCAAGCTGCCTCTGGCGGCGACCTCCGGCGACTGGACGGACTACCAGTTGATGAATGTCAACCGCTGGCGCAAGCAGTTGCAGTTGCCGCCGTTGGAGCCCAAGGAGTTGGTGGCGCAGACCAAGCCTTTGGAAGTCCCGGGACTGCTGGGGACGGTGGTGGATTTCGTGGGGACGCCCGGACCAACGCCCAAAAAGGGTTCGATGGGACCAATGATGGGCGGCGCGATGGGTCCGATGATGGGTGGGGCCGACGGGATGGACGGCCATCCGCCGATGGGGCCGGCCGCGGCGACTCCGCCCGCCCGCCCGGCAGCCGACCTGCCCTTCACCTACGACCTCCCCGCGGATTGGAAGTCAGTTCCTTCACGCCAATTTGTGCTGGCCTCGTTCGAGGCCCAGGATGGCGACAAGAAAGTCTTGATCACCATCAGCAGCGCCGGTGGCGACCTGCTGCAGAACATCAACCGTTGGCGCGGCCAGGTGCAGCTCGCACCAACCACCGCCGAGCAGCTCAAACAGGATCTGCAGGAGCTTCCCGTTGGCACGGAAAAGGGTCAGTACATCCGCCTTGTGGGTGCCGAAAAGTCGCTGTTTGGCGTGGTGCTGCAGACGGCGGAAGCGACCTGGTTTTTCAAACTTCTGGGCGACGGTGGACTGGCGGAACGAGAACGGCCGCGGTTTGAAGCGTTCGTCACATCCGTGAAATTCAACGAAGGAGCCCGCTAATGTCCCGCGTTGAATCTCCGGCGGAAGCCGTGACGAGTTCAGAAGACACCCCGATTGTCGAAAATGTCGGCACTTCCGGGCCAGACCTCGCCTCGCGAAACTGGCTGCGGACGGACGACTCGCTGTGGGCCACGGTTCAGCAAATCCTGCGGCCGCTGGCCTCACTGCGGCTGACGGTGGTGCTGCTGGCGATGGCGATTTTCATCGTCTTCGTGGGCACGCTGGCCCAGGCGCAGCACGACATCGAAACCGCCATTCACCAATACTTCCGCTGCTTCATCGCCAAGATGGAGTTCGCCGCGCTGTTTCCCAAGGCGTGGTTCCCCAAGATGCCCAAGCTCACCGGCTATCTGTGGATTCCCGGCGGTTGGTCGATTGGGGCGGCGATGTGCGTCAACCTGTTTGCCGCGCATCTCATCCGCTTTAAGCCACAGGCCAAGGGGATGATGCTGTACGCCGGCCTGGCCACGATGGCACTCGGTGTCGCGGTGACTTGGGGCGTGATTGCCATGGGCAACGTCGACGGCCTGCAGGCCGTGCCGCCCATCATGTGGGCTCGGTTGTGGATGGCCCTGAAGGTGTTGATGGCGGCCACTGTCATTCCCGCCGCCTTCGGGATCGCCATGCTGCCGCCCCAGCGGAGCGCGGAGCGCTGGCTGCTGGTTGGCCTTGTGGCTCTCGTCGCCCCACTCTCACTGTGGCTCCTGCTGGACACCCGCGTCACGCTGGGGGATTCCTCCATGCGAATCCTCTGGCAATTGATGCTCTCGACGATTGCCGCCTCGGTCCTGCTCGCCGGCTGCCTGTTGATCTTCAAGCGGCGTGGCGGGGTGGTGGTGCTGCACCTGGGTGTCGGGCTGATGATGCTCAACGAGTTGCTCGTAGGGCTGATGGCTGTCGAAAGCCAGATGTACATCCACGAAGGCGAGACCGTGAACTTCGTGCAGGACATCAACACTCCTGAAATTGCCTTCGTCGACTCGTCCAATATTGAAGAGGACCGGCATATCGTCGTGCCCTTGTCCCGGCTCAAAGTCGGCAAACGCGTGAAGGATGAGGTGCTGCCATTCGACGTGGAACTCGACCGGACCTTGTTGAACTCGCAGCCACGGAAAGTCATGGCCAGCGACGACAATCCCGCCACGGCGGGAGTCGGCAAGGAGATCTTCGTGGAGGAGCGCCCCAAGACGACCGGGGCCGACAGTGGCGGCGCGGTCAACATGACCTCGGTGTATGTGACGCTCTACAAGAAGGGCACCGACGAGAAGGTCGGCACCTACCTGCTCGGGCTGTTTCAGTCGATGCAGTCGCCGCCGGCCTTCGAAGAGATTGCGGACGCGAACGGCAAGAAATACGCGGTCAACCTGCGGTTCACCCGCCACTATAAGCCCTATTCGTTGACCCTGAACGATGTCCGCTTCGACAAGTATCTGGGCACCGAAACCGCCCGCAACTATTCCTCGGACATCGTGCTGAACGACCCTTCGCGGCACGTGAAGGACCGCGAAGTCCGGATTTGGATGAACAACCCACTGCGGTACGCCAGCGAGACGTTCTACCAGTCCAACTTCCTGCAGGACACCGACGGCGAGATGACCGGCCTGCAGGTCGTGAAGAATACCGGCTGGATGATCCCGTACGTGGCCTGCATGATCGTGGTGGTGGGCATGATGTACCACTTCATGCATGCCCTGCTGCAGTTTTTGAACCGCCGCAGCATGTCGCTCGCCGCGATGAACTCGGTGGCCTCGGTGATGAGTGGCGACCCCTCAGCGATCGTGGCGGCTTCGCATTCGCCAGAACGGGGAAATCGAGCTGGCAAACACCGGATGCCTGCGGCATCGTCCATGTCCACGCCTGCGCGAGCCAGGGACTTCAGCCTGCTGGAAATCGTGGTGCCCGGACTGGTGGTCAGCCTGTGTGCCACATGGCTGTTCACACAGGTGCGGCCGCCCAGCCCCAAACAGAGCTTCGACTATTACGCCTTTGGGCAGTTGCCCATTCTCGCCGGCGGGCGGATCAAGCCGATCGACACGCTGGCCCGCAACACGCTGAAGGTGATGTCCAACCGCGAGGCGTATGTCGACGACAAGGACAAATACCAGCCGGCGATCCGCTGGCTGCTGGATATCATTGCCGAGACGGAAGCCGGCTACAAACACAAGGTCTTCAAGATCGACAGTCTGGACGTGCAGCAAACACTCGGTCTCGACCGTCAAAAGCACTTCCTGTACTCCCTGCAGCAGCTTCAGGAAGGCGGAAAGATTGGAGAGTTTGAGCGACAGGTGCAGGAGGCGCGGGAGGTTCCCAGCGAGCAATTGTCACTGTACCAGCGAAAGCTGCTGGAAACGGACCGGCGGATCAAAGCCTTCACCCTGCTGACCGCCACCTTCCGCGTTCCGCCGCCGCCGGATGTGACCCGTGAGGACCTGCAGGCGGGCAAGAATGGCGCGATGGAACGGGTCCAGGAATATGTGGCTACGCTCCGTGACTTCGTCGAGCGCGCACCCGAGGCGTTCAAGAAGATGCAGGTGCCATTGATCGTGCCCCAGGAATTGAAGAAGGGCGAGGTGGAGAACGTCTGGGAACCGTACAGCATCGCCCGGGGGCGCAGCTTCATGGAGCAAAGCCGTCCGACGATGACCCAGGCTTGGGCCGACGTGCTGAAAGCCTACGAAGACGGCAACGTCGCTGAATTCAACAAGCTGACCCAGGCCCTGAGAGCGGATCTGCTGAAGCATCCTCCCACACAGATTCACGACAGGCTGGCGCGGAGCGATTTTGAAGCTCACTTCAACCATGCCACGCCGTTCTACTATGGCGCGGTGTTCTATGTGATGGCTTTCGTGCTGGCGGCGATGGGCTGGCTGTTCTGGCCCAAGCCACTGCAGAATGCGTCCTTCTGGCTGATCGCTTTCACGCTCACGCTGCACACACTGGCGCTCGCCAGCCGGATCTACATTTCTGGCCGGCCACCCGTGACGAACCTGTATTCCTCGGCGGTGTTCATCAGTTGGGGTTGCGTGGTGATTGGGTTGATTCTCGAACGGATCTTCCGGTTGGGAGTGGGCAATGTGCTGGCGGGAGCCACCGGTTTTGCGGGTCTGATCATCGCCCACCAGTTGGCGGGCGAGGGCGACACGTTTACCGTACTGCAGGCGGTGTTGGACACCCAGTTCTGGCTGTCGACACACGTGGTTTGCATCACGCTGGGGTACGCGACAACGTTTTTTGCGGGTGCATTGGGGCTGGCGCTGCTGCTGACAGCCTTTGCCGGTTCAATGGGACCGACGCTGTCGGAGTCGACCGAAGGTCTTGCCAAGCGGGCCGGTGTGTTCGCGCTGTTCCTCGCCGGGTATGCGATGGTCTTTTCCATCGTGAACCTGGCAAAATCGTTCGACATCAGCGATCAGCGAGCCTACGCCATCCACGCCGGCATTTGCCTGCTCGCCGCCCTGTTCTGTGGCTTGTGCAAAGAGCTGACGCCGTCCATCCGCAAGGACATCACCCGCATGATGTACGGGACGCTGTGCTTTGCCACGTTCTTCAGCTTCTGGGGCACTGTCCTTGGCGGGCTGTGGGCCGACGATTCGTGGGGTCGGTTCTGGGGCTGGGATCCCAAGGAGAACGGGGCCTTGATCATCGTGCTGTGGAACGCACTGGTGCTGCATGCCCGGTGGGGTGGCATGGTGAAGGACCGGGGCATGGCGGTGCTGCTGGTGTTTGGCAACATCTGCACCGCTTGGTCGTGGTTCGGCGTGAACGAACTCGGCGTCGGCCTGCACTCCTACGGTTTCACCGAAGGGGCGATGCAGAAGCTGGCGGTGTTCGTGCTGTCGCAGTTGGTGGTCATTGGCATCGGCTGCCTGCCGTTGAAGTACTGGACCCGAAAGGACTCCCGTTCCGATGTCCTGGCGGTGTGATGCCCGCCGATATTGAAGGCTCTCTTCAGGGCTCCGCCATCCGTCGGCGGAGCCCTTTTGCATTGGGCATCCAACCGTTGAGCATGGATGTTCATCATCCGTACTTTCAGATCCTCTGGTACGATCGGTGACATCTGGACAAAATGGACGAACCGAGCCATCAGAATTGAGTGTCCCGTCCGGCAGCTTGAGCCACCGTCGAAGCGGAGTCGACCATGAAATCCGACTGTCTCCATTCGTCTCGCCTGGTGACGGGCTGGAGATTCTCTGTCGCACTTGTCGGGCTGTGGGTCGGCCTGATGAGCGCCGCAGCACCAGTGCAGGCGCAGCCAAGGCAGCCGACGCGCACGGCTGCAGGCAAGGCCCCGCTGACGACAATCTCCGTTGAACTGCTGACGGGGAAAGAGGGGATCGGTGTGCGAGCCCAGCAGTGGCTCAAGATCTTCGAAACGCTGGACTGCGATTTCTCGGTCCGTTCAGCCACGGTCAGCGACAAGGTCCAGGTCACCGAGCGGATGCAGTCGGGGCTGCGGGAAGTGCGGGTGGTCGGGCGGCTCGATCCGCAGGGGCGGCTGCAGTTTGCCGGGCGGCAGTTCACCGACGGCGAGACCGACAAGCTCAAGAAGTGGCTCGGAGAATTGAAGCAGTACGGAGCCCAGGGTGACCCCGCCGGGCAGCCCTTGTGGGGGCTGACCAAGCCCCAGTTCGAGCAGCTTTTCGCGGCGTTGGGCACTCCCGTCAAAGAAAGCCTACAGGGGCTCAAACTCGACGAGGCACTGGCGCAGATCGGATTGCCCAAGGGCTATTCCCTGCAGCTCAGCGACAAGGCGAAACTGGCGCTCAAGGAGCCCACGCGCGGAGACAAGCTGGTCCGCGAGTCGCTGGAAGGGGTGAGCCTGGGCACCGCCTTCTCCTCGCTGCTGCGTGAGTATGGGCTGGGGTTTCAACCCCGCCGTGGCACAACCGGCACGGTTGAACTCGTCATGGTCGACCTGGCCGAACCGGGCCAGTGCTGGCCGGTTGGCTGGCCGCTGCCCAACCCCGGCCCGGTCATGGCCCCCAAGATGTATGCCTATACCACGGTCGACCTGCAGGATATTGAACTGGATGGAGTCCTGGACGCGCTGGGCGATGCGATCGGAGTGCCCATCTTGATCGACACGCTGGGAATCGCCGCGAACAAGATTGACCTGCCCAAGCTCAAGGTCACTCATCCCTCGAAGCGGACGACCTGGAGCATCGCGCTCAAGGACCTGATCGTGCCGTTGAAGATGCGGCCGGATCTGATGATCGACGAAGCCGGCAAGCCCTTCCTGTGGGTGACGGTGCTCTCCACCCCCGAGCGTGAACCTGTGCCACAGGTCCGAGCTGCGCCGGAGTCCAAAACCAAGTCCCGGCCCAAAACCCGGCCGTGAACGCGAGTTGGATCACAGCTTGATCTACGCGAACTGCTGAGATTTCTTCAAGAAAGCTGTCACAATCGGTTCCACCCGTACACGTTGAATTTTCTTCCTAATTCCGCCGATTGATACAACCGGGGCCATTGAGTCAACCGTGAACACGCTGCGCTGTCACCCTTTCTGGGTGAGCGAGACGGCCCGCCGATCCCATCCATGTTTGCCGGGGGGCCATGCACATGAACCGTACCTGTTTGAAACTGATGGCGTTCTTGATCTGCCTGCCGGGCCTCGCTGGCTGTCTGTTCGTGCGGCACCACACGAAAATTGACCGCGAGAAGGAGATGCAGCAGCAGGTTGTCTTTGAAAATGTGCAGGCCCAGCGCGTTTTTGAATCACGTGCCGCGAATCCTGTGGCGCGGGCGGTTGACGGCAAGACCAATGTCGTCGCCGTCCCCTTCCTGCTGTGGTCCAGCACCCACCGCATGAAAAGCGAAGCGGCCTACTACAACGACCAGATCCGGGTCTGCGACAAGGACGGCGACCGGCAGATCTCCGAAGCTGAGGCCCTCAGCTACAACCCAAATTACGGTCAGGAAGAGCAGGTCACTTCCACCGAGGGCAGCGGAACCTCGATCCACGAAACCGTGGAACTCAAGCCGGTTCCCAAGTCCGACGTTCGCCAGGCGAGCAGCCAAAGATCAAAGACCAATCGCTGATCAATCCCGTCCCGTCCCGCCGGTGCGACCATCCGTTATTTGCAATCACAGACGCGTGCGGAGACTTCCGCCCGCGTCTGGTCGTTTGACTGGTGCAAGTGGCTGAATGCTCTACTTGGCTGGGGCAGCCGCTGGCTTGGCTGCTGTCGCGGGCTTGGGCAAAAGCGCCTTCAGGCGGCTCAGATAGTTGGCGGGCGAGTCGTAGCCTTCCATGTGCCCCTTGTCCTCCAGCTTCTTGTTGGCCGGCATCAGCACCACCAGCGTTGGAAAGCGGGCGATGCGCAGGCTGCTTTGCATCGTGGCGACGTTGCGAAACTTGTCATCCCGCTGGGTGTCCGCCAGCACGAAGATCGCCTGACCGGCCAGCGGCTTGAGCGTGCCGGCATCGATCACGTTCCGCTTCAGCTCCTGGCAGTAGTGGCAATTGGCGGAGGTGAACAAAATCACCAGTGGCTGCGATTTCTTGAGTGCTTCCTGGTAAGCCGGTCCGACGTCGGTGCGCCATTGGGCATCGGCCGCCTGCAGTGTCTGGGTGGCGGCAATCAGGGAAATAATGAGCGCGGCGACAGTCCGGATCTTCAACATGACCGACCTCCTTGACGAATCGGCCGGCTGGAAATGCGCTCCGCCGGCCAACAAACGCGTGGCTTAAAAGTCTGCACTGTTTGATAGGGGGTTGCCGTCCCGCCTGTCAAGCGGTGCGAAGATACCACCGTGCCGCCGGCGATTACTTCGTCGGAAGCTCGTACAACACCGCCTCTTCGCTGTTGCGGACCAGCAGGCGGTTTCCCGCCACGACAGAGGTGTTCCACGTTTTGCCCGCCAGGGCGTTCAGGCGGCTCAATTCCTGGAACTTCTTCGGGTCGGCAGCCACGAGGGCGATGTAGCCTTTCTCCGCCTGGACCACAAGCAAATCGTCCACCAGCAGCACCTGCCCGTGCCCATAGCGGCCGTTCTTCCACTTCGACTTGCCGGTCTGGAGGTCGGCGCACTGCAGAATTCCATCGTCGAGGCCATACACATACCCGCCGTGAACCACGGCGTTGGTGTAGCGTGTCCGCATCAACACGGGTGCCGACCAGACCTTCTCCACATGGAAGCCGTCACCTTTGGGCGAGACCTTAAGCAGCATGGTTCCCGTCCCATATGAGGCCGAGAACAGGACTTCCGTGGGTGAGATCACGATCGGGTTGGAACATTTCTTGATGACCCCGCCATAGGGCAACTCCCACAGCACCGCGCCAGTCCGGATGTCATGGCCGGAAACCGACTGATCGTTGCAGCAAATGATCTGCCGCTTGCCCGCCAGTTCCGCCACCACCGGCGTGGCGTAGCTGGAACCATCGTTTCCCGCCACCCAGGCCGGTTTTCCAGAGTCCCGGAAATAGGCCGCGAGCGATTTGGCATGTGGCTCTTCGCTGAGGGTCACAACCACCAGGTCATCGACAATGAGCGGCGAACAGCTCTTGGCCCAGACCGGCAGTTTGGCGCTGTTCTCCTTCAGCGTGTCGCGTGTCCAGATCGGTTTGCCCGTGCCACCGTCGAGGCAATGCAACAGACCAAAGGCGTTGGTCACATACACCCGGCCTTCAAAAACCGTTGGCGTCGAGCGCGGCCCGTCGCCACCCATCGCCTCGCTGAACCGGCCGGAATCGGCATGCGTCCACAGAATTTCGCCATTCTTGAGGTCGTAGCAGGTGACGAGTTCTTCGTTGCCGCGCTGCTCCTGCGTCACGCCGTAGTCGCCCACGACGGCGAAGGCGGACCAACCGGCACCAATCGGCTTGCGCCAGACTTCGCGCGGCGGGTGGGCCTTCCAGTCGGTCTCCAGCTTGCAGCCGACGACGCGGGCGTCGCCGTCGGGGCCAAGGAATTTGGGAAAATCCTGGGCTGTGGTTTTGGTCAGGTCCACCCGCGCCGCTTCGGGAATCTTGGTCACCACCGGCAACACCGCATCCGCCGGCTTTGTCCAGCGAAATGTGAGTTCCGGCAGCGAATCACTGGTAAAGCCATTGGCTTTGAAGGTGAAGCAGCTTGCCAGGGCGACGATCACCGCCAGTTGCAGCGCCACCCCCAGCCCTTTGGCACGCCACGTGAACCGGCTGAGGAACAGGAACCACAGGTTTAAGAGACCCATGGCCAGCACGCCCGTCACGAAGACGAGCGGAAACCGCAGCGGGTTGATGACCCGGGGGGCGTACAGCGCGGCCAGCGCGGCGGCGATCGCCACGACCAGGATCGACACCGGCATCCACCACCGGTGGCTGCGTTGGAACGACAATTCTGCGACAGACATGGGTCTAAAAGCCTTTCCGTCCGACCACAATCACCCGGTGTGCGCAGCGGCCATGGATCAACAAGCACACCACGCAAGTATATCCAGCAGGCCAAGGGCCGCGAAGATGCTTTTAAGTGTGCCACGCGTGCCACACCGGCAAGCTACGTGTTCCCCGCGCGGGACTGTACAATCCGGCTTGACTCAGCGTTCTTGGAGTCAGGATTTTGGGACAGGATGTAAGAGGATGACAGAGGATAAGAAAGGATGTTCTGATGGAAAGCTGGCACAAACAGATCCTTTCCTCATCCTCTGCCATCCTCTTTCATCCTGTCCAATATCGAGATCACCCCATCTTCACGACGGATCCCGCGCCCAAAAATCCGTGACGATCAGTCAATCTGAAATTCCTTCCCCCGTTGAGAAGACCCTGCCGCGCACTCCATTGGGAGCTTCTTGATGTTTGGTGCCATTGCCCCGTCCCGCCGCCTCTCCATTGTCCTCCTGTGTACCGCGCTCTTGGGACTTGGGTTTCAGAATTGCGCGGTGGCTCAACAGGTGCCGACGGATCCCACCAGCACGCACATCTTCCCCGCCGGTGGCCGGCGCGGATCAAAGGTCGATGTGCGGGTGGGCAGCGAGTGCCTGCCGCCGCATTCGCGGTTTCGCCTGTGGGGCGCGGGGGTCAGCGCTCCGCTCGAACTCGGACCGGCGACCGCGGGGGACTATGCACCCTCGCCGCGGCGCAAGCCGACGGAGTTACCCATCACTTACGTCCGCGAGTGGCAGTCGCAGATTGAGATTGGGGCCGAGGCACCGTTGGGGGCCAAACTCTGGAGGCTCAGTTGCGCGCGGGGTGGGACTGGCGGCCGACCGTTCATCGTTGGTGACTTGCCGGAGTTCATCGAAACCGAACCCAATTCCCGCCCCCACGAGGCTCAAAAGGTCACCCTCCCGGTGACGATCAACGGACAGATCGCGGGCGAGAGCGATCTCGACTACTACAGTTTTGACGCTCAACCAGGCGACCTGGTGCGTGTTGACATGGTCGCCGCGCGGCTCGGTTCCGCGCTCGATCCGGTGATCGAACTGTACGGGCCGAACGGCAGCAGGGTGGCGGTGGACGAAGTCCGCGTGGGGGCCGATCCGGTGCTGGCCTACAAGGTCGTCAGTCCCGGTGAGTACCGGTTGCTGGTCTCAAATGTCAATTTTCATGGCGGTCCGTCCTACGTCTACCGAGTCACGATCTCGACGGCTCCTTTCGCGCACTTTGCGTTTCCGGCCGGGGGCACGGCGGGAGCAGCACTGAAGACAAATTGCTTTACGCTGTCGGGCGAGGGAACGCTGTTCCCGCTGCCTGAACAACTGGTTCTGCCAACGGCGCTGGGTGAGCAGTGGCTCACGGCACAGACCGGCATGAATGCTTTGCCCTTTACCGTCGGCGACCTGCCCGAGGCCATCGAAACCGAAGGCAATGACACGAAGGAGACCGCGACCGAACTGGCCTGGCCGCTGACGATGAACGGGCAATTCCAGTCGAAGACCGACGACGACTGGTACCGCCTGGCTGCCCGCAAAGACACGCCCCTGACCATCGAATGCGTGACCGTCCCGCGCTGGTCGCCCGCACTGCCGATCGTCACGGTGACGGACATCAACGGCGGTCCGCTGGCGCATCTCAGTGCCGTCCAAACCCCGCGTGGCTCAATCCGCATCGAATGGGCACCGCCCGCCGATGGCGACTACCGCATCCGCGTGCGCGACCTGCAGCAGGGCGTCCGCGGCGGACCGGAATTCATCTATCGCCTCGGCGTGCGGCCGGCGACTCCCGACTTTTCGCTGTTTCTTAAGAGTGATGTCGCCAATGTTGTTCAGGGCGGTCGGGCGGATCTGGAGGTGGCGGTCGAGCGCCGCGGCGGCTTCAACGGCCCGCTGGAACTCAAGGTGCAGGGGCTCCCGGAAGGATTCAAGATCGAGGGCCAGCAGGTGGCTCCCGGGCAGGAGACCGCGCGGCTCGCACTGATTGCCGATGCCGACGCCCGTTCGCAGGATGTCACGCTGACGATCACGGGTGTCGCTGAAATTGCCGGCAAGCCGGTGGAGCGCGTGGCGGCAGCCACGCACCTGGGGCACGATGCCGACGGCGTGGGCCTCGGCCCCACAACCATCGACAATGTGCAACTGACCGTGATGCACAAGCCGGTCTTCAAGCTGTACTGCAACGAGGCGTACCAGTACGCCCACCGTGGCACGGTCTATCCCTACCTGATGGAGGTCGAGCGGCTGGACGGTTTTGCCGGACCGATCCGCCTGCAGGTGGCCGACCGGCAGATCAAGGATCTGGACGGCATCGAACTGGTCGACACCACGGTCAAACCGGAGCAATCGCAGTTCATGCTGCCGGTCTACCTGCCGGAAACAATGCACATCAATGTTCAGGCACATTCCAATGTCTATGCCCAGGGGGATGTGGAATTCGTTGACAAGCACGGGCAAAAACAAACCCTGCTGGTGGTCTCGACCATGCGGTGCATGATCCGCACACTTCCCACGGTGGCGAAGCTGCGGACGGTGGAGCGGGAACTTGTGGCGAAGCGCGGCGCGGAGATCACCTGCCGCGTGGCTTTGGACCGCACGTCCCACTTCAGCGGACCGATGCAGGTGCAGCTTGTCGAACCGGATGCCGCATCAGGAATCTCCGCGAAACCTGTGAGCATCCCCGAGGGCGCGACGAGCGGAGAAATCGTGGTCAACCTGGCGGCAGATGCGTTTGCTGCTTCGCCCGCGGGAGCCAGGCAACCCGCTCTAAGACAGTTGAAGTTCCGCGCGATTGGCACGATGGCGGATGGCGTGCAGGTCATCAGCGAAGCCACGCTGCCATTGAAAGTCGTCGAATGAGTTTGAAAGTCGTCCATATCATCACGCGGATGATTCTCGGCGGGGCTCAGGAAAACACGCTGCTGACCCTTGAAGACCAGCAACGGGATTACGGCGACGATGTGACGCTGCTCACCGGCCCCGCGCTGGGTCCCGAGGGAAGCCTGCTGGAGCGCGCGCAAGCCAGTCAGATCAAAGTCCGGCTGGTCCCCGCGCTGCGCCGCAATCTGCATCCCTGGCGCGACTGGACCAGCTACCGCGAACTGGTCCGTGCCCTGCGTGAGCTGCGCCCGGAAATGGTGCATACCCACAGTTCGAAGGCGGGAATTCTGGGGCGGGCGGCGGCCAAGAAACTTGGCATTGCGTGCGTTCATACCGTTCACGGTTCGCCGTTTCATCCCTACCAAAGCCGCACCGCATATCACCTCTACCGGTTGGCCGAAACCTGGGCCGCGCGGCGCTGTGACAAACTCATCAGCGTCTGCGACGCCATGACCGACCAGTATGTGCGCGCCGGCGTGGCTCCGCGTGAGATGTTCGTGACCGTCTACAGCGGCATGGAGGTCGAGCCATTTCTCAATCCACCTCGCCCACGGGCCGAGATCCGCAGTGACCTGGGGTTCACAGACGACCAGATTGTGGTCGGCAAGATCGCGCGGTTGTTTGAACTGAAGGGCCACGCCGACGTGATCGCCGCCGCCCGCCAAGCGGTCCCCCGATGTCCGAACCTGCGGTTCCTGTTTGTCGGTGACGGTCTCCTGCGGGAGGAATTGCAGCGCGAAATCGCCGCGGCCGGTCTGAGCGAGCATTTTGTGTTTACCGGCCTCGTGCCCCCCGAACGCGTTCCGGAACTGGTGGGGGCGATGGACATCGTGGTCCATGCCAGCCTCCGCGAAGGCCTCGCACGGGTGCTTCCGCAGGGGCTGATTGCCGGCAAGCCCGTCGTCACCTACGACGTGGATGGTGCCCGCGAAGTGGCCATTCCCGGCGAGACCGGCTACCTGCTGCCGCCGCATTCCATCGACGGCATGGCCCGGGCGATCCTGGAGCTGGCCGGCGACGCGGCCTTGCGCGAGCGTCTGGGACTCACCGGCCGCGCGCGGTTCACCGACCAGTTTCGCCACCAGACCATGACGCGCCGCTTACGGGAAATCTATCAGGCGGTCCTCGCCGGAAGATGACCACTCAAAAATGATCATTGGACGATGATCAGATCCCGAATTTTCAACGCGTGGAGTGGATCCCGCGCGGAAACGGTAAAGCGCCCGTCAGGATCGATGTGAAAGACGAATTCCAGCCAGGCGACACCCGCCGGAGCTGGCGGCACGGTGATCTTGAGCTTCGGAAAAATCTGCACTTCTCCATCGGCGCGGCGAACGGCGGGGATGACGCTGATCGAATTCTGGCTGTCGTGCCGGGTCCGGAGACTTTTTCTTTGCGTGTTCGGCAACTGCTGGCCGGGTTCAATCATGAGTTTGAACTTGCCCTTCACGAGCATCCCCACGGCGTCTTCGTTGAACACGTCCTGGACGGTGTGGCGAATGCGCACTGCCGGCGCGGTTGTCACTCCGAAAGTCTGCACAAACGTGGACCATTTCGGCAGCCGGGTCAGCCAATGCAGCCGCAGAACGACCGGATATCCGTGGATCAGATCGGGAAAGCGGAAGTACTGCAGGGCATCGCGGGACTTCCCCGGCTGAAATTCGACGACATGCGGATCGGCCTTCAAGAGGACATGCGAAAAGCCGATTCGCAGCGTGTCGCTCGAATCGATTTCTGTCACCACAACGTCGGCCAGAAAGCCTGTCTTCGGGTGTTCGTGAACGATCGTGGCTGGAAGATAATCCTTGGCGGTGACCGCGTCGGCGTTTCCGACTTCGAAGCAGTTCTCGAACGCGGCCGATTCGAAACCGTCGTCATCGTTCGCGCCGGCGTCGATGTCCTCCACGGTAAAAGATTCCGCGGTCGAAACTGGCGGCGGCTCGCTGTCCGCGGAATCGACCGCGATTCCCAGTGACCTCAACCCCTGCATCAACCGCGGGATGACGGCCTTCGTCGTATCCACGGACAGCTCGACGCCGACGACAGCGCCAATCGCCTGATCCCACTCGGGGCGTGCCTGCTGAAAGCTGCGAAAGCGAATGTCCCGCAGCAGCGGGATGATCGGCTTGCCCACTTCGTGGGCATGAACCAGTTCCTTGTCGACCTGGTAGTGCCGTTCAATGGAGGTGGCGGAGATCAAAAACAGGAAGCACCGGGCTTCATCAATCGCCCGGCGAGTCTGCGACAAATACGACAATCCTGGAATCGCATCCCGCTGGTAGTGCCAGACACTGCAGCCACAGGCTTCGAGTTCACGGGCAAGCATTCCCGCAACATCACCATCTTCTTCGACGTAGCTGAGGAAGGCGTCTTTCATGGAGACTGCAAGTTCCGCGCGGGCCAGGGGAACACGCAGAATAAGCGTTGGAGCGGCCCAACAACAGCGAACCAGCCAAGCGGCGGGCTGGCGGCCGCGCACCCGACCTTGTCGGCGGCGCAAAAACAGTCCGATCCGGGGGCATCGCCTCAGCCGCTCGACACCCGACCATTCACCATGATTCCTCCGGGATCAACGGTTGTCGCGCCGTTCCGGGCAATGCAGCACGTTTGTGACAGCATCAATAATCGGAAATGAAAGCCACATTGGCTGATGCGAGAACCTCGACGAAGTTGTGGCCAGAGTTTCCGGCCCGATGGCCGCTTCGGGGATTCGGGCCGGGCGGGATTCGAACCAGCTAGACCATGGACTCCAGACCGGCAGTCGAGTGTGTTGCGCTAGAAATATCGCAAGATTCCGGCACACCTGTCGCGGATCCGCTGGTGGTGTTTCGGAAACTTGCAAAGCTGTTCAAAATGGACTGACGAAGGGATGGCCAGAGGTTTCCGTGCTCTACCACTGAGCTACAGCCTCCATGTGTGAAGGGAGACTGGTGGGACTCGAACCCACGACCACGAGGTCCCAAACCTGTACTCCGAGCCGGCAGTCAATCCGCCTCCGCCTCGCGGCGGAAGTCTTCAAAAAATCCAGGATCCAACGAGGGGGTGTTGAGACGCCGTCCTTATCAAACCAGGGTTTGACAGTGGACACGCGGCTTCGTCTGCGAGAGACTCGGACCGCTTGACTAGTCGGTCGCCCGACATCGCTACCTTAGGGCCGTCATAGTTACGTGTAGTCCCAAACGGCAGTTGGATCTTTGGACCGATGGTTCATGGTGGTTTCCAGTTGCTCTGTTTGCGATCGAATTGAGGTGTGCGCATCATCTCAGACTCGCAAGCGGGCTCTTCCTGAAACTGAGCGAAAGCTTGAGGAACACCTTCGTCACAACCGCGCTATGTTATTGAATGACACAGCAAGGCTGGAATACGTTCGCGGAAATTTGGGCGATTCGCAGTTTATGGCACATCGGCGTGTCCGCGAGAGTGGATTGCGAGCGACCAAGGATCGCATCATCACCGGCTAAGAGCTTTCATCCCTGACTTCTCGAAAACTGGCCGGACTGGTGAGATCGTGCAGGGTGCTTGCGTCGCGCCGGTCATTCTTCGATACTCAGTCTTCCGAAGCCACGGGGTGGACTGGCGTGAGCAGGTGCTTGCGTCGTCCTGTTGAAGGCGGTGGTCGCCCGCGATCTGCTGCTTGTACCCCTGCAATCATGCACGCTTAGAATCGGCGGCCGGGCTTGGCCCGTGTATGGCCGGAGTGATGGTGAACTCCGCCCCTCGTCGAATTCGCAAACAGGGATGAACATGCGCAGTCTCCTTCACTCCACCCGCAAGGCGCGGATCTCGGTCGCCGGGCTGATGCTGGCATTGGTTCTGGGCTCCGTCACAAACACTCCAGCCGTGGCACAAACGGCCACAGCCCAGGCGACGGGGTTTCAGGCCCGCGTCTTCAAGGATGCGGCGGGCAGTCACAAGTATGCGGTGTTTGTGCCGCATGGCTACACGCTGGCGAAATCCTGGCCGGTTATCCTGTTTTTGCACGGGGCGGGCGAGCGCGGGCGCGATGGCTGGCTGCCGCTCCAATATGGGCTCGGGCCGCTGATCAAGCTGCGCGAAGCGAACTTTCCCTTCATCGCGGTCTTCCCCCAGTGTGAGGACCTGCATGGGCGGATCTTGAAAGGCTGGTCGCTGGAAAGCGCTGACGGCCCACGGGCGCTCAAGATCCTGGAGCAGGTGGAGCAGGAGTACAAGGTCGACACCAAGCGCGAGATTCTCACCGGCTGGTCGATGGGAGGATATGGAGCATGGGAGATGGCCGCGGCTTTCCCCGAACGCTGGCATGCCGTCGTCCCGCTGGCCGGCGGAGGCGATGTGGCGACTGGCGAAAAACTGAAGAACGTGCCGCTTTGGGCCTGGCATGGAGCCACGGACAAGATTGTGCTTCCAGAGGTTTCGCGGCAGATGGTCGAGGGCGTGAAAACGGCTGGCGGCACACCACGCTTTTCGGAGCCGGCCGCGGCGGATCATGATGTTTGGAAGCAGGCCTACGACGACGACCGGCTGTATGCCTGGATGCTGAACCCGCAGGGTGACCCCGACAAGCTGCCGCTCGTCACCGCCCGGTCGCGTGGTCCCCTCGTGATTCCTGAGCCACCGTTTATCCCCGCCGTCGAGCTGCCGCGTGTGGCTCACGTGCGGCTTGGGAATGAGATGCTGGCGACGCTGGCCGACTCGATCCCGCAACTGATTCCGCCGGACGCCCTGGTGGGCACATTGGGCAACATCTCCGATTCCACGTCGGCGGAAGGGATCGATTTTCAGGTGAGCATGTACGGGTTGACCTATCAGGGTCAGGTGACACGCGCCAGGGTCAAGGCGTACGCACGCGACCGGCTCAACATTCAGCTCGCGCTCAGCCAGGTGGTGGTGACCATCGGCGGGACTACCCTCAGCGGACGGAAGCACTCGGCGCAGGCGGGGCCGATCCAGATCGGCATCGGGCATCAACGCCCGGTGTGGCTCAGCTTCGATATCACCCCCACGGTTGTCGACCGCAAGCTGCGGTTCCAGCATGTCGGAACCTATTTTTCCATCCCCAACGACAACTGGTATGTCACCGCCCCCGCTGGTGTCTCGACCCGTGGCCTGGGAATCACCGAAGCCAAGGTCTCGCGTGGCCTGGTCAGCGGCCTGTATGGGAAAAAGGCCACATTGGAACAGCAGGTGGCCGGAGTCATCCCCCGCCTGATCGCGGAACTCGAGCAGCGGTTCGACGTCAATTCGCTGGGCTCGGCGCTCGGTTCGGGCAATTCGGCCGGAACGACGCTGGGCCTCTGGCCCCTGCCGGTTTACAAGCCACGGCTGAAGTTCTGGCCGATGGAGGCGAGTGCCGACGAGCAGGGGGTGACGCTGGTCATGGGAGCCACGGCCGCGGCAATCGACACCGCGCATGCTCCCGCCAAGCTGCGCATCGCCCCGTTGCCAAGCATCAACTCTGCGGCCTTCTCACAATCCGCCAAACTGCAGGTGGGGTTCGCCCCCCAGATGTTGGCTCCGCTCTCGGAATTGATGGTCGAAGCCGATGTGGCGCGGATTCACGTGGCCGACACGCCCTCCAAAGCAATGGCCCAGTTGGCGGATGCGGCACTGATGTCTGAAGCCATTCCGGATCTCAAACAATACGGAGATCAACTGCAGGTGTGGACCGAACTGGCCCTGACCGGCCCAATCAGCGTGATCGACCAACCCGGCGGCCGCCCCGCCCTGGACGCCTCGCAGGTGAAACTGGTCGTTTCCATCAAGGCCGCGCCCACCGAGGCGGCCTTCCGGCCATGCGCGGAGTTTATCCTCAAAGTTCGTCAGCCGTTCGCCGCTTCGCTGGCAACTCCCACCGAGTTGTCACGGGCCTTGTCGCTGACTCTCGATGACAAGGCCTCAATCGAAGTTGAAGGCAAATTCATCGGCGGATATGCCGCCAAAGACATGCAGATCGACAACGACAAGGTGCAGGCGTTGTTCGCGGCCGGTTGGGAAGAGTTCATTCACGGAGGAGGCCCAATGCAGATGGAGGTTCCCGACATCGACCTGGGCTATGCCAAGCTGCGGATGGACTCGGCGGGTTGGAAGGCCCCGAACCTGGTTGCCGGCTTTGGGCCGCCCGGCGTGAAAGTCACCAACCGTAGCGAGAAGCCGTTGACCTACGAAACCAAGGGGCTGTACAGCGACTGGGGCGGGCCCTACACGCTGAAGCCAGGAGCCACGCACGATTATCCGGTCTCGACCCCCATGCTGGTGCGCCTGCGGTCTGCTGCGGGCGAACAGAAGTTCACACTGCCGGTCGGGTCGCACTCCGACTACCGTAAAAGCTGGCGGGGGACACCGGAAGAGTTCTTCCGTCATCGGGACTGAGCAGTGTCGAGCAGATTCATTTCTCGCCCCGTGCCAATTCACCCACGAATTTTGCAAACGAGCCAGGTTTCATGGACCTCAGATCGTATCTGAACCGCATTCAATATGACGGGCCGTTGGTGCCCACGCTGGCCGTGTTGCGGGACATTCAACTGGCTCACGCCTGTTCGATTCCGTTCGAGAATCTCAATGTCCTGCTGGGCCGCGGGATTTCGATTGACGACGAGGCGGTCGAGCAGAAACTGGTTCACGACCAGCGTGGCGGCTATTGCTTTGAGCAGAACTCGCTGCTGATGCGGGTGCTGGCCGAGATCGGGTTTTCTGTCGTTCCGCTTTCGGCCCGCGTCCGCGTGAAAATTCCTCGTGAGGTGATCACGCCACGCACACACCTGTTTCTTCGTGTCGAAATCGAGGGGGTCCCGTGGCTGGTGGATGTTGGCGTGGGCGGGCTGTCACCCACGGGACCGTTCCGGCTCGACAGGCTTGAGACCGAGCAAGCCACGCCTCACGAGCCACGGCGGGTCGTGAGCGTCCCGCGATCGCCGTCACCACTGTATTTTCATCAGGCGAAACTCGTGGACCAATGGGTGGATGTCCATGAGTTCACACTGGAAGAGATGCCCTTGATCGATCGTGAGGTCGGCAACTGCTGGACGAGCACTCATCCAAAATCCAAGTTTCGCCTGAACCTCATGACGGGTCTGGCCTGTCGTGACGGAACGCGAGTCTCGATTCTCAACAGCGAATTCACCCACCGCCGCGGCGCGGAAATCCTGGAGCAGTTCAACATCGCCACCCCCGAGCACCTGCTCAGCCTGCTCGACCAGCGGTTTGGGTTGAGATTTCCCGCCGGAACGCGATTCGGCCCGCCGGGAATGGCGTGGCCCACGTGAATCATTAGGGCGGAGATTTCGCGTCATGCCCGGGCAGGCTGGAGAGCCACCTCCGTCAGCCCACCATTCTCCGCGTCCAAAGAATTGAAAGCCAAGCCTCGTCTGAGGGTGACAGCGGCCAGTTCATTGCTGAGACCATTCGCGAAAGAGTGTGGCATCATAATTCTGGCGCGAACATCGCCTCGATTGGGAATCCGTGCCAGGTCCTCCATCCGCGCCGCCGATCAGTCCGCGCCACCGATCGCCCCGCGCCACCGGTCAGTCCGCGCCACCGGTCGGGGACTAAGTCGGACGAAGTCTTGGTCGTCGGCTGAAGCCGACGCCACGGGGCCAGCAACGAATTGAGGGGTTCCGCATGCTACCATGTCGTGGCTTGAAGCCGATCCGCATCGACACCGTGAAAGCATGGTCATCCTGTGAATTTTGTCTCAAACTCCTGGACCTTTCAGTCACGTTCAGAAGAGGCGACCGCCCGGTTGGGCGTGGCCCTGGCCAGTGTGCTCGAACGCGGGACGGTGGTGGCGCTGATTGGGCACCTGGGGGCGGGGAAGACGCGGTTGGTGCAAGCCGTGGCTACGGCCGCCGGAGTCGACCGGCGGGAGGTGAGCAGTCCGACGTTTGTCCTGGTGCAGGAGTACGAGGGCCGCTGGCCGATTTACCATTTCGACGTTTACCGCCTGGGCGGCGACGACGAATTCCTCGATCTGGGGGCCGAAGAGTACCTGAACGGGGACGGGATCTGCTTCATCGAATGGGCCGACCGTCTGGAGGGCTCGCTGCGGCCGGATTTGAGAATCACCATTGGAGCCACGGGGGAATTCGAGCGGGAGTTTCGGTTTGAGACGATGAGCCCGGGCGGGATGGCACTTCTCGACCGGTTGAAGGCGTCCATAGGACCGCCGGAATCTGCTTGACCCTCCTCTAAATCGAGGCGTATCATGACTGAGGGCGGCGTGGCGTTCGGCAGATCCCCCTTAAAGTCGAAACTTCGTGCCAAATCGGCAGATCCAGCAGCGAATTTCCCACTCCATGCGACCGTTTGCTTGCATACGTCCGCCGGATCAGGCACAGTTTGAATGATGGTGTTCCCGCCGGAAGCGGAGGGGGCCTATTGTCGATAGAGATCAACGACCGAGATTGTTCGGCCTGAAAATTGAGCGGCCGATTCCCAGAACGACGATTCATCACCAGACCGGATAGTTCGCACATGCATTGGACCGGCAGAACCTTGGTGTGGTTCGTGGCGATTAGCTGGGTGGCCGCGCTCTATTTTTCCGCCCGTGTGGTCTACACCCGCAGCGCCTGGATGGAATCGGTGCAGAAGGACGAAGCCACGCTCCTGGCCCGAAAGGCTGACATCGTCAAGGAACGCAAGCTCCTCGCCGAGCGGCAGTCAGAACTGGTGCGGGAGATGATCGGCTGGGATCATTATTGGACCGGCGTCCCCTCCGGGCAGGCCAATCCCAAGGGTGAATTCCAAATTCAGCCCCGCGATGCCAGCGGGGCTCCCGTCATCCTGGCCGCCGACCAGTACGTGTATGCCTTCGCCCCCGGCGAAAACAACACGATCAACTACATTGGGCAGTTCAAGGTTGCGGCTGCTCAGCAGGGTCAATCCACGCTGACGCCAGTGTTCAAACTGCGATTCCAAGACCCCCTTGCCGGTTTTCCCACCGGTTTGGACATCGTCAAGCAGGATGTCCAGGGACGCGTCAAGAACCACAACGATCTGGCCGACTGGAAACTGGGCGGTGCCATCCGCATCCGCACGCTGATCCCCTCGTCCCACATTGGACGGATGACCAAGGGTGAGGTCGATCTGCAAATCGCGGACGAACGGCTGATGGACATGGCCCGCCAGTACGACCACCAGGTCGCCATGGTCGAAGCCGCGAAGCTGCAGGTGGCACGGCGAACCGCCGAGATCATTCAGCCCACGGATGTGGACGGCAAAGATCTGCCCCCGGAGATCAAGGACGGGTTGATGAAGACCCTGATCGCCGAAGAAGAAGCCCGCAACGCCGCCCTGATCCAAGCCGATGACCTGCGACACCGCCTCAAAGCGACCAACGACCGCTTCGATGCCGTGCGGAAGGAAAACATCGAACTCGAAAAGACCCTGCCGAAGGCGGTGGCGACACCGACCACGGCGGCCAAGTGAATTTCGGTTTTCGAAGAAGGATTTTCGATTGGGCTCACAGTGATCCGCCAGATCTCCGCAGGAGATCACGGGGAGTGGCAATTTCAGATTAGACGATTCCGACAAGAGTCCCGTCTCTGAATTCGATGCAATTTCACAGTAAGATGCTTTTTCGCAGTGTTCGCACTGCGGGGAAGAAGTGACGTTCGCACCACTGAGTCTTAGCCGACAGTTCGATGTGGCTGCATAGACTGTGAAATTTGAGATTTGAACCTGCCGGCCCATCAGCCGCATCCAGCACATCTCGTTCGCGTCGCAGACCCTGGCGACCCGGTGTGCCGGCACGTTGTTCGACAGCAGCAAGGCCTCCAGCATTTGGCATTCCCGTCCGGGCTGACAGGGGATGAGTTTCTCGATATGCTCTGGCGGGTGCGTCCCACAGTTCGGCATACTGCTGCCGGGACATCACCAGACAGATCTGCCGGTCACCCGGTGACCGTTCGGAACTGTCTGCCACTGCGGCACTCGCCTGCGGACGTTCGCGTTGACTCCACTCGACGCACATAGAAAAAGTCAGAGTCAGCTCTAAAATCAGCGAATCGACTTTTGGCGGACGCAGCCGGATTCGCTTTGAGCCACGAAAGCACGGGGTGGATGATGGGCGCTTGGGCAGAGGATACGTTCGGAAATGACACCGCATGCGACTGGGCTGGCTCGTTCTTGGAGAAGCCCGGACTGAAAGCGGTGTGGGCGGCGATCATGGCCGTGCAGAATTCGGAGGAGTACCTGGACAGCGATGAGGCGAGCGACTGTCTCGCCGCCTGTGAGGTCGTCGCCCGGCTGCAGGGTCAGTGGGGGCAGAGAAACCCCTACAGTGAGAAACTGGATGCGTGGATTGAAGCGAATCCCACCGAAGTCCCTGAGAAACTCAAGAAGGCCGCGGACGCCGCCATTGAACGGATCCTCGGTCCCGACTCCGAACTGCCAGAGCTGTGGGACGAATGTGGTCGCAACGAGGCATGGCATGAGGCGGTGGATGACCTGCGCAGGCGGGTCTGGGGGTAGTGCCGGCTCAGTTCGGCAGCTTTTTCAAACAGCCACATAGGCGATGGCAACAACCGTTGTTGTTCAGGAGTTCCCGATGAGCCACAGCCGTCCAGAGTCTGACTTCTCGCCACTTTTGTCCCGGCGTCAGATCCTCAAGGGGGCCAGCGGAGGCTTCGGGTACCTGGCCCTGGCCGCACTGCTGGGTCAGAACCAACCCCGCGCCCGGGCCAGTGAGCGAGGAACCCCGATAGCGGATAAAGAAGGGGGCGCGAGCCACCCATCCGCGCCAGGGGGTTCGCAGCGAGCAAAACTTACAGGTGAGCCCACCCCCAATCCCGGTCCACTGCCACCCAAGGCCCCGCACTTTCCGGTCAAAGCCAAGCGGGTGATCTTCCTGTTCATGGAAGGGGCCACCTCGCAGATGGACACGTGGGAGTACAAGCCGGCCCTGCAGGCCAGCGATGGCAAGTTTGGTCCCGAGGGGGGGAGGCTTACCGCCTCCAAGTTCAAGTTTGCCCAGCACGGGCAGACGGGAACCTGGGTCTCGGAACTGTACCCGAACCTGGCGAAGAAGGTGGACCAGTTCTGCTTCATTCGCGGACTGCACACCGACACGCCGGCCCACCCGCAGGCGGTGATCCAGCTCCACACTGGCACGGCGCTGGCCTCCCTCACCCGCCCGTCCCTCGGCGCGTGGCTCATGTATGGCCTTGGCACCGAGAACCAGGATCTGCCCGGCTACGTGACGATCAATCCGCCGCCCAATTTCGGCGGTGCGATCAACTACGGCAGCGCCTTCCTGCCGGCACAGTATCAGGGCACCCGCATCAACGATCATGGGCATCTGCCAAACCTCAAGGCGCGCACCGCCGCCTCGCTGCAACGGCAGCAGCTCGATCTGATCCAGTCGATGAACCGCGATCTTGCCGCGGTGCCGGGAGTGCCGGACCAGTTGGAGGGCGTGATCCGGTCCTACGAACTGGCGTTCAAGATGCAGGGCAAGGTGCCGGAACTGTTGGATATCTCCAAGGAACCCCAGGCGGTGAAGGATGCCTACGGCATCAAGCCGGGGCCGGCCGGCAGCTTCGCCCGCCAATGCCTGATGGCGCGGCGGCTGAGCGAGGCGGGTGTGAGGTTCGTGGAGATCTGCCAGTCCGGCTGGGACCACCATGACAACCTGCACAAGGGTCTGATCGACAACTGCGCCAAGACCGACCAGCCAACGTTCGCGCTCCTGAACGACCTCGAGCAGCGGGGCCTGCTGGACGACACGCTCGTCCTATTTGGCAGCGAATTCGGACGCCAGCCCACCGCGCAGGGTGCCGACGGCCGCGACCATAACATCACCGGCTACCCCATGTGGCTCGCCGGAGCCGGCGTGAAGCCCGGCTTCTCCCATGGAGCGACGGACGAATTCGGCGTCCATGCCGTGGAGGGCCGGATGCATACCACCGACCTGCATGCCACGCTGCTCGCCCTGATGGGCCTGGACCATGAGCATCTCACCTATCGCTACGCCGGCCGCGACTTCCGGCTCACGGATGTGGCGGGACAGGTGGCCGAAGAGATTTTCGCCTGACACGGATGCCGTCCTGCGTCACCGGGCTTGCTCAAAAAACGTTGGAGCCGTGGACGAATCGCACGGCTCCAACCCTTTTCATAAACGCGGCTGCGCGATCAGCCTCCCGGAAGACTCATTTCTTGGCCGGCAGGATCACCAGGCCTTTGACACCCAGGTCAAGCCGGAACAATCCGCCCTTTCCGGCTTCGACATCGAGCCCGCCGGTCACAAACAGCGTGTCCATGTTTGGACCGCCAAAGGCGACATTGCTGGTGGTGAGATTGCCATTGTTGTAACGCGCGATCAGCTTGCCGGTCGGGTCGAGTACCTGGACCTGATGCATGCCGTAATGAGCCACATAGAGGTTTCCGGCGGCGTCGAGGCAGATCCCGTCGGGCTGGTTGTCGACCTGATCCCCCTCTTTCTTGGGGAGGTCGGCGAAGACCTTCATCGGTCCGACTTTGCCCGGCGACAGGACGGGGTACTCCAGGATGCGGTTCTTCTGGCTTTCCGCCACGAGGAGCTTTTTGCCTCCGGGAACCAGCACCATGCCGTTGGGATAAATCAGTCCGCCGGTCACGTGGTGGGTGACGCCCTGCGGATCGACATAATGCACGGTGCCAATGGCCGCGCCGCCTTCACATCCGCCCGGATCGCTGAAGTAGAAGCCGCCGGCGGGGTCGAGTGTCAGGTCATTCGGGCCACGGAGCGGCTTGCCATCACATTCCTTGGATGCGTGCGGCAGCAGTTTCCCTTCGGCATCGAGATGCAATACCGCGTGCTGGCTGGCATCACAGACGAGGTGCGTGCCGTCTGCCAGGATCTTGTGCCCGTTGGGCGCGCCGGTCACCGCCCAGGATTTGTGTGTTCCATCCAGTTTGAACCGCGTGATCGTGTCCTTGTGGGAAATGTAGCCGTTGCCGGCATGGTCGAAGACCACACCCTCGCAGTAGTGGCCCACTTCCAAAATCTTGACCGCCTTGACCTTCGCCGCGTCGGGCAGGTCGGCGGCGTGAGCCACGGAACTGAGCAGCAAAAGCGACACGAGCAGGGAACGCTGGAGCATGGTGCGGGACTCAGGAGGTTGCGAGGTGGTTTTTGGTGAAGCAATGAACTTTAAACTGTCGTTTTTGAACCACAAAAGCACGTCGTCTGACACGGCAAAACGGTGCGTGAATCGTACGTTCAGAATTAAACCACGAATCTGACGATTTTCACGAATGGTCAGCCGGCTTCGCATCGCGGGTCACCAAAACGAATCTCGTTGCCATTCGTGACATTCGTCCTCTTCGTGAAAATTCGTGGTTCACCTTCTCGTCGTCTAGGACCGGCTTTCAATTCACACAGTTTCGTGTCCTTCGTGCCTTTCGTGGTTGTCGATTCATTGACATTGGAAACTGCCTACTTCACGCGCGATCCGTCGGCGATTTCGCGCTCTGGGCGGAGCAGGATCACCGAATTGGCATCGGATGCCGCCAGGAGCATGCCGTTGCTTTCCTCGCCGCGGATCATCGCCGGAGCGAGGTTGTTGACGATGATGATCGAGGTGCCGACCAGGGCGGCAGGGTCATAATGGCCTTTGATCCCCGCGACGATCTGCTTCTCGAGATCGCCCACACGGATCTTGAGCAGCAGCAGCTTGCTGGCATTGGGATGCTCGCGGGCTTCGAGAATTTTGGCCACGCGCAGGTCGAGCTGCGCGAAGTGGTCGTAGGTCACCAGTGGCTTCTGCTCCACCGCAGGGACAGCGGCAGGTGCCGTTGCGGCTGCGGCCGGCTTGTCTGTGGGTTCCGTCGACATCGCTTCTCCGTGGGACTTGTCTTGAAGTTCGGTAGTGCTGCGAGCACCGTGGTGTCGGCTGAAGCCGACGCTACGGTGTGCCTGCGGCAATCAATTGCACTCGGCCACGAGCGGGCCGGCGAGGTCGGTGTGGTAGAACAGCTTGCCCTTCTGCGTCGGCATGTAGGTCGAGGGGATCCACGGTGTCGGTTCATGACGCAGCGACATCCACAGGCTGAGCCCCTGCCACATCATGCCCCGCGCCAGGGTGCCGTCAGCGCCGCCAATGATGGAATCCGCACCGAGGAAGATGGCGGGGCCGATGGTGTTGGCGAAGGCCGGAACCAGCGTCGTGCGGCTCTTGAAGCTGGTGATCGCATTCTGTTCGATCGTCAGCGGGTGCAGCTTGGCACCCAGCCGGTGCGACTGGGCCTTCCAGTCGGCCTCGCTGGAGTACTCGCCGGCGAAGTGCGGCTCCCAGAACGCGATGTGGCACACCCGGCCAATGCCGAAGATGACGGTCAGCTTCGCACCCTTGGCCCGCAGTTCGCCGATCTTTTCGGCGTATGTGGGCAGATTTTTCTTCGTGGCGAAGTTTCGCTGTTTGGTTGGCACCGTCTTCTTGCCGAGCGGCCCGTAAAACGCCTGCTGCATCGCGTATTGAAAAGCGCCCGGGTTGGTGGCAGGCAGGTTGTTCCCGTCGGCGTCGCTCCACTCGTCCATGTTGAAGCCATGCACATGGTCGCACGCGACGTTCCACTCGTTGAGGAAGTAGATCGCCCAGCGGTACATGCCCATGGGGCCGACAGGCAGAATCAGGATGAGTTGCTCGCCCGCATCGCGGCTGCGTTTGATGGTCAATGCGATCTCATGGCCCATCATCGTGTCGAAGTCGCCGAACGACGAACAGGGAACCGGAGTGAACTCTTTGTGCCACCACTTCTGCCGCTTGCCCACCGTGCCCGGGTCGTTGTCGACACACGCGTCGATTTTCTTCAGATCCCATCCCGCGGGAAAAAAACCTTCCATGAGCGAACCAGGCAGCGTGCTGAGCAGATCCATGTGTGGTCCTGAGAGTCGGCAAGAGTGGTGTGGTGTCGTTGGATTGATGGAGCGGATTGAAATCTGGCCCGCGATCTGTTCGACCGCAGTTGTACCTGCAGAATTTCAGATTTGACGTGTCCGACAAAAGTCCATTCGCTGGTTTCAACGCAATTTCAAATTTCAGATTTCAAATTTCACAGTAAAATACTTTGTCGCAGCATCCACACTGTGGGGCAACAGTTACATTCGCGCCATTGAAGCTCAGTCGACAGTTCGGTGTGGCTGAACAGACTGTGAAATTTGAAATTTGAGATTGGCTTTTGTCGAACACGTCAGATTTCAAATTTCACAGTAAAATGCTTTTTGGTCACGGACATTGGAAGCCAGCCGGTTGTTTTAGCGAGGATTTTGCGACAGGATGAAAAAAGATGTGAGCGATTAAGAAAGGATGTCTCCATCAAAAGCCCTCACAAACAAATCCTTTCCTGATCCTCCACCATCCTTTTTCATCCTGTCCAACCGTTTGACCAGCCGGCAATCCACTGCCTCACGGCACCGGCTTCAAATCGGCGGCCCAGGCGGTCCCGTTCAACAGCAGGCGTTCGAAGGCGGGGATTTCGAAATCTCCCGGGTGTCCCAGCGAAGTGTAGAACGTCCGCCCCTTGCTCGGACGTAGCCAGGTCCAGGCGACTGGCTGCTCCTCGTTGTCGAACCGCCCCATCAGCAACGGCGTCGCGCCTTCGGCGAGTGGGACAGATTTGTAGAGCCACGAGGGGCTGCCGAATTCGCTTTGAGAGATCCCCTCCAACAGCCGACTCTTCACGGCTTCCGGGAGAACTCTGACGATGGTGCTCGGCCCGTCGGCCTTCTTCCCCAGATGCCCTGCGTAGTGGCAGCCAAGTGCCTGCTGATCGAACTCCGGCCAGACTGCCAGCCCCTCTGGAACCGCTCCGTCGCGCAGGGCAAAGGCGTGGCTCGAAGTCCGGATCGCCACCAGTGGCTTTCCCGAAGCGACATAGCGCCGGACCACGTCGAGTTGAGCCACGGGAAGCGGACGGCGGCGAACACTGAACAACGCCACATCGGCCTGGTCCAGTTGGCCAATCTCTGGCAGGCTGAATTTGTCGTTGGGATCGGCGAACACATACGAGACGCGGAAGCTCGTCCACAGGTTTTTCCGTGACCATTGGGGCAGCGTCCGTTCGGTCTGATATTCGTCCTCGGCGATGACCATCGTGAGTTGCGGGCGGGTGTCTGCCTTGAACTTGAGCGGCACACCACCAATCAGGTCAACACTGGTGATCGTCGGGCACCAATATTTCTCAATATGTTCGACGACCAGATCCGTGCCGGTGAAGTGATTGACGTACGGGGCCTTGGCTGGGTTGTACATTGTGTCCGTCAAGTCGCGCATCAGCACCACGTTCTGGCCCTGCTGCACCAACTGACGGATCGAGAACGGGCGGCCAAGCACACACATGTTCGTGTGGACACCCATGACAATGACATTCGTGATCCCCTGCTGCCGCATCAGATAGTAGGCCTCGGCACTGTCGGTGATCGCGTCTTCGGGAAAGATCTCCAGCGCCGGATGCTGCCGGCTCCACGCCTTGTGGCTCCCGGGATTCTCGCAGTCGCAGCCACCGTCGGTATCATCGATCGGCAGCGGGGCTTCCTTCATGCCGTCGATGCGGCACCAGCGCTGCAGGGGGATTTTGGTCTCCACGACCGGCGCAGCCTGCGCCCGCTTTCGCTGCGGCGTGTCCTTGTAGAAATCGAGGGTGTCGCTGGGGCAGTGAATGATCGTCACACCCCGCGCCCGGGCCGCCTTCAGAACCTCGTTCATCCGCGGAGCCATTTCGCCCACGCGCTCGGTCGAAGCCGGGCACCAGTGCTTGTCCCACATGTCGCAGACGACGATGGCCGTCTGTTTCGGATCCCACGACGCGACGGTTTGCACCGGGCGAAAATCTGGGCTCGTTGCCACCGCCACTCCGGTTTTTGCCGTAGGCGGTTGGGTCGGCTCCTGTCGGCGGGTGTGCAGCAGCAACGGCTTGGAGTCTTTGGCCTGTGCCACTGTCATCAGCAGGACGAACACGCACAGAGTGAGCGAACCCGTCCCGAACCGGAAGTTCCGCATGGATCGATCTCCGCCGGACATACCACAAACCACCACTTGCGGCGGCATTGTAAGAGTTGCGGTCGCGTCTGCGAAGGAGCACGGACTTTCAAACGGCGGAACGGGTGTGAGAGGCAGGTCCGTAAACGCGCTGGTTTGACGGTGAAACCTGATTGTGGTTGTCAGACCACAATTTTCGCGTTCTTCGTGCCTTTCGTGGTTCAAAACACCCCTGTTTTGAACCAATACTCGGGGAAACCTTCAGCTCAAGCCGGGAATCGGTTTGCCGAACGGCAGGATCGGCATGGGGCGGCCCTGGTAATCCGGGAAGGTCCGCTCGGGGTCGATGCCCAGGTGCTGATAGACCGTGGCCCACAGATCGTTGGGGGTCAGCGGGCAGTCTTTGGGGTGTTCGCCGCGCGAATTCGTGGAGCCAATAACCTGGCCCATGCGGAGGCCACCGCCGGAAACCAGCAGCGACATCGCCTGCGGCCAGTGGTCGCGGCCGGGCTGCTTCACGCCGGTCTGCGAGCCGACGGTGTTTTCGATCCGCGGCGTGCGGCCAAACTCGCCGGTCACCACCAGCAACACGCGCTTGTCGAGTCCACGGTCGTAAAGGTCCTCAATCAATGCGGTCACCGCCTGATCATAAATCGGCAGGCGGACCGCCAAGTCGTCGTACATGTGGCAGTTGACGGCGTGCGAATCCCAGTTGTAAGTGCCCTGCTTCAAGAACGGGATGCCAGACTGATAGGGGTTCTCCATCAGCACGGTGACAAAACTGGCACCGGCTTCGACGAGCCGGCGGGCCATCAGCATGCGTGAGCCCCAGGCATGTTTGCCATACCTTTGCCGCAACGCTTCGGGTTCGCGGGTGAGGTCGAAGGCCACGCGGGCCTTGTCATGCGTCAGCAGGTCCATGGCCCGCTGGTTGAACTGGTCCATCGAGTCCATCAGTCCATGCGTGTCGGCCGAACGTTTGAGCCTGTCGAACCCGCTCAGCAGACGCAGCCGGTCGTCGACACGCCCGGTCACCTCAGGCAGCGCGGAGATGTTGGGCACCTTGAAGTTCGGTGCGGTGGGGTCGCCAGGAACAGCGAACGGGACATAGGAAGGCCCGAGATAGGCTGAGCCAAAAGCAAAAACGTCCACGCCTTCGCGGCCGCCATCGGCCAGATTCACGTAGTTGGGCACGCCCACCATCCGCTGTTCGCGGCATTTGGCGATGATGCCGCCGGCCATTGGGTTGTCGTTGACGGTGTCGACGGGCGACTTCGGAATCCGCCCGGTCAGGAACCGCTTGTGACCGCCTCCATGGTCGGCAAATTCGTGGGCGATCGAGCGCACGATGCTGTATTTGTGGGCCAGCTTCGCGTGCAGCGGCATGTGCTCGCAGACATCGAGCCCCGGCACGGTGGTGGCGATGGGGTTCAGAATGCCCCGATAATCCGCCGGAGCATTGGGCTTCATGTCATACATTTCCATATGGGGCGGCCCGCCGGGCAGCCACACGAAAATGATGGAAGTGTCCTTCTCGTCACTTCGAGACGCACTCTCGTTCGCCGTCGCCCGCAGCCGCAGCAGATCCGGCAGGGTCAGCCCGCCCAACCCCAGCATCCCCACACGCAAAAACTCACGCCGACTGACCGGTCCGGAACAGGAACGCGGAGTGGAACTGTGGGACATTGCAGGCACTTTCAGTCTCGGGCGGGACTGTGGGGGTCACATCTGGCGGGACTTCATCGGGAGCGAACGTCGTGTATCCGGGCCGATCATTAGTTTTTTCGGCTGTGGTAACGCATCACATTCGCTGCATCTGTCCATAAAAGCATGTCAGTGAATGGGTTCCTTGTCAACAGCGCAGACTTTGAGGATTTTTCGACACTCTCTGAGCTGAGCTAAGCTGGACACATGGAAATGCCTCACACCGGCTCCGGATGCACCCAGGGTGCCCGGTACGGCCGGCGGAGCCGCAGGTTGGCGGGTTCGTCGTTGAGGATGCGGTGGGTTTTCACATCCCAAGCCAGGCTCCGGCCCAGGTCCATCGAGATGTTGGCGAGGAGGCAACTGGCGGTGGAGATGTGGCCCTGCTCGATGTCGGCGACGGGCCGGCCGCGGGATTCGCGGGCCTTCAGCAGGTCGAGCATGTGCCCGCGAATCGCTGGAGCCACATGCTTTTCCAGATCCTTTTCCGTCTTGTCTTCGGGGTATTGTTCCAGCTCATAGACGACATCCTTGTGAACCGGCTGGCCATTGCCGAACGGAATGAAATCGTAGCCGTTGACGCTGCATTTCAGCGTCCCCTTCTCGCCGTAGAATGTGGCTCCCCAGGGGTACTGTGGGTCGGCCGGATGTCCGTAGGTGCGGTGCTGCCAGACCACTGGCAGAGTGCCGAAGTCGAACGTCGCCGACTGCGTGTCGGAGATGTTCGCCTTGCTGTTCTTCTCGACGAGAATCCCGCCGGTCGAGCTGACCCGTTCGGGCCAGCCAAGTTCGAGCATCCAGCGGACCATGTCCAGCATGTGGATGCACATGTCGCCGACGATGCCGTTGCCATACTCCATGAAGGCCCGCCAGCGGCGCGGATGAACCAGCGAGTTGTAGGGGCGCATGGGCGCGGGTCCGGTCCACAACTCGTAGTCCAGATTCGCGGGCGGCATGGAATCCGGCGGATTTTCACGCGATCGCATGTGGTAATAACAGTAGATTTCCACGAGGCCGATCTTGCCGAGCTTGCCCTCCCGCAAGATCCGGTCGCGGGCCTCGATCAGGTGCGGTGTGCTCCGCCGCTGCGTGCCCACCTGCACCACGCGACCATGCTTCCGCGCGGCCGTCAAAATCGCCTGTCCTTCGACCACATCGACGCTGATCGGCTTCTGCAGGTAGAGGTCGGCCCCCGCTTCGATCGCGGCGATCGCCGTCAACGCATGCCAGTGGTCGGGAGTGCCAATCAGCACGAGTTCGGGTTGTGTCTTCTTCAACAGTTCGCGGTAGTCGTGAAAGGTCTCGGGCTTCTTCTGTGACTTCTGCCGCTGCGCGACCAGCTCCGCCGCCTCGGCGACCATCGTGCTGTCGACATCACACAGCGACACCACCTCCACCGGAGCAACCTGAATCAGCCGCAGCAGGTCAGCCTTGCCATACCAGCCACAGCCGATCAGCCCCACCCGCAGTGGCTTGTCCTGTGCCGCGGCAAACAGTCCCGGGTTCATGACGGCGAGGCCCAGCCCCGTCGTGGTTGTCGACTGCAGAAAGGTCCGGCGATCCATGGGGAGGCTCCGAGTGACACAAAAGGCATTTTACTGTGAACTTTGAAGTCGAAAAGTTTAAATTCGCTCAGCCAAAAACAGACATGTCTTGGTTGCGGCACCAAATGGCATCACGCCAAGTTATACCGTGCAATCTTCAGGGTTCGATCAGGTAATAAAGCGCATCGGGCAGAAGTTCGAATCGGTTCGCCGTGCCGACGACAGACTTCCGCTCTCCGCCGGCGTCAAGTGCCGTGACCTTGAGCTGTCCCGCATCGGGACGCTGAAACGCGACAGAGCCACGCAGACGTTTGACCTGCCAGGGATCGTGGCCGATGTTCGTAATCCGGCGGGTCGTCGCATCCACAGGTTCGGTCGCAAAATCGGTCCCCTGTTCCTCGGACATCACCTGGACCAAAATCTTTTGTGAGGAATTCAACGGACGATCATCGAGAGCCACGGCGACAATGTGCGCCAGGTCCATTTCACAGGTGATCGTGAGCGCCTTCAGTTTCGTGGTGCCGGCAGCCTTGAGATTGCCGCTGATCCCCTGGGCCTTGTCCGCGTTGATGATCAAGAGCCCCTTGCCGTAATCGAGCTTCAACTCGCCCGTGGTGCTGGTCACCGTCTGGGCCTGGTGGTTGACGAACGGCTTCAGATCTTTGACGGACACCCGTCCGGGCTCGTCCGAAAATTGGACCTGCGACCGCCCGGCATAGTGCAGCAGCGGGTCGAGCCGCTGGCCGGGTTTGACCTGCTGCCCCTGGGGGACATCCTTCAGCCGCAGTTCATCGAAGGCGGCATCCTGGGGCAATGGGGTGCCCTTCAATTGTTGCAAGTCTTTCTTGTTGAGTCGCACACTGACCAGCACGCTTCCCATCGAGACCAGCCCTTCCCGATAGATCAATGCCGCGGCCGGAAACTGCCCGAGCATTGCCGGTGTTGCCAGTGTCCACTGCTGCATGAAGTAGCCCGGCTTGACCTCCCACTTCGCGCCATCGAAGGCAAAATGCACGATGCAGTTGCTGTCCTGGAGTGCTCCGTAGGCGGCGAAATACAGCGGGGCTTCCGAGCGGTACCGGTTGGGGCGGGTGAACGTCGTCTCGGAAATCATGGAGGGCTTCCCATCGTAGTGCGGGTCCATGACGGGATGCACAAACTGCCGTGGCTTGCCCGGTTCCGAAGCTTCAAACCGCAGGGCGCTGCGATCCATGTAGGTGTGGCCGTTGCGAATCGACCAGGCGGCATTGTCCCCCTCGTGGTGGCACTCAAAATAACCGTGCCGATCCATGAAGTCGCCAGCCGTGTAGCTCAGTTTCTCCAGCGGGCCAAGCGTTTCTGGATCGGCGGTGGCCCAGTTGCTGTCGTGGATCAGGCCGCGAAATCCGAGCTTGCGCAGAAAGTCGTAGTTGCTGCGATAAAATTCGGTCTGCACTTCCAGCAGGAACTGCGCCGTGTCCTGGTCGCGTGGCGTCTTCTCGTGGGCAATGTTCCATAAGGGTCGAAATCCCAGCCGGCCTTCCGCGGGGACATCGCGCGGGGTCACGAGCCCCTTCCATTTGGCAACGGCCTTGCCGAGTGAACCATGCTTCTTGGTGAGCCACGCGCCGAAGCGGGTTTCGAGGATCTGCAACTGCGGGTCGGGAATCGCCTGGGGATTGAAGGTCCAGAAAAAGAACGAATCCTCATTCTGGAGTTCGACACCGAACACGGCGGGGTCGTCGAGCAGCGTGGCTCCCGTCTGCTCATTCTTCGTCGTCAGCAACGCTTTCAACCAGCCACGATGCTTCTCCTGAAACTCCGGGTTGAACTGCAGAGCGGCGAATGGATGCTGCTTTCCATCGTAGCCTTTGAGCCACGGCAGTTTCGCGTCCGGCGTAAACCATAGCGGGAAATAAATTGAGAAATGGGTGTAGATCCCCTCGGCCTTCATCGCGGCGACGATCTCCTGCGCCCGGCGGATTTTCGCGGGATCGACTTCCCCCTGCTTGTCGAACAGCGGGCCATGCACACGGACGAGATTGACGCCATAGTGTGCCAACAGCCGGGCGCAGCGCTTGAGATCATCACCCTTCACGGACTCGGGAGGTCCGTTGACCGCCCAAAACCGCACGGGGTTGCCTGTCTGGCTGTGAACGAACTGCCCGTCTTTGGCGGAGATGAAACCATGCTCGCCCGCGAAGGCCTCATTGAGTCTCCGCAGCCCGATTGTGCTGTCTTTGCTCACCTCAGCCGCGGGCGTGAAGTCAAACCAGCCATCGGCACCGAGCAGGTTCTCGGTGGGCAAGAGCAGCGCGAGGAACAACCAGACGCACGTTCCAATTCTCATTGTCGTTCCTCAATTGCCAGGGGGAGTTGGCCTTCGAACCGCAATCTTACACTTTCCCACGTGGAGTGTGAGTCCGTCGACAAGTGATGCTGGTCTGCAATTCGACTTGCCGGCTCATTTGCCCGCTGAAGGTTCGTCCCAAACGATCCTGTCAAACAACAGGCTGAGCTTCTTGGCGCGGACCGGATTGACCTGCACCCACCACGCAATCCGCCCCCGCAGATGTTCGCGAAAGTGTGGATGTTCATCGCGATTTTGTGATCCGGGTCCAAACCGGATACAGTTGAAGAGCAGCGCCTTCAGCGCGTCGAACTCGGACCGAGGGATGTTGGGATGCGAGTTCACAACGATTCCCGCGAGTTGCTGCCTCCCTCCCCGGACCATGACGCGTGTCTTGCGGCGGCGAATCTCGAACCCTTCGCCGATGGCGATCGCGCAGACGAGAACTCGAAAGCGCGGCAGCATGCGCAGGAGTTCGCGTCCGCCGGAAAAGACCAGGTCGTCGGCATACCGCGTGTAAACCGCTCCGGTCCTTTGTGCCAGAGCGGCCAGCCGCACATCCAGGCGGTACGCGCACAAATTGGCGAGTGTGGGCGATGTCGGTGCTCCCTGCGGCAGATGCGGCCGGCTGTGCAGACGCTCGGTCGCCCGGCTGGCGGCGTTGAGCGGATACAAGGTTCGCAACACGTCGTGCGGCACGGAGTTCGTGCACAGGCCGGTCAATAGGCGGGCCACGCGCTCGGGAAAGCCTACTGTGCGATACACAGCGAACACTCGGGCCGCGGTGATCGACGGAAAAAACTCCCGCAGGTCAACGTGCAGCACCACCCGCTGGCCGGCGTGCGGTGCAACAGCCGTGCGGACCGAGCGACCGGATCGGTACGCATGGGCCGCGGCATGCGGCGGAATGTGGCTCAGAATTCCATCCAAAATCGCCCGCTGGATCGTCTTGAGCCGTGGCTTCGGACTCTCCAACAGCCGCAGGCCACCGGAATTCTTGGTTCTCCACAAGTAGCGGTAGTGCCGCAGCGGTCCTGCGGGGCGCTGGCGCTCCTGGCCGAACTGGTCCGCGAACCAGTCCATTTCGCCGGGGGTGAGGTCGAGCCACGCCGCAAGCTGGCCACCGGTGGGAAGTGCAGGAATATCGAGCGGCGGGAGGCGCGGATCCGGGGTCATGACCGCCGGAGGGAGCAAGAGGCTGTCGGGCAGCGACAACTGGTCCGGTTCAATCTGGTCTAAATCATCCTGCAAGCGTGCCAGTTTGAAGCGGATCCAGTAGTCCTGAACGAGCAGGCGGTGGAGCAGATGGCGGCGCGGCGGAAGGACGGAAGTTCCATAAGTGATCCACACCCGCCGCGTGATCGGTTTGACCCATGTGGCCCGGCCGATCGGCTTCAGAATTGTGCGGAGCCGCGCCTCGATGGCAGAGCGTTCCCAGGGGCCGCCAAGAATGGCCTCTTCGATCGCGAAAAAATGGCTCGTGCTCATTCCTGTCCCGGCGGAGACTCATCTCGACAAGACGGGCTGGCACGCTCCGCCATGTCTTGTGAAGCGTGAGCCATCGACCGTGGAGCGGTCCCACGCCCACGCCACGAACTTCTCCTGCCAATCTCAAACCTTCGGGGTTGCCCCGAACCAGCGACCGCCGATTTCCAGGTGCTGTTGCCAGCAACTTGTGTCACGGACAGATCACTCACCAGAAACATGCCAGCCCGTGAATGCACTTTAGAGACGGCTGCGTGAATTTGGTACGCCTGCGGTGGTGCTGTTATCACTTTCCATGCGGCGTGTGGGCTGAAGCCCACTCTACCGCTGTAACTTGAGGCGAACTCGCGGCCACTTTCAGAATGACGGCAATTCACGTTCAGCCGGAAAGCTGGGAAGTTTGAATGGACTCGACTTTTCCGGTCATGCCGGGTTGAACGCCTTTGTCGTTTTCTCCTTGAGGGCTGCCTGTACGAGTTCCGAAGTTAGAAACGTCTCTCCTCGATTGTGACCGGAGAGTCACGTTTTTGGACTGTGGATTCTCGTCCATGCGCTCATCCAAGGTGTCGCGGTCGGCCAATGGTGCGGCCAACCGCAACGTGAAGAGCCGGTTGGTGAATTGGTATGGCTTCCTCAGCCACGGTGGATTGACGCTCTCCCTCGGCGCGCTGGCGCTGAGTCTGTTCGTGACAGGCTGCACGCGGCAGCATTGGCGTGAGCAGGCGGACACAAAGACGTATACTGCCATGGCGGACAAATTTTCAGATCCTCGCTGGGAACTCCCGAGGGTCGATTTGACGCCTGACCCCAACAGCCGGTTTTATGATCCGTACGATCCGGACAAACCGCCGTTGCCGCCCGATGACCCCAAATCGCACGAGTACATGCACTGGGTGTATGGGATGCGGGGCTCCAAGCACTGGCACGACAACGGTGACATCCCGACAGTCGAAAATCCTGCCTGGCTGGAACCTTACGGCGGCGACGAGTCGGTCGTGACGTGCAATTATTCCACCGGCGGAACTCTGCCGGAAATCAAAAATCTCACGCTCGAAGAATCGCTGGGTCTGTCCTACCGGCACAGCCGCGAGTTCCAGACCGACCTCGAGAACCTGTACCTGACGTCCTTGGCTCTGACGTTTGAACGGTTCCGCTTTGACGTGCAGTTCTTCGGCATCAGCAACCGCGCGCCCAGCAGCGATTTGAACTTCGATGCGGCCCCCGGGCGGTTCAGCAATCTGACCTCCACGAATCGCGCTGGCATCAACAAATTCTTCCCGACGGGCGGGCAGTTCGCCGCCGAACTCGCCAACAACACCCTGTGGCTCTTTTCCGGTCCCAACAACAGCAATACGCAGTCACTCCTGTCGTACTCGCTGGTTCAACCACTGCTTCGCAATGGCGGACGAAAGTTCGCCCTGGAGAACTTGACCCAGGCCGAGCGGTCGGTGCTGTACGCGATTCGCGACTTTTCGCGCTATCGGATGGGCTTCTTCACCAACATCGTCGCTGGAACTCGCTCCAGCGCCGGTGTTTCTGGCGTCGGCGGGCAGTTCGCCGGCAACGGCTACTTGAGTCTGCTCGGACAGTTGCAGACGATTGAAAACCTGAAGTTCAATATTCGACTGCAAGAGCAGCAGTTGGCCCAACTGCGGGCTCAGGCCTCGCAAGAGGCGCGCAACGAAGTGTCATTCACGTCGGTTCCCGGTCCCAATGACACATTCGCCCTGCCACCGGGCTTCACATTTCCTCCCTCTGTCCAGGGCCAGTTTGCCTTCGATCAGGAAGCGGGATTGTTGCGCCTCCGTGGCGACCTGACCGAAGCTCAACTCCGGGAGATCGAAGCTGCCACCGACAATGTCGAATTTACCCAAGCGGTTCGCAGGCTGGCCCAGCGGGCCGGACTGGAAGTTGTGACGATCAACGTTGCCCAGATTGAAACGCAGTTGGCCAACAGCCGGATTCAACTGGCGAATCAGCAGATTCAACTGCAAAGCAGCATCGATACTTTCAAATTCGCCCTGGGGCTGCCCACCGACACGTTGATCACGATCGACAAGTCGATGCTAAAACCCTTTGAGCTGATCGATCCGCGGCTGGTGGCGCTGCAGGATGCGTTTCGCTTCTACATCCGGGATGTGTCGGCCATCAACGAGGACGACCCGTCCAACGCCGAACTGCTGAAAGTGGCCGAGAAACTTGACGCGTTGCGCCTGCAACTGCGGCGAGATGGCCTTGATGTGATCCAGAATGACTTCGACACCGTACGGAAGCAGTTGAAGTCCAACGGCAAAGAGTCGTCCACGGCGGTTGATACGGACGTGACTGATCCAGCCGCCTACGTTTACGATCCCGAACTAGACCAGTTCATCTTCAACGAGATTCTGGAGCGGTTGGCGGCGGCCGAAGTCCGGCTGCAAACGCTGCTCAAACTCCTGCAGGATGGCAAGCAGGATCTGGAAGCGCGCAAAGCTCTTCGCACAGATCTCACCAAGCTGCAGGAAGCGTTTTATAAGGAAACGCAGGGCCTGGCCCGCGTGCAGGTCGACCTGCGGGTCGAGGTCATCCCGCTGAACCCCTACAGCCTGCCCCTGCAGGACGCCGTCAACACTGCCCTGGAAAACCGCGTTGATCTGATGAACCAGCGCAGCGTCGTTGTCGACGCCCGCCGCCGCATGGAAATTGCCGCGAACCAGTTGCAGGCCACCATGAACGTCGTGGCTCAGGGCAGCATTGGAACCCGGACCCTCGGCCAGCTCAATGACAACCCGCTCGATTTCCGGGCGATGAACAGTGACTACCAGGTCGGACTGCAGTTCACCACGCCGATCCAACTGGTCCGCGAGCGGAACGTCTACCGTGCGGCAATCATCGATTATCAGCGGTCACGGCGTAATTACATGCGGCAGGAAGACCAGGTCAAACTGGACATCCGCAACGCTTGGCGTCAACTGACGGTCCTCAAGCGAAACTTCGCTGTCGCCAAGCAGCAGACCCGCATCGCCGCCCTGCAGTACGACCAAACGGCCGAACAAACCAACGCGCCGTTGCGGCAGGGTGCCAACAACAACAGCGGCCAGCAGGGCCTGCAATTACTGCAGGGTTTCAGTGCCATTCTCTCCGCACAGAACAATCTGATTCAGATCTGGGTGAATTTCGAGACAAACCGTCTGAATATCCACCGTGACATGGGGATAATGCAGATTGACGAACGTGGTGTTTGGACGGACAATTATTATCAAGATCGGCTGATCCAAGCTGGCGGTGTCATGCTGCCCGAATTGCGATTGGTCGATCCTCCCACCTTGATCCCCGCTTCCGCAGCTTCCGGTTTGTCGCTGTTCGAGTCGTACGAAGGGGCTGGTACTGATGTGCCAGGTCCGGACGACCCAGCCACGATGCCCGGCCCTCCCGCGCAGGAGTTGAATGAAAATGGACTTCGCCAACCGGCTGATGAATTGCCTCCGCCCAATGTCGACCGTGCGGTCCAGCCAGCCAGCGCCGTGCGATATTCAGGCGGACGACGAGTCCAGACTGCCGACTGGCCATCGAGCCACGCGGCGCGCCCTGCGACGGCCAAGCGTGTCCAGCCAAAGCCGGTCACGCCGCGCCGGTAGCCCGCGGCGGGGCGTGTCGATGACGGTGGTGCTGGCCGTCCTCGGACTGATGGGGGCGGGTGTCGTCACCGTGACGGTGATCGGCATGC
Source organism: Planctomycetaceae bacterium (assembly GCA_021732845.1). GTDB lineage: Bacteria > Planctomycetota > Planctomycetia > Planctomycetales > Planctomycetaceae > JAKFUF01. Next base: position 20,133 of record JAKFUF010000023.1, on the reverse strand, counting down.
GGAATGGCTGGTTTTCGGACCAGAAGGCCACCAACCAGATTGTCACGCCCGCGTTCCGCGGCACCCTCGATATCAAGGTCATTGAACGCGGTAGCCTGGAAAGCGCGGCCAACGTTCAATTGACGAGCAAAGTGGAGGGTTCCACCGCGATCATCAAGATCGTGGAGGAGGGAATCCGCGTCAAAAAAGGGGAGTTGCTGGTCGAATTGGATTCGTCAAAACTGCGGACGGACAACACCCAGCAGCAAATCGTGGTGAAGCAGGCCGAAGCGGCCGAGATGGCCGCGGTCGAAGCCCTGGCGATCCAGCGGACGCAGAACGAAAGCGACATTGCCGCGGCACAGCTCAAGCTGGACTTGGCGGTGCTGGACCTGACGAAATATCAGGAAGGCGAATTCAAGCAGTTGAAGAACACGATTGAAGGCGAAATCGCGCTGGCCAGCGAGGAAGTCACCCGAGCCAAAGAGTCCTATGAGTTCACCAAACGCATCGCCAGCAAGGGGTATGCGACCCCCGCCGCCGTCGAGGCCGACCGTATTGCCGAGAAAAAAGCTGTCATCAATCATGAGGCCGCGCTGGAGAAATTGAAGGTCCTGGTGGAATTCGAGTCGGTCCGGCAGCTTAAAGAGAAGGAAGCCAACGCGAAAGAGTTCGTTCGCGAACTGGAACGGGTCCGCCGCAAGGGCGAAGCCGCACTGACCCAGTGCGAAGCTGATCTGGCATCGCGAAAACTCACCGCCTCCGTCGAGAAATCCAAGCTGGAACGGCTCAACCAGCAAATCGAGGCGTGCAAGCTGTTCGCCCCGCAGGAAGGCTTGGTGGTCTATGCCAACCAGCAAAGCGGCCGCGGTGGCGGATCTCAGGAACCGATGATCCAGGAAGGGGCGATGGTCCGCGAGCGGCAGGCGATCATCAATCTGCCGGACATCTCGCGGATGCGGGTCAACGCCCGCATTCATGAGTCCAAGATCGACCTGATTGAAGAGGGCCTGCCCGCCCGCATTCGTGTGGATGCCCAGCCTGGAAAGGTGTTTTCCGGAAAGGTCGACACGGTCTCGCTGGTGCCGCTCTCTGGCAACTGGCCGAACATGAACCTGAAGGAATACTCCACCACGGTGGCGATTCTCGAAGCGGAGGTGAATGGCAGCTCCCTGAAGCCGGGGCTCACGGCGGAAGTTGAGATCCTGGTGGACACGATCTCGAATGCCCTGCTCATTCCGATTCAGTGCATCGTGGAACGTGGGGGGCGGCACTTCGTCTTCGTGGCGAAGGGACCTGTGGTCACACGCCGCGAAGTCAAAATCGGCCGGACCAACGACAGCCACGTGGAGGTCAAGGACGGCCTGACCGCCGGCGAGCTGGCGGTCCAGAATCCGCGTGCCGCATTGTCTTCCATGATGATCGAACTGGAATCTGAGGTTCCCGCCGAGGCTCCCAAGGAACCGCTTGCAGTTCCGGCCGGCAGCGGAACGAGTGACAAGCCAGCCTCAGGTGATGTCGCTGCTGACACCAAAACGAAGGACCGCGCCGAAAAGCGCAAGAAGACGGGAGGCGGCCCCGGCGCTGGCGGTGCTCCCGATCCCGCGTCCTTCATGAAGCGGATTGACACTGATGGCGACGGTAAGATGTCAGAGTCCGAAGCCCCAGCGTTCATGAAGGACCGCTTCGCCACGATGGACGCCAATGGCGACAAGTTCGTGGATCTGGACGAATGGACCAAGGCATCGGCCGCCTTCCGCGCTGCGGGTGGGGGCGGCGGTGGGCGGGGAGAAGGCCGCGGACCGGGTGCCGAGGACAGCCCGCGTGGCGAAGGACGGCGCGGTGGCGGCGGAGCCACGGGAGCGGAATAGTTTGAGCGCGAGACTGCACCATGACCGTCATCCTGCCACCGGCTGCCCCGCGTTTTCCGACGATCGCGGACTACGATCATGCCGCCGATGAATATCAGCAAAGTCTGACGATCGAGAACCTGATGGAAGCCACCCCTCAGGCCACGCAGCGCAAGATCACGCTGGAAAGCTTCGATCTGCTCGCAATCCAGCGCCCGGGCGTGCAGTGCTACAACGAGCTGCTGGTGATGGAACCCTTTGTCGGGCCGTCGGGGAAAAAGGAGATCCTGCGCGTCTGTCCCGACAACATGCTGGTGCTGTCGGCGGAGCCGATCGAGGACAAGGGCTACTACGTCATCGAGCACCACCATCCAATATTCATGGTGCTGGAGTATGTGTCTCCCAACGGGCAGCGGAAGGATTACGAACTCAACTTCCGCAAGCATGAAGCCCTCATCCGTCCCACTTACGCGCTGATTTTCGATCCAGACCGAAATGACCTGCGGATCTTCCGGCACGATGGTAAGTCATTCGTGATCCTGGAGAAAAACGCCAACGGACGGTTCGAGATTCCAGAGATTGAATTGGAGGTCGCCCTGCTGGATGGCTGGACACGCTTCTGGCACCAGCAGGAACTCCTGGACCTGACCGGAGAGCTGGGCCTCAAGTTGCGCGAGAGTCAGGCCAGCGTGAGAAGGATGGATACGCAGCTCAGGCGAAAGGACACTGAGCTGACAAAGAATCAAACTGAGCTGGCGAAGAAGGATTCCGAGCTGTTGAAGAGTGCAGCACAATTGGCGGAAAAGACCGCCGAACTGCAAAAGCGGGACGTTGAACAAGGGCAGACACTACGCCTGCTGCAGAAGAGCGTGCGAATGTTCGCCACACTGCACCAACGGCAGGATATCTTGGACGCTCTGCCGACAACCACGGATATCGACCAGTTGGATCGCTGGTTAAATGAACTAGGCGAATAGCCATGGGGATCACCCACTCAGCACCGCAACTTCCTTCGAGTTCTTTTATTGCATGTCCTACGCCGCCCAAATCCGCGACCTGCACAAGCACTACCTGCTGGGGTCGCACCTCGTGAAGGCGCTGCGGGGCGTGACCCTCGATTTTCCCCGCGGCGACTTCGTGGCCATCATGGGGGCCTCGGGCAGCGGCAAGAGCACCATGCTGAATCTGCTGGGCTGCCTCGACCGGCCAACCTCCGGCGAATATCTGCTTGGTGGCTCCAATGTGGCCAATCTCAGCGATGGCGAGCTGTCACAGGTCCGCAACCAGTTGCTGGGTTTCATTTTTCAGTCCTACAACCTGATTCCCCAGTACACCGTGCTGGAGAACATCGAGCTGCCGCTTCACTACCGCCCGGGTCACAAGCCACTGTCGGTCCAGGACAAACGTCGTTGCCAGGATTTGGCCGAAAAGGTGGGTCTGGCAGAGCGGCTCGACCACCGGCCGTTTCAGCTCTCCGGTGGCCAACAGCAGCGCGTTGCCGTGGCTCGGGCTCTGGTCAACGATCCCGAAATCATCCTTGCCGATGAGCCCACCGGAAACCTCGACTCGGCCACCAGCGTTGAAATCATGGCGATGCTCACCGCCCTCAATGCCGAAGGCCGCACAATTGTGATGGTGACCCACGAACAGGACATTGCCGACCACGCCCGCCGCCAGATCGTGATGCGCGACGGCCTCGTATTTCGGGAGACGCTCACCGCCGACCGGCTCGCCGCCGAAGCCGCCTTGCACCATTAGGGGATTTTTGAATGCCTCGTTGCAGAGTTGAGGCGAGGACAAAACAATCTCAAATCTCAGATCTCATAAAAGTCCACCAACGCGAGTTGACTGAATTCTTCTTGAGACGGAATTGCTCACTTTAGGATCGCGGCAACAATAACAGGGTGATTTTGATTTGGAGTTGGTTGCCCGAAATGGATAGCTCCATCAGCCGGCACGCGTTAGCGTCCGGTTCCGGGAAACGTCCAAACCGGACGCTAACGCGTGCCGGCTCATTGGCTGGATGGTGCGTCAAAAACCGACAGTTATTTTTGCCGCGCCCTTTATCTTTGAGATCTGAAATCCTAAGAGCGGCAAAGACGACTTCTGAAGGACGCCCTCTGGTCCACATCTCGATAAAAAGTATTTTACTGTTAAAATTGAAATCTGAAATTTGAAATTCCCTCACAAGCCGCGACTCCCGCCTCCAACGTTCGCCCAAAGTCCCGCCTCATGTTTGCCCGTTATTACCGCACCGTTCTGCTCGGCCTCAAGAGCCTGTGGCTCCAAAAGCTGCGGTCCGGCCTGACCATGCTGGGCATCGTCTTCGGTGTCTTCTCCGTCATCGCCATGCTCGCCATCGGCGAGGGGGCCAGCAACCAGGCGCAGCGGCAGATCGTGGAGCTGGGGGCGACAAACATCATCGTCCGCAGCGTGAAGCCGATCGAGGAATCGTCCAGTAATCAGAACATGCGCGGGATGCCACGCTATGGCCTGACCCGTGCCGACTACGACCGGATCATGCTGACGATCCCCTCGATCCGCAAGGCCCTGCCGATCCGTGAAATCCCCCGCGAAGCCCGCTATCAGCGGCTGGCGATCAACGCGCGGCTTGTGGGCTGCACCGCCGACTATCTGGAGGTCAACCATTTGCGGCTGCGCGGCGGCCGCTTCATTTCCGATGCCGACAACGACGCCCTGGCCAACTATGTGGTGCTGGCCTCGGAAATCGCTGAAAAACTGTTCCCCCTGGAAAATCCCCTGGGCAAGTCCATCCAGGTCGGTTCGATTTTCTACACGGTGATCGGCATCACGGCAGAACGCACCGCCTCCGCCGGCATCGGTGGCAGCCTTTCCGCTCAAGACTTCAACAAGGATCTGTACATTCCCATCAAGACGCTGCGCGTCCGCATCGGTGACGAAGTCTTCACTCCGAAAGCCGGTGGCATGGATTCGGAACGGGTTGAACTTAACCAGATCACGCTCAGCGTCCATGACATTGATGAGGTGATGCGCACCGCCGACCTGGTGCAGACCACCGTGGCCAAGTTTCACACGCAAAAGGACTTCGCGGTGGTTGTGCCGCTGGAATTGAAGCGACAGGCCGATCAGTTGCGGCAGATTTTCAACATCGTGCTCGGCTCGATCGCCGCCATCAGCCTGGTGGTGGGCGGCATCGGCATCATGAACATCATGCTGGCCACGGTGACGGAGCGGACCCGCGAAATCGGCATCCGCCGCGCCCTGGGGGCGAAGCAAAGCGACATCATCGAGCAGTTTTTGGCGGAGACGATCGTCCTGTCCGGCATGGGCGGCATCGTGGGGGTGCTGCTCGGGCTGTCGACCCCCTGGGCCTTCTCGCTCATGCGGTGGCTGGCCTCGTTTGCCACCGACACGTCCGTCTCCGCTGGGGCCATGTCCGACACCGCGCGGATTTTTAATGACATGCAGCCCCAGATCGCCTGGGGAAGCCTGCCGTTGGCTTTTGGCATCTCCGTGGGCATCGGCGTGATCTTCGGCCTCTATCCCGCCAGCGCCGCGGCGCGGCTGGACCCGATTGAGGCGCTCCGGCACGAGTAGTTTGAATGGAGCTGAGGGTCGGAGAAAGAATAACTGTCGCACTCTTGGAACGATTTACTCTCCCGGGCGACGATGCCAAAAGATCATCCCGGAGGGATGAAAGCTCTTAGCCGGGGGTTGAGCGAAGCGACACCCCCGGTTAGGAACCAGGAAATGATCCGATCCCGGAGGGATCGCAGCATCTGGCGAGGAACGGTGCTGGCACCCCTGCCGGGGTGCGTTCGTCACGATCGCTTAGCCGGGGGTGTCGCTTCGTGTCTGTCGACACTTCGCTCAACCCCCGGCTAAGAGCTGTGATCCCTCCGGGATCATCCTTGGTGACGCTGTTCTTTCAATAAACTGCTGTTCTGTGCTCCTCAACACGCCGACATAAAACTCCCTTTTATTGATGACGCGATCCTGAGTCAGGGCGACGATCTCGCTTGTCGGCTGAAGCCGACGCTACAGGCGGGAGCGGAGCGCCGTGTTTTCTTCCAACAATGCGGCCGGCAGTTTGTCGCCAAATCGTGCCAGAAACGCCGTGCGGCTGTCAGTCTCGGCGATCCATTCCTCGGGGTTGACCTGCAGCAGGGCATCCAGCGAATGTGGCGGCAGGTCTAGGCCGGCGGTGTCGAGCGCTTCGGGTGTCGGCAGCCAGCCGATTGGACTCTCCGTCGCGGCCCCCCCGCCACGGCAGCGGTCGGCAATCCACTTCAACACGCGCAGGCTTTCGCCAAAACCGGGCCAAAAGAATTTTCCCGCCGCATCCTTCTTGAACCAGTTGACGTGGAAAATGCGGGGCATGGCAGCGCCACCCCGTTGGCCGAGATCGAGCCAATGCTGAAAATAGTCGCCCATGTGGTAGCCACAGAACGGCAGCATGGCCATCGGGTCGTGTCGCAGTTCGCCGACCTTTCCCGCCGCGGCGGCGGTGCGTTCGCTGGCCATGGCCGCGCCGACATACACGCCGTATTGCCAAGATGGAGCTTCGTAAACGAGCGGCATCACACTGGAACGCCGGCCGCCAAAGATCATCGCGCTGATCGGCACGCCTTCCGGCCGCTCCCAGTCGTCAGCGATGCTGGGGCATTGACGTGCCGGAGCGGTGAAGCGGCTGTTGGGGTGCGCTGCCGGTTCTGGACTGTTGGGGGTCCAATCGCGACCCCGCCAGTCGATGGCTTGATCTGGTGGCAGACCGCCAAAACCCTCCCACCAGACGGTGCCGTCGGGTCGGAGGGCGACGTTGGTGAAGATCGTGTTGGACTGGCAGGTTTGAAGGGCGTTCGGGTTGGTGCGGGAACTGGTGCCCGGAGCCACGCCGAAGAAACCGGCTTCGGGGTTGATGGCGTATAGCCGCCGATCAGTGCCGAATTTGAGCCATGCGATGTCATCGCCCACGGTCTCCACCCTCCAGCCGGCCTCGGCATAGCGCGGTGGAGGAATGAGCATCGCCAGGTTCGTTTTGCCGCACGCCGATGGAAAGGCCGCGGTGATGTAGGTGCGGCGTCCCTGCGGATCGGTCAGCCGCAAGATCAGCATGTGCTCTGCCAGCCAGCCCTCATCGCGGGCCAGCACACTCGCCAGGCGAAGTGCAAAGCACTTCTTGCTCAGGAGGGCGTTGCCGCCGTAGTTGGAATGGCAACTGATCACCAGGTTTTCATCGGGAAAATGACTGATGTGCCGATGGGCGGGGTCGAGCGTGACCGTGGAATGCACGCCACGGGAAAAGGTGCCGTTCGACCCCAGGGCTTCCAGCGCCACACGTCCCATCCGCGTCATGATCCGCAGGTTGGCCACGACGTACGGGCTGTCCGTGATCTCGACTCCGACTTTGGACAGCGGGCTGCCGGGGGGACCCATCAAATACGGGACGACATACATGGTGCGGCCGCGCATGCAGCCCTGCATGATGCCCGCCAGGCGCCCATGCATCTCGTCGGGTGCCATCCAGTTGTTGGAAGGACCAGCGTCATCGGGCGAGCGGCTGCAGATGTAGGTTTGTTCCTCGACGCGGGCCACGTCGCGCGGGTCGCTACGGGCGAGGAAGCAGTTGGGTAGCGACTTTTCATTGAGGCGGATGAACCCGCCGCTGCGGACGAGCCCTTCGTTCAACTGGTGGCTCTCACCCTCGCTGCCGTCGCACCAGTAGACAGAGACCGGGAGCGTCTCCCGAGCCACGGACTCAACCCACGCTTCCAGTCCAGTATGGGCCATCGAATCATCGTTCCTGAGGGGTCCAACATCGACACTCGACAGTCCGCCCGTTCCCGGCGCCGGTTGTGACGCTGCCTCGGCGTGTATGATGGCAAACTGGCTCCGGCCCGTCGAGTGGGGCTGAACGCCGGACGCACGACACGTCACCCGATGTTTCTTGAGTTTTGGTGGACAGCCTTTGTGTGAGGAAATTCTATCGCCAGCGGCGGCGTTCCCGCGGTAGCGCCGGAATGTAGTTGATGGTGTTGGAGATGACGAACAGGGGTGTCAGGCAGAGGGAAGAAGGGGTGAGTTCGATCGAGTTTCCCGCTGCGCCCAGAATACGGCTGTATCACTTTTCGCCCGCCAGCGGCGTGAGGCCATCCAAATACCGCCAGTTTTTGAGGAAGTTCAGCAGGTCGGCCATGTCAGCCAGGCTGAGGTTGTTCTCGAAGCCGGTGGGCATCATCGACTGGCCCGTGGATGTCAGGTCTTCGATGTCCTGCCGCAGGACGGTCTCAGTTTTGCTTTCGGCCTGTTTCAGTGTGACACTGGACGCGGTTTCGACGGCGATCACTCCCGAAATTGTGCGTCCCGCCTTCGTTTCAATGACATATTGAACGAAGTTGTTATCGATGGCCTGATTCGGGTTGAGAATGTCGGTCAAGAGCGCGGCGGGGGTTTTGGTGCGGGTGTCGGCGATGCTGGGGCCGACATCATTGCCAGTCTCGCCGATCCGATGGCAAGCCGCGCAGGTCTTGGCGAACAGAGCCTGGCCGCGCTTTGGATCGCCGGCCATCTCCAGGGCCGCCTTGTACTTCTCAATGACTGGCTGCCGGTCGGCGGCCGCCACGCTGGCTTGCAGAAGTTTCTTGGCCCGATCGCGAATGGTGACGTTCGGGGAACTCATGAGTTGCTTGGTGCGGATCGGATCGATGTCACCGGGCTTCAGGTCACCCTTCTCGATGGCCTCGAGCACGAGCGAGATACGCTCCCCGTTGCGAAACAGGGCATCAAGGATTTCCCGGCGCAATCCGGGCAATGAAGCCTTCCAACTGGCAAGCAGCGTCGCACCGATGGCAGGGTCGGACTGGGCACCGAGTGCTCGAACGGCTGCGGCACGGATCTCGGGAGCAGGATCCTCGGTGAAGAGCCTGAGCAGGACTGGGCCGCCGATGTCCCACGGTGCCTCGCTCAGCAACTGGATCGCCGTCAATCGGGCGGTGCCAGGAGCAGAGGCAGCACCGGCTTGAACTGCCGCATCCGCCAGCACCGCTGTTGCCTGGTCGGCAGCGACTTTTTGACTGTCCGGGAACCCACGCAGGAAGGCGGTCAAAGTTGTTCCACGCCGCCGGAGCCCTTCCGCCACAGCACCGAGCAATGTCAGCCTGAGGTCGGCTCCGACTGCTGGAAGGGCGGAAAACACCGGGGCGACCTCCGCAGGATTCTTTCGAGCCACGGCGAGGATCGCCAGTTCACGGGCGAATTCGGGCGACAAACTCGTGACCGGAGCCGTTCCACCGAGCGAAGCCAGCATTTGGCCTGCGGTTTCCGGCGTCAGACTGCAGAGTATGGCGGTCCGCGTCCAGAGATCATTCGAGGCGACACCAATCCGTTGCAACGGTGCGTTGGGGGAATGGCCGCAAAACCCCAGCGACAAGGCGACCTGCATCCGCACCAGCGAATCGGGGTCGTCGGACATCTGCATCACGCGCGGCAGCAAGTCGGCGTTTTCAACGGGTTTCCCGGCTTCCTGAATTGTCGTACGCTTCTCCCACAGCAGAATGGCCTGCTCCCGCACCCGCGGGTGTTCATCGCTCAACAGCTTCTCAAGGTCTGGCGACAAGAATGCGGATGCGTTCCCACTCGCACCTCCACCGAGCAGCCAGGCGGCCAGCACACGCGTCTGTGGCGATGGTGCGGTGAGCGCCGCCCGCAGGGGATCGACAGCCTGAGCCACGCCGCGTTCCAACAGCAGACGTTGCGCGGTCTCGCGCTGCCAGACGTTTGGCGAACGAAGCTGCGCCACGAGTTCGGGTGCATTCAACTTCTGCAATGCAGGCGCGGCAACAGCCTTCGCGGCATCAGGCGCACTCTCCACGGGCACAATTCTCCAGATTCGTCCCAATTCCCGGCCCAGCAGCAGGTCCTTGCGCTTCTGCAGTTCCACCGGCATCCATTCGGGGTGTTCGATCACCGCGCGGTACATGTCGACCAAGTACAGCGCACCATCGGGACCATGTGTTAGCGAGACCGGGCGGAACCATTCGTCACGGGTGGCGAGAAATTCGCGGCCCTCCTGCATCGGCTTTGACAAGTACGAGCCGCCGCGCTGTTCCAGATGTTCGGCATGCAGGATGTTCGCGGTCGGGTCGCAGGTGAACGCCGCGCCGTAGTAGTCTTTCGGCAACCCATTTCCGCGATAAATGAACACTCCACAGGCAGCGGTGAATCTTCCGGCGTGGAGATTGGACGTTGTCCAGTTGCGGCTCAAGGGATAGATCTTCGCACCTGCTCCGGCAAAGGTCTCTTCCACGGCGGAGATGTCCTGGACCACATCGGCCACGGCGAGGAACGGGTTCCGCTTGATATACCGGCTCTCCAGCACCACCTGCCGCAGGTGATGCCGGTTGTCGCACACGAAGCGGTGGCCCCAGTCGTCGAACGTGTTGCCATACTGGCCCATGCCAGAGATCGCTTCGTAGCGGCCATCCAGCATGTTGAAGCGGAAGTCCATGCCGGCCAGCTTGACCGGTTCCGCCGGCGGTTCGCCAGCCTTCGCGGGACGGACCACTTCACCGCCGCGCAGGCCATTGGCGACGTACACAAATCCATCGAGCCCCAGAATCGGGTGGCTCACCCGCAACTGGGGATTGCCAGCCGAAAAGCCTTCGAACAGCACTTCGCGCGTGTCGCAGACATCATCGCCGTCGGTGTCGCGGAGCCACAGGATTTGGGGGGCGGCGGTGACAATCACGCCGTCTTTCCACGGCAGCAAGCCGTTCCCGAACGAGATCTTGTCGGCAAAAATCTTCGCCGTTTCGAAGCGTCCGTCCTGATCGGTGTCCGTCAGCAGTTTGATCCTGCCGCGCGGTGGCTCACCTTCCTCCGGACCGTTGGGGTAATCCCGCATCTCGACGACCCACAGCCGGCCATCGGCACCAAAGGCCATCGCCACGGGGGCTTCGATTTCCGGCTCGGCGGCGACCAGTTCCGCCTTGAATCCGGGGGCAAAAACAAACGAGGCCAACTCCTGCGCGGGCGTCTGCGGACTGCGAATCTCCGGAGGTTCCGCAGCGAAAACTCCGAGGCCCGACAGGGCCAGGCAACCGCACACAACGCACAAAGCAGACAGGGTCCGGCGAATCATTGACGACTCCTGAGACAGCAGGCGTTCGTTGGCACTCCTTCTCCGGCCGATCCGGAGGAGTGCCGCACGAACGTCCTTACTGTCCCTTGGCGTCGGCGCGATTGCAATCTTGCGGGGTTTTCGCCCTTGTTCATCCACGCCAGCGTTGCCAACCGTTCGCTTTCCGCTCGCGATCAGCGTGGCGGGAGGGCTCTGGTCCTCCAGAGCCGCGAGTTACAGACGACACCGCTCTTCGGCAGGAACGGAGAACGACGATGCGTGAAATCAGCGCGCACCGCTCACCGTGGCTCAGGAACTGAGGCCATCCCGCAGCATCGCCTCCAGGCTTGGCACCACCTCACGGTGAAGGCGGCAGCTCGAAGTAGCCGCTGTTGGGAATCGGGGTGCCACGGCCATTCAGCGGGACCGATTTACCCGGGAGCAATGGCAGGTCGTCGTCTTGCAGGCCGCGACCGTGGAACCCGACCGAATTGGTGAACGGATCGCCCGGGTCTTCGTTGCCAGCCCGTTTTTCGGGCAGCGTGTCATCCGCCAGCGTTGCCAACAACGCCTGACGATTCACCTTCCAGGCGGTCGCCGCCGAGGCTTCCCGGTTGATCAACAGGGTCAGGCAGGCGCATTTGAGCCGCGTCGCGCCGTAGTATTCCACCGAGCCAGACGTGGCTTTGCCGAGGTCGTGAGCGTCCTTGAAATTCGATTCGCGGGCAATCGCCAGCGCTCGCTCAAACGCAGCGCCTTCGGCGTTGATCATTGAACGGCCGCGAAAGTCCTTCACGTGGACCAGCATCTCGGGGCGAAAGTCTTCCAGACGCTGCATGACCACGCGGGTTTCAACTTCGCTCGCCACACGCGGTCCGCTGCGGTTTTGCGGCAGCAGCGTCCAGTTGCTGGATGGAAAATTGCGGTTCAGGTCGACACCCAGTTCGTTGAAGATCGACTGGGTGGAGGAGCCATCCGGGTTTGGGTTGCGAATGATCAGGATTGTGTGGCCGGACACGACCTCTGGATGTTCCAGCAGATACTGCGTCCAGGCATCCACAATCTCAATGCTCTGTGGCTCATTGCCATGCAGGCTGCCGAGGATGACCACCCGGCGGTCGCCGTCACCCAGCGTGAGAGATTCGATGGGGCGGCCGCGGGTGCTTTTGTCGCGAGCATTCCAGGCGATGGTCGCCTTTCCACTCCCCACATTGGTCACATCGACGCCTCCCCGATAGCCACTGAACCGCGGCCGGGGAGCAGAAACACCCGCCGAGCGGATTGGGTCGCTGTCGAGATCGCGAAACGATTCCGGCACCCCCAAGACTGGGCCGGGCATCGTTGACGTCGGGCCGCCAACTCCCGGGGTGTATTGCGGCCCGGGGTTCTGCGGGCTGATCGGGGTGGGCAGCGGAGCGGGAGTCGGCGCGCGGTTTTGTTGATACGGCGCTGTTGTCGAACACCCGCAAAGTCCCAGAACGCAAATCGTCGTCCATTGAGGCAGGCGCATCATGTTAGCCTTCTGACTTTTCTTCGTCGTCAATCTAAGGGAGTAGAATCATGGTGGTGTGGTGCGGTCCGCTGCGCGTCCCGGCGTCCTCTGCTCATCCATCGTTCCAGAGAAGGCAGAGTCGCGCAGACGGTGTCTTGTTCGTTCACCTTGCGGGTGACCGGCGAAGCCAGTCACGTCCGTTCAGTCGTCCAGTCCCAGCCGATACTGCATTTGTTCAAACTGCCGGGCGAAATCATCGCTGGACGAGTGAACGTGTTCGGCTTCGGTGATGAAGCGGATGCCAGGGTTGCGCGGCAGTCCGGCATTCTGCAGGATCTCTTCAAAATCGGAGAGGTCCTGACCGTAGACGATCAGCAGCTTGTGCTCGTCGAATTGGACTTCCAGCGGGATGTTCGGGTTGAGAACCGCCACGCCCGTGCAGCCGTCATCAAGGAGCAGATCCTCGAAGTCGTACAGCGTGCTCTTGAGCACCGGCAGATCGATGTGTTCGCGGTACAGGTCGTCGTGCCCGCGACCCGTCCGGTCGTGGCTCGTCTCCAACACCAGGTCGACTTCGAAACCCAGCGGATCGAGCAGGTCCAGGAACAGGTCCACCAGCACTTCACGCGAGGCCGAAGCCATGATCACGGGGATCTCGGTGCCAGTTTCCTTGTCATGGTACGAATCGTGGCGGTAGCCCGATTCCGGCACAACCTGCAGGTCGAACGAAGGCCGCACCGCATCGGTCAACTGAAAGCTCCCGTAGCGGGAAACCTTCATGTGCGCTTCGAGCTGCTCCTCGGTGAGGTTCTCGAAGCTGCTGGTGCTGGCGTGGGGGTGCCCATCGCGGAACACATTTTTGAAAAATCGCTTGAGGAAACCCATGGCGTAAACCCTGCAGCCGACGACCGTGGTCGCCGTCCGATATGCTGAAATTCGGCTGCTCGTAACTGAACGTGAACCGGTCTGGCTGACCGGCATCTGGCCCCCGCGTTGCAGCAACTCTAGCATGCGTTTGGAGAGCAGCACCGGAGAACATGAATGTCCTTCGGAATTTCCTGCTCTCTGTACGGAATGCCCGTTCGAAATGCAGTTGGCGTAAAGACTACGGCAAATGCGCAGGAGTCAATCTAGGGTGGAGTCTGCCGCGCTTTCCGCTCGCGATTGCTTTTCCCAACTGAGAAATCAGTGGGCCTGCGAGACGTCGCTGCACGCGTGGGCTCAACTCACATGCGTGTTGAGCAGTCGTCGCCACATGCTTCTTGTCATGTGACGCTGTCGTGAACCAAGACGCGATTGAGCCACGGTTTGCGACTCATCCTTGCGTCGTGTGAAGGATAAAGCAAGGACCGTGCCAATGCTCTCGGCACATCGCTGCGGCACCAGTCGCTTCAAGGGTCCTGTTGACGTTACTCATTTTCCGACAGACCGTTGTGGAGTGTCGCAATTTTCAATCGTCGTCAGTGTCAAATATGCCGGAAAGCGCCGGCATGTAGGATTTGCAGGAACCTCGCGACCGTCTGTGTGTAGCTTGGTCGGGAATGCCCAGGACGAATGTTCGAAACCTCTGACGGACAGCTCAACCCGGAATTTCAGAAGGTCATTCAGCGCACGAAACGGAACTCTGCCGAGCCAAACAGCGCCTGACAAAAGCTGGCCCAGGCCGCGGTCCGCGGATCGGCAATCTCCAGTTTTTCCTCCTGCGCCAGTTCATCAGTGCGGCCAGGCTGATCCGGATTCACTGGTGGCACCGGCTGCTTTGCCGCGTCCGTCATCCCTGCCCCCCCGACGGTGGCTTCCGGCTGCCCCTCAGCCGCTGCGGAACTTGCGGCAATCTTGGCCTGTTTGGCCGCTTCGGCTTCGGCCTGCAGTTGACGCAAGTCGCCTTCGTAACGTGCCAGAAACGCCACGGCTCGGTCCAGATCCGGTGACGAGGCCGTCCGCCCCAAAGTCAGCCCGTAGACCGCCTGAATGCGGCCGAGGTCGTCCAGGTCCGTCCGGGCCAGCAATCGCTCGGCAAGGTTCAACGACTGTCGGACGACAAACGGGTCATTGAGCAGGTACAGGGCCTGCGGAGCCACGGTCGTGGCGTCGCGGCTGCCGGTCACCATCCCCTGTTCGGCAAAGTCGAAGACCTCCAGGGAATTGGGAACCAGGCCACGCAGCAACGGCAGATACACGCTGCGATACCTGCTGGCCCGTGCCTGATCGAGCAGCTTTTTCGCTTCCGGACCGTTGTTCCGCAGTTCGATGACCTTGAACTCCTTCCCGGGAGACCCGGTCGGACGTGATGGATCCAGCTTTCCCGACGCCGCGAGCATCGCATCCCGGATCTCCTCGGCCTCCAGCCGCCGCGGGCTGTGCCGCCAGACAAGGCGATTGGCCGGATCGGCAAGGAGATGTGCGTCGGTTGCCGTGGAACTCAACTGATAGCTGTGGCTCAGCACGATGGCGCGCACCAGTTTCTTGATGGACCAGCCCTCGCGGACAAATCTCGACGCCAAATGATCCAGCAATTCTGGATGGGAGGGCAGATCGCCGGTCGTCCCAAAATTGTCGACGGTTTTGACGAGCCCGGCTCCAAACAGATGCTGCCAGACGCGGTTGACGATGACGCGGGATGTCAGCGGATTTTTGTCGCTGGTGAGCCACGCGGCCAGTTCCAGCCGCCCGCTCTGCTTTGGATTGACGGTGGGCTGGCCTTCGTATTGGATGATCCCGAGGAACCCGCGGGGCACTACCGGCCCCAGCTTCTCGGCCTCGCCACGAATGCGGATTTCCGTGTCGCTGACCGCGCTCGAATCACGGACACCAAACGCCACGGGGCCCTGCATGGCGGGGTCGTTGAGTTTGACCAGTTCGTTCTGCAGTTTCTGCATCTTCTCGCGGGCATGAGCCCGCTTGGGCCGGCCGTCTGCCGCTTTTTCGTCACCGGCGGGCACATCCCGCAGTGCCAGGAATTCGGACCGCGCCGCTTCAAAGGCTTTCTTGGCGGCCTGAACCTTTGGGGTGCCCGCGACCGTGGGGGCCTGTGTTCCGAGCGACAGCAGCATCTGCGGATCGTAATAG
Source organism: Planctomycetaceae bacterium (assembly GCA_021732845.1). GTDB lineage: Bacteria > Planctomycetota > Planctomycetia > Planctomycetales > Planctomycetaceae > JAKFUF01. Next base: position 4,643 of record JAKFUF010000023.1, on the reverse strand, counting down.
TCCAGTCCGCCGCCGCCCATTTTGTTTCGCAGGCCGGCGCAGAGGTCGGTGCTGCGGAAGATTCCCGCCAGGGCGTAATAGTCGGCCGTGGGGATCGGGTCGAACTTATGGTCATGGCAGCGGGCGCAACTGGCGGTCAGACCAAGCACCGCGCGGCTCACGACGTCGATCTGCTCGTCGACGTTGTCCATGATGTACCGCACTTTGAACCGCTGATTCACATCCTTTACGCCCAGCGCCAAAAAGCCGGTGGCGACAAGCTGTTCGGCCTTCTCGTAAGGCGAGGTGGCCGGCAGCAGATCCCCGGCGATCTGTTCACGGAGAAACTTGTCGTATGGCTTGTCGGCATTAAAGGCGTCGATGACATAGTCTCGATAGCGCCAAGAATGCGGCATCGGCAGATTGCGTGCGGAGCCCGTGGATTCGGCGTAACGCGCCACGTCCAGCCAGTGCCGGCCCCACCGTTCGCCATAGGCTGGCAAAGCCAGCAGCCGGTCGGCCAATGTTTCCACGGCGGTTGGCGAGGTGTCCGCGACAAAGGCCGCAATCTCCTCTGGTGTGGGTGGCAGCCCCGTCAGGTCAAAGGTGATCCGCCGCGCCAACTGGACGCGGTCGGCGTCGGCAACCGGCGGAAGCTGATTCTCCTCCAGCTTCGCGAGAATGAACCGGTCGATGTCATCGCGTGGCCATGCCAGTTCCTTCACGGCCGGGACAGCGGAAGAGTTCAGCGGTTGCCAGGCCCAGTGCTGCTTTCGCAGCCGCTCATACTCCTCGGCACTTTTGCCAACGGAAGACGGAAGCCGTGGCTTGGGCCATGCCGCCCCATCGTCGATCCATTTTGTTAGAATTGCGATCTCTTCGGCGGCCAGTTGTTTTGAGGGCGGCATCTTCAGCTTGTCTTGGTAGCCCACCGCCTTGATGAGCAGGCTGTCGGCCGCCTTGTGTGGCACAATCGCGCCGCCACGACCGCCGCCAGCCACCAGCCCGTTACGGTCGTCGACGCGCAGTCCCCCGTGCGAATTCGTGTTCGCCGAATGGCAGGCGTAACAGTTTGCCGCGAGCAATGGGCGGACATGCTTTTCAAAGTATTCGACGGCTGCTTCTTCGTTCACGGGTTGAGCGGGTTGAATGCCTTCCGGCGGGGTACCCGCCGGCTGAGCCAGGGTCGCGGTGGCAGAGAGCAGAACCAAAGCGATCGACCACCCGCACACCTGCCTCTGTTGTCCTCGAAGTCCCTGCATGTGCCCTGCCCCTTCAAACTCACAACCGAATTGTCAACGCGGAGATGTGTGAAACGAACGTCCAAAAAGTGGTGGCACGCAGCAGCCTGCCGCCATTGCGGTTGGAGGTGCGAAAGTGACGCAACGTGATCAGTCGAGCTGTGGCTCAGGCCCATCGCAGCCGCAGGCGCTCTTCGCCTGCGAAGGACTATTCGAGGCCGTCGGCAGTTCGCCGGCGGAGTTCAGAATGATTTCAACGTCATTGGAACCAGACTTGACATCGTCTTTCAACTGTGACCGTGTGTGTTATACCGCGCCGGAACAGTTTCCGCGATTTGTGTCTCTGTTCAAGGCACGTCCGACTGGCTTCCCACCACGGTTCGGACCGCGGCCGAAGAAGTCTCGCCAATTTTCCCACTCGGCCTTGCGCTTCCCGCAGTCTCCGACGGTATACTGCCACTTATCCATTTTTTCGCTGCATTGCTGTCGAGCAGCCTTGGCTTTTGGATGACGTTCATGGCGATCTCTTTGGAGCAGTTCCAGCAGCAACTGCTCTCGTGCGGGGTGCTGGCCGAAGAGGAACTCAACCAGCTACTGGCACGCCTTCGCGCGGACCAAAAGCTGGAATCCGCCGAGCAACTGGCGCGGCTGCTGGTGAAGCAGAAACTGTTGACGGCCTATCAGGCCCAGCAGGCGTATGCCGGCAAGGCGAAGACCCTGCTGATGGGAAACTATCTCATCCTGGACAAACTCGGCCAAGGTGGCATGGGGATGGTGCTGAAGGCCGAACACCGGCGGATGAAGCGCGTGGTGGCGCTCAAGGTGCTGTCCCCAAACGTTCAGAAGGACGCCGACGCGGCCCGCCGCTTCCAACGGGAAGTGCAGGCCGCCGCGAAGCTCGATCATCCCAACATTGTCACCGCCTTCGACGCCGATGATGCCGGTGGCACGCATTTTCTGGTCATGCAGTACGTCGAAGGGACCGACCTGGCCGCCCTGGTCAAGGAGAAGGGGCCGCTGTCGGTCGAGCGGGCGCTCCCTTGCATCTTGCAGGCGGCCAGGGGATTGGAATATGCGCACCAGCGGGGCGTGATTCACCGGGACATCAAGCCGGCCAATCTGCTGCTGGATGCGCAGGGAACGGTCAAGATTCTGGACATGGGTCTGGCCCGGCTCGATTCGGCGGGAGGCACGCAGGATCAACTTACCGGGACCGGGGAGATCATGGGAACGGTGGACTTCATGTCCCCTGAGCAGGCGATGGACACAAAGACCGCCGACGCCCGGGCCGACATTTATTCGCTGGGAATCACGCTGTGGTATCTGCTGACGGGCAAGGCGGCCTATGAGGCCGACTCGCTGATGAAGCGGCTGATGATGCACCTGAACAGCCCCATCCCGTCGTTGTGCGCCGTCTGCCCGCAGGTCTCGCCGGAACTGGACGCGGTCTTCAACAAGATGGTCGCCAAGACGGTGGAGGCCCGCTATCAGTCGATGACCGAAGTCATCGCCAGCCTGGAGCGCTGCTCGAACCGGTCGGCGACCTTGCCCTCCGTGTCCAGCGGCCCCAGCGAAGACAGCCGGTTGAGCGCCTTTCTCCACGGAATGGAGGCGACCGCATCTGGAAAGACGACGTCGGGTAAAATCGCGTCAGGAAAAGCAGCGGCGAAAAATGCGACAAAGGTCGAGTCCCCCGCAGTGGCCACAGCCGCTGAAACCACGGAGGGCTTTCAGTCCTTCGCTGTGGATACGGACCCCGATCTGCAGCCCGCCGCCCCGAGCCGGCGAACACGGACCCGCATTCAGAAAAAAACGGCCCAGGTGTGGTGGCAGGGACGCATCGGAATGACTGCCATCGGCGGAAGTGTGCTGGCACTGCTGGTCCTGTGTGGAATCTTTTTCTCGATGCCCGAACGGGACGGCACGATTCGTGTCGACATTCGTGACCCTCAGGTCGAAATCGGGATCAAGGGGACGGACATCGTTCTCAAAGCAGCCAACAAGGGTGACGAAATCGCACTGCCACCGGGTGAAAAGGCGCTGTTCGTGCGCCGCGGCCAGGTTCACTTCGAGACAAAAGGATTCATGCTGAATTCCGCAGAGACAGCCACGATCGACGCCAGGATTCTGGCCGGATGGCTGGAAATCAAGGTGAATCAGACGCTCGTGGGGCGCGCCCGCCCGTCGTCCGCGGACGACGCGACGGCCACGGAGACTGAAAACCAGCCAAACGCCGACAACGTGACTGAGCCGAAGGGAAAGCCACTCTTCGACGGCCAGACGCTCGCCGGATGGCGTGGCTTGACCAGTGACGCACTTCCGCCGGGCTGGAAAGTCATGGAAGGAGCGATCGTTACCCCGGGCAGTGCAACCTCCATCGCCACGGTCGACCTGTATTCCGATTTTGAGCTGGACTTTGAATGGAAGGTGGCACCGGGTGCCAACGGCGGAATTTTCTATGGGTGGCAGGGCAAAACGCGCAACACGTATCCTGCAGCGCCTGAATACCAAATCGTAGACAATGTTTTGCATCCCAATGGGAGGAACCCAAAAACGGCTGCGGCTTCGATCTATGGCATGTATGCGCCGACCGAGGACGCCTCAAAACCTGCGGGCGAGTGGAACCAGGGCCGCATCGTCGTACGCGGGGCGGAAATTGAACATTGGCTGAATGGCAAGAAAGTATTGAGCTGCACGAAGGGGAGCCCGGACTGGCGGCAGCGAGCCACGCAGGCGGGACCGCTCGGGAGCGATGCGGAATTCAGCGAGGTCGGTCCGGGAAGAATTGTTCTGCAAAGCAACACGTCTGAAGTGCAGTACTGCAACATCCGCTTGAAAAGCCCATCGCGGTAAGGATCGTGGCAAAATTAACTGTCAGTTTTCGGAATGTCGATCAGCCAATGAGCCGGCTCGCGATATTACCCCGGCACGAAAGACTCGCACGGCGAAATCGACCCGGGAGCCATTGACCTGAACTCGGCGTTTTCTCATTCGTTGAGGATTGTGCGACTCGTGGTTCGACCTTTCGTGTTGTTCGTGCCTTTCGTGGTTCAGTGAACCAGGTGAACGAAATCTCGACCATCATTCCGTGAAGGAATAACCACGAAAGGCACGAAGAACACGAAACCGCGCGCGGACGACCGATATGACTCCGACTCTGGCCAACCGCCCCCACGGGGCAGGATTCGACAGCGGCATTAGCGGCACGGCGCAAGCCGTCCGGTGATATTCCATCACCCTCGCCCTGTCACGGATCGCAGAGAGATGTCAAAACTTTTTGCGAAGTTTCCGCTTTCATCTTGACATCCGCACTGGACATTCGTATCGTGCAGTGATGTGAACTGTGGTATATTATTGCATTGGGGATGAACATGGGCGTTTCCACATTGGGCGGTGGGGCGGGGGTGGCGCGTGAGGTGACAG
>JAKFUF010000011.1 GCA_021732845.1 Planctomycetaceae bacterium | reverse complement strand
CGTCTCTGGCTCCGCACTTCCCGCCGCCTGAGCCCCGCCCTGCACCCCTGCTGCCGCGTCCATTGGTTTGCAGTTCATCGCAATTCACCCACCCGAATGTCATGACATACCTACAGACTCTACTGTACGCCATCCCAACTACAATGTCAAGATAAAATCTTAATTTAGATGTGTCGTTGACTCAATGGCCCGGTTCGAGCAATTCCGGCCTGAAGGGCCGTTTCTGTCAGCCCAGGCCAGAGGCGGCGGCGCCGCCGGCGGCCTGGGAAACGGTCCGTACGAGAGCCGTCGGCCCTGAAGGGGCCGTTCAACGATGGATTGCCCTGTGGGCGGCGAGGTGTCCGGACGCGCGGATGATGAACGCCCCCTACAGGGTCGGCGCCATTTGCGTTCCCCGAATACCCCGGGCGTCACCGGCAATGCCAACTCGCCCCGGGCTGTTGGAGCTTGCCCTGTTGTGGCGACTTTTAATTGAACCAACCAATGGGACAGGGGGCACTCCGAACTGGCCCCAAAATCCGTGACGGTCAGCAAATTTGAAACTCTACCCCGTGACCGCGTTCACCCCACAGCGGCGCATCACCGCGGTCGCCAGTTGTCGCCGAGCGAGTAGCCACGGGGCTGGGGGATGATGCGGCCATCGTAGACCTGGGGGGTGCCGGGCTGGGGGCGGCCGGCGGTGACGCGGGCGATTTCGGCCTGCTGTGCCACTTTGGCGGCACGAATTTGTTCATTCTCCCGCTCTCGTTTCGCGCAACTCTCCATCGAGCCGCGTGGCTCACCGGAGGGCTCGCGCCGGCTCGCCGCCCAGCAAGCCAAGATTCGAGTCACGGAGTGACTCGGCGACTTGTTGGGCCGATCCTAATCGCTCGCAGTGGCGAGCGATGCGCGGAGCGCTTGTGTGCGGCGGCGTTCCAGGCGGTACATGCAGCCGAGGAATGTGCCGACGGTCAGGATGGTGAGGACCCCAGCGGCTTTCAGGACGCGGGAGATGGCCACGCCGTAGCGGCCGGTCAGCGGGTCGTAGTGGTAGCAGAGCAGCAGGATCTGGTCGACGGGCGAGCCGATCTTGCCTTCGCTGCTTTCCACCAGGCCAAACCGCAGGTCTGGCGGCGGATATTCGATCCCGTACAGATAGCGGGAGATTTTGCCGTCGGGCGTGGCGATCATGATGCCGCTGCCGTGGGCGTACTGGTCGCTTTTTTCATCGAAGTGGTAACGAAAGCCCGTCGCCGTGGCCAGTTTTTCAATGGAATCCTGGTCTCCGGTGAGGAAGTGCCAGCCCTCTGCCGCCCCCGGCCTGCGATAGGTGGCGGTGTAGTGCTTCTTTTTCTCGGCGGCCAGCTCTGGCGTTTCACGCGGATCGAAGCTGACGGTCACCACCTGATAGTCGCGGCCGATTTCCAGGGGGATCGCCTGGCTGCTGTGCAAAAAACCGTTCAACACCTGCGTGCAGAGCATCGGGCAGCGGTAGTAGACCAGCGCCAGAACGACCGGCTGGCCCTTTTGAAAATAGTCTCCGAGCTTGACCGCTTTCCCGGTTTCGTCGCGGAAGACGGCCTCCAGCGGCAACTGCTGGTTGAGGTGCTGTTCGATGCCGATGTCTTTGAGCAGTTCCGCAGTGGGGCTCTTGCCGGCCGGTGCCGTGTAGGCCGGCCCGGTGGCGAAGCGCTGAGCCACGGCGGTTTGGGGGACCAGCAGCAGGACAGCCAGCAGGCCGATGCGGGACGTCAGGTTGAGGCCGAGCCGGACGCGGATTGGAGTGACAAACAGTCGGACAGGGTTCATGGCTTGGCCTGCGGTTGTGGCGGTGTGGGTTTTTCCGCCGCTTCGCCTGCGGGAGCCTTGGCAGTCCCTTTCGCGGAAGGTGCCGCTTTCGGGACTTCAGGTGCCTTGGGCGCGGGGATGCCGCGCTCAGCCAGAAGCTGAATGGCCCGGTCGACCGGCAGATGGACCGACTTGTGCTTGGCGTCGTTCCAGCCGTAGGTGGTCAGCCGCTGCTGCTGTTCGGCTTTGAACTCACTGAGGGCGGTGCGCGGCGTGGCCTGCAGCCGGGGCAAGGGCGGCGTCTGGTCGCTGGCAATCTGGCTGGGCGGGCGGTCGGCGCGCTTCGCCTGTGCTTCCATGCCATTGAAAATGGCGGTGACCAGCGGCAGTGAGGCCAGCATCAGCAGGAATACTCCCACGCTGAAAATGATCACCTTCCACGGGTTCGCGTCCTTCGTCTCGTGACCGACAGGCGGTACTGGGTTGTCGTGCGGCGGCTTGTCGGGCGAGGAAGGGTCCAGCAGTTCGCTCATCAGTGGTCTCCCTGTGAACCGTGCTGCGGGGCGGGGTCGTACAGTGGCTGGCGCATGGTGGACGAGAGCCGCCAGGCGAAGGCCGCGAACCACAACCCGCCAATGGCGAGGAAGGCGACCGGGTCCATCCACGACACCTCGAGACCGGTCCGTTGCGAGCCATGCTGGAAGCCAGGAACGACGAGCCAAAACAGGTCGACAGCGCGCATCACCAGAATCAGCGTGGCCACACGGATCAGGCTCTCGCCACTGCGTTTGACCCGTTTGGACAGCAGCAGGAAGAACGGGATCACGAAATGGAACAGACCGAGCCCGAGCGACACATACTGCCAGCCGCCGTGTCCCCGGTGGATGTACCAGACATTTTCTTCGGGAAGGTTGCCCAGCCAGATGATCAGGTACTGCATGAAGGCGCAGTAGGTCCAGAACATCGTGGAGGCCAGCAGCATGTTGCCCAGGTTGTTCAGCCGTTCGTGGGTCAGCGACCGCGACCAGGGCTCGAACCGTGACAGTTGCACGACCACAATGATCGAGAAGGACAGGCCCAAAACCGCCTGCCCGACAATGTGCAGCACGCCGTACATGGTCGAAAACCACTCGGGCTCCAGGGACATCACCCAGTCGACGGCGGCCACGGTGGCCGAAAGTCCGTACAAGACCATGCCGAAGCCGCTGATCCGCTGCAGCCACTGGCTGCGCGGCGACTCTGGATCGCGCTCTTTGTTCGGCGAAAACCAGCTCAGCAGGCCGGCGAGGCTCAGCCAGACTCCGAAGCAGACCAAGGCCCGGATTTGAAACCCGGGCACATTGAGGTAGGCCGCCTTGCGGGCGAGCGTCACATGGGCGTTGACATAGTCCGGCTCGGCCCATTCATAAATCGTATGCACGCCCAGCAGCAGGGGCAGGAACAGCACCGCCATCAACGGCAGGGTCTGGAAGCTGGCTTCGAGGATCCGGCGAATCGCCAGCCCCCAGCCGCCGCCTGTCAGCCCGTGGATCATGGCCAGCGCCATCGACCCCAGGCCCAGGCCCAAAAAGTAGAGGAAGGCGGTCATGTAGGCGGCGTAAAACCGTTCCGGCCAGAAATACCAGCCCGCCAGGCACAACACCCCGGCGACGAGCGACACCAACGCCCCCACCCGCATGATGCGGTTTAACAAATCCTTCAGATCCGGCGCGGGGGTCATGGGGCCTCCTTGCCGTGAGGATCGGCTGGCCCTGTGGCAGGTGCCTGGGGCGGATTCGTGAGGGCCGCCTGTTCTTTCGCTTCCACGTCTTCGAGTTTGGCGTCCTGACTCAGTTGCAGGGCGCGAACATAGGCGACAATCGCCCAGCGGTCCGCCGTTTCAATCCGATTGGCGTAGCTTACCATCGCTCCGAACCCGTCGGTGATCACCGCGAAGTAATGTCCATTGGGACTCTGCTTCAACCGTTCGTCATGATAGGACGGAGGCTTCGAAAAACCCCGGCGGACAATCATGCCATCCCCGTCACCGGTCAACCCATGACAGACACTGCAATAAATGTCGTACCTTTCACGTCCACGTGTGAGCAGCGCCTTCCGTAGCGCCGGTTCGGCTTTGTCGAACTTGTTGCCGAAGCTGTGGGGGTTGCGGTCAAAGATCGCACGATAAGCGGCTTCGGGGATCTCGCTCACTTCCTGTCCGGAGTCTTTCCCGGTGTGAAACGGGAGGTCGTCATGGAGTGAGCCACGGGCGATGGTCCCGGCGACTTCGGGGCGGGAGGACTGGCCGTCGGCAAAAAAGTCGCTGGGTTCCTGGGGCTCGTACCTTGGCTGGTCGTACATATCCAGACGGTCGCACCCCGCAACGGCGAGTGCGAGCCCCCAGACCACGACCGCGAGCATGCGGCGGCAACAGATCATTGCGGCACCTCATGCACCTTCGCGGACAGGCTTTCGAGAAACGTCCGTGTCTTTTCCACGTCGAACTGCGGATCGCCGGATTGAATGGAGAGGAAAAAGCGGTCGCGGCTCGCCAGGCTGAAGGCGGGCACTTCAAACAGCGGATGATGCGGATGCGGCAGGCCGTTGAGCGCGAGCATCCCCAAGAAAGCGGCGAAACCCGCGCCCAGAATCGTCAGTTCGAAGGTGATCGGAATGAAGGCCGGCCAACTGTTGAGCGGCCGGCCGCCGATGTTGTAGGGATAGCTGATGGCGCAGGCGTAGTAGAGCATGGAGTACGCCCCGCATCCGCCCAAGAGTCCGCCGGCCAGCACGAGGTACGGCAGCCGCGTCGGCTTCTGTCCGAGCGCGTCCGACAACCCATGCAGCGGGATGGGCGTGTAGGCGTTCATCTTGCGGTAGCCGGCCTGGTAGGCCCGTTCCGCCGCGCTCAGCAGTTGCGCCGGATGCTCGAACTCGCCGAGCAGGCCATACAGCGGATGCTTTGGCACAGGAGTGCGGCTCATGCTTCGCCCTCCGCTTCATGCACCAGTTCGCGCAGCTCGAATATGGAGATCATGGGCAGCAGGCGCAGGAAGAGGAACATCAGTGTGAAGAACAGGCCGATGGAACCAAGGAAATGCGCGAAGTCCCAGACGGTGGGGTAATACATCCGCCACGACGACGGGAGATAATCGCGGTGCAGGCTGATGACCACGATCACGAAGCGTTCGAGCCACATCCCAAGATTGACCGCCAGCGACACGAAAAACAGCACCGGGACGCTGCTTCTGGCCCAGTTGAACCAGAAGATCTGCGGACAAACGATGTTGGAGGCCAAGAGCGCCCAGTAGCTCCAGGCATACGGCCCCAGCGCCCGGTTCAGCGTCACATACCGCTCGTATTCGTTGCCGCTGTAGTACGCGTAAAACACCTCGCACAGGTAGCCGTAGGCCATCATCATGCTGGTGGCGAGAATGACCTTCGCCATGTTGTCGAGGTGCTTGTTGGTGACGAAATCCTCCAGGCGGTACACAGCGCGGAGGGGGATCATCAACGTCATCACCATGGCGAAGCCCGAGAGAATCGCACCCACGACGAAGTACGGCGGGGCGATGGTGGTGTGCCAGCCGGGAACGATCGACGCGGCAAAGTCGAGGCCCACGATGCTATGCACCGAGACCACCAGCGGCGTGCACAAACCGGCCATCAACAGGTAGGCAATCTCGTACCGCTGCCAGTGCTTGGCTGAGCCACGCCAGCCCATCGCCATCATGCCATAGATGACGCGCTGTGCCCGGCCCGTGGCGCGATCGCGCAGCGAGGCCAGATCGGGAATCAGCCCCATGTACCAGAACAGGGCCGAGCAGGTGAAGTAGGTCGAAACGGCGAACACGTCCCACACCAGCGGACTGCGGAAGTTGGGCCACAGCCCCATGGTGTTGGGGTAGGGCATCAGCCAATGGAAGACCCACGGCCGGCCCAGGTGCAGCAGCGGGTAGATGCCCGCACAGCAGACGGCGAACAGCGTCATCGCCTCGGCAAAACGGTTGATGCTCGTCCGCCAGTCCTGATGCAGCAGCAGCAGCACGGCAGAGATCAGCGTGCCGGCGTGGCCGATGCCGATCCACCACACGAAGTTGATGATCGGGAACGCCCAGCCAACCGGAACCGTGGTGCCCCAGATGCCAATGCCCCGCGCCAGCAGGTACGCCGAAGCATACATCAGGACCATCAACAGCATGCACGAGAACAACAACCCGCCCAGCCAGCCACGCGAGGTCTTGCGGGTGAGGACGATCGAGCTGATCTTGTCGGTCACCGACCCGAACGTATGCTCGGCGTGGCCGGCATCCCCCGGGTGTTGCGGCCCCTTCTGGGCATGGTCTTCAGGGCCTGAGTGATCAGAACCGTGCGAGCGTCGCGATTTTTTCTTGCTCATGGTTTAGTGCCCCGCCGGTGCATGGGCTGCAGGTTTCTGACCCTCCGATTCGTGCCCGATCTCGTCGAGCAGCGTGGGATTCAGCGGCAGCGTGTCGTTCTTCGCCGGCATCGGCAGATCGGGATGCGGGTTCTGCACGCGGCTCAAGTGTGTCGTCCGCGGCAGCGTGTTCAACTCGCCCAGCAACGAATAGTTCAGCGGTGACTGCCGGAGTTGAGCCACCTGGCTGTTCTTGTCGCGAATATTGCCGAACAGGATGGCGCTGGCCGGACAGGCCTGCTGGCAGGCGGTTTGAATTTCTCCGTCGCGCACGTCGCGGTTCTGGATCTGGGCGTCGATCTTCTTTTCCTGGATCCGCTGCACGCAGTACGTGCACTTTTCCATCACGCCGCGGGAGCGGACGGTGACATCGGGGTTGTGCATCAGGCTGAGCGAGGGGGCTTGCACCGCGCTCAGGCCGAGTTCGCCGCTGTAATCCAGGAAGTTGAACCGCCGCACCTTATAAGGACAGTTGTTAGAACAGTACCGCGTCCCGACGCAGCGGTTGTAGACCATCTGGTTCAGGCCCTCGTGGCTGTGCAGCGTGGCTGCCACGGGACAGACCAGTTCGCACGGTGCATTTTCGCAATGCACGCACATGACCGGCTGGAAGTTGGTTTCGGGCGACTCGATCGGGCCGCGGTAGTAGCGGTCGATCCGCAGCCAGTGCATTTCGCGGCCGATCCGCACCTGTTCCTTGCCCACGATCGGGATGTTGTTCTCCGACTGGCAGGCGATCACGCAGGCATTGCAGCCGATGCAAGTCGTCTGATCGATCACCATGCCCCAGGCCGCGGCCGAGGGATCCTCGAGGTGATACAGTGTCGGCTCATGTTCTGGATGCTGCCGCACGTGCGAGGGAGGATGGCTGCCCTCCGTCGCCTGCTTCAGCGTCATCTTGTGGATCAGGTCACGGCCTTCCATGCTGTGGTGCGTCTGCGTCACCGCCAGCGGATGTTTGGTCCCCGTGGCCCGCAGTTCCAGCCCATCGCTGAACCAGGCCTGGTGGCTCGGCCGCAACTGGTAGGCGTTGACCCCCGGGCCGGTACCGATCCGGCCGGAATGTGTCCGCCCGTAGCCCCAGGCGAGCGACACCGAATCGTCTGGTTGACCGGGCAGGATCCACACCGCCGCCCGTAGCGACTTGCCGCCAAGCACCAGTTCGACGAGATCCTCGTTGACGAAGTTCAACCGCTTCGCCGTGGTGGGGCTGATGAGCAGCGCGTTGTCCCAGGTCAGCTTGGTGAGTGGCTTGGGCAGTTCCTGGAGCCAGCCGCTGTTGGCAAAGCGACCATCGCCGACGGTGGGATCTGGCCCGAACGTCAATTCCAGCCCGGAGCGGCTGGCCGGGGTGCGATCGGCATCCACAAACTTCAGGGCCGGGGTCTTCGCCTCGGCCTTCGTCCCGGCAATGACTCCGTCATGCACCGCCCGCCGCCATTTGGCTTCGAACCCCTCTTCGCCCAGAGCCTGCTTCCAAGTGCGCTGGACCAGTTCGTAGGTGGACCATTCGGGATGACCGCGGAGCATCGCCAACAGGTCCACGGGTGACCGGCCGCTGTAGAGCGGGGCAATGAGCGGCTGCTGGATGCTCGCCGTGCCGTCGAAGGCGCGGGCATCGCCCCAGCATTCCAGCTCGTGCGCTTCGGGGAGATGCCAGTGCGCGGCGAAGGAGGTTTCGTTGTAGTCCTGGGCCAGATGCGCGCGGAAAGACACGCGGTCGAACGCCTTGGCGAACTCCAGCCCGGCCGGGGCCGAGTACAGCGGATTGCCGCCCAGCAGGATCAAGGCCTGAACTTTGTCGCCGCGCATCAGTTCGACCAGCTCGGTCAGCGACGCCAGTTGATCAACCGGCTCCGCCTCGACCGGGGCTGTGTATTCCACCGTCTTGCCAACGTTCTCCAGTTTTTGGTTGATGGCATGGACCAGCGCATGCACCACCGCCGGCTGGCCTTCACCGGCAATCACGAGGCTCTGCCCCGGATGGGACTTCAAGTCCTCGACGACTGCCGCCAGCCAGTCCGCCGGCACGCTGCCGGGAGTGGTCGCGTTCTCGGCGACCTTGATGCCGAGTTCTGCGGCCACCGCGCGGGCCAGCCCTTCGACATCCGCGGCCTTCATCCGCAGCCGGTGATCGGCCGTGGCTCCAACCAGCCCGGGAGTGCTTTCGGCCGCATAGAGCCGGTTCATCGGCGGATGAAATTCGTGGGAGCCGTCGATGGACACTTCACCGGAATCGAAGTGTTTGGGTTGAGCCACGAACCGCCGGCGATCGGTGAATTCGCGGGCATAGCGCAGGCTGCCGGGCATCCCCGTCAAAAACTCGGCGTCCAGCGACAGAACAATCGTCGCCTGTCCAAAGTGGTAGACCGTCTCGACGTATTCGCCGAAGGCCAGCTTCGCGCCCGCCCGGACATTGTCGCGGCCGGCAGGCTCGTACTGGAACCAGCGGGCGGAAGGCAGCTCACGCAGCAGTTCTCGCAGTTGTGTCGCGAGCGTCGGCGAAGTCACCGTTTCAGTGAGGATCGCCAGCCCTTCACCTTTTTTCCCGCGAAGCTTCGCCAGTTGTGCGGTCAGCGCCTTGGAAAATTCACCCCAGGTGCTGATCAACCCGGCCTTCCGCACATCCTGCGACCGGTCGGGGTCGTACATCCCCAGAATCGACGCCTGACCGAAGATATCGGTCGCGCCCATGCTCGCGGGGTGTTCCGGGTTGCCTTCAATCTTGGTCGGCCGGCCCTCGTGGCTCTCCACCAGGATGCCGCGGGCATAGCCCCCAAGCGTGGAACAGGTGGCGTAAAACTGCGCTTTCCCCGGCACGCGGTCGGCCGGCTGCCGCACATTGGGCACGATCTGCTCGTCGGGCTGCCGCATGCAGCCACTCAGCCCGATCCCCGCCAAGCCAATGGAACTGGCCATCAACTTCAGAAAGGTGCGGCGGCTTTCAGGGTCCTTAAGCTCACTCGCCTGACGCGGAAATTCGCGGCGCAGGGAGTCGATGAACTCCGGTGTCCCGCTCAGTTCTTCCAAGCCACGCCAATAGGGAAACTCCTCCGCCGGTGAGCCACCGGTGGCGGGGTTGTGGTGAGATTCTCCTGCGTGCAGATCAAGGGTCATCGGTGACAGATCCAGCAATCGAGGAGTTGTTCGGTCTTGATGCCATACTCGCGCACCAGTTCTTTTCCATGGTCCCGGGCCTTGGTCTTCGCTGGCAGCTTGAACTTGAAGACATCAGCAACGTCGCGGATCTTCTTTTCGGGTGCCCCGTGGCACTCCAGGCACCAGCCCATCTGCAGAGTGTTCACGCGGCGCATCAAAGGCATCTGGTCGACGCGGCCGTGACAGCTTTCACAGCCGATCCCCTTGGCCACATGGATCGAGTGATTGAAGTAGACGAAGTCTGGCAGGTCATGCACGCGGCTCCATTTGAGCGGCGTCCCGGTGCGGAAGCTCTCGCGGACCGGTTCAAGCATCGCGCTCGTTTTCCAGATCTGCGAGTGGCAGCTCATGCAGATCTCGGTCGCGGGAATGCCGGCCGAAGCTGACTTCTCCACCGAGGTGTGACAGTACCGACAGTCGATTCCCAAGGCAGAGACGTGATGTTCGTGGCTGAACGGCACCGGCTGCGTGCGGACGACATCGACTTCAGTCACGTACGGGGAGCGGTTGACGCGGTCCCAGGCCCCGACCGCCGCCGCCACGATCAACAATCCCCCAAGGATTGTCACCTTCGAAAAGGTGTTCATGCTGGGGTGAAAGATCTGCGCCATCGAATCCGTCTCGAAGTGCCTGAACAGCGGGCAAATTATTCGGGGCATCAGCAACTGAACAGGAACCGGTCAGAAGCCAACGTGCAGCAGTGTACCCGGCAATGGCGCATGGTTATAGTGTCGGCTGCAATGCCGTTTGGAATTCCAAAAACGGCAGGCAGGATTCGGCGGGTTGTCGACCAGCAACATGGCCCGGCAACCTGTTTCCCGATGCGCGGCGGGCTCCGGGCTGGGTGATCACTTGGTCAAGATTTGAGAGTTGAATCGCCCATGGTCAATGACGGATTCCGGCTCTTTCCCGAACAGGCAACCGCGCATGCCGCGCAGGTCGACGCCCTTTATCTCTTCCTGACGCTGGTCTCCACGTTTTTCACGGTGCTGATTGCCGGACTGATCGTTTATTTCGCCATCAAGTATCGCCGGGGCAACCGCAAGGTCGACAGAACCCTGTCGCACGGCCACGGCATGGCGATGGAAATCAGTTGGATCGTGATTCCTGGCCTGATCTGCCTGATCATCTTCGGATGGAGCGCCTCGCTGTACTTTTCTGCCTTCCGCGCTCCGGCGGGAGCGATCAGCATCCAGGTCGTCGCCAAACAATGGATGTGGAAGTTCCAGCACCCGAACGGTGGCCGCGAGATCAACACACTGCATGTCCCGATGGGGCAGGCCGTCGAACTGACCATGATCTCGGAAGATGTGATTCACAGCCTGTTTGTCCCTGCTTTCCGCGTCAAGCACGACGTGCTCCCCGGCAGCTACTCGCGGCTGTGGTTCAACGCCAATAAGACGGGCGAGTTTCATCTGTTCTGCACCGAGTACTGCGGGACGGACCATTCCCGCATGATCGGAAAAGTGGTGGTCATGCAGCCGGCCGAATACGAAGCGTGGCTCAGCGGCGGCAAGGTCAACGAATCGCCTGCCGTCGCCGGCAAGCGGCTGTTCGAGGAACTCCGCTGCGCCACGTGCCACACGCCGGGGCAGGGCCAGCCGGTGCTGACCTGCCCGCCGCTGACGAACGTCTATGGGCACGAGGTGCAGTTGACCACCGGTTCCAAGGTGATGGCCGACGAAGACTACCTGCGGGAATCGATCCTGCGTCCACGGGCCAAAGTGGTGGCCGGGTTTCAGCCCCTGATGCCAACTTACGAAGGCCAGGTCGATGAAGAACAACTGATGCAACTGCTCGTGTATATCAAATCTCTGAGCACAAATCCCTCAGCACAATAACTGAGCAACCCATGACGGTCCTGCGACCCGAGCTTGAACCCGCTGTGCCGCCGCCCGAGAGTTCGGCGCTGGCGCTGCCGCGCCGGCATTATCTGAACGCTGGCTACAGTGTCCGGTCGTGGCTGCTGACCCTCGACCACAAGCGGATCGGCCTCTTGTACCTGCTGTCGATCACGTTCTTCTTTGTGATCGGCGGCCTGGCCGCGAGCATCGTGCGCCTCGATCTGATGACCCCGCAGGGGGATCTCGTCCAGACCGAGACGTACAACAAGCTGTTCACGGCGCATGGCGTGATCATGGTGTTTTTCTTCCTGGTCCCGTCGATCCCCGCTGTCTTGGGCAATTTTCTCGTCCCCCTGATGATTGGCGCACGGGATCTGGCGTTTCCCCGGCTGAACCTGCTGAGCTGGTACGTCTACATGCTGGGCGGGGCGTTCACGCTGTATGCCCTGGCAGCGGGCGGCGTCGACACGGGGTGGACCTTTTACGCCCCCTACAGCAGCACGTACAGCAACACCTATGTGATGGCGACCGCCATCGGGATTTTCATCACCGGTTTCTCGTCGATTCTCACCGGCTTGAACTTCATCGTCACCATTCACAAGATGCGGGCGCCGGGGCTCGTCTGGTACCGGCTGCCGTTGTTCATCTGGTCGATGTATGCCACCAGCATCATCATGGTCCTGGGCACGCCGGTGCTGGCCATCGCCATCTTCCTGGTCGGCATGGAGCGCATGCTGGGGGTCGGCATCTTTGACCCCAGGCTGGGCGGCGACCCGATCCTGTTTCAGCACCTGTTCTGGTTCTATTCGCACCCCGCCGTCTACATCATGATTCTCCCCAGCATGGGGGTCGTCAGCGAGATCGTGCCCTGCTTCTGCCGCAAGCGGATTTTTGGCTATGGGTTCATCGCCTTCTCCAGCGTGGCCATTGCGGCGTTCAGCTTTTTGGTCTGGGGGCACCATCTGTTTGTCAGCGGCCAGTCGGTCTACGCGGGGCTTGTGTTCTCGCTGCTCAGTTATTCGGTGGCCATCCCCTCCGCGATCAAAGTGTTCAACTGGACGGCCACGCTGCACAAGGGTTCGATCAGCTTTGACACACCAATGCTGTATGCCATGGGTTTCATCGGCCTGTTCACGATGGGTGGGCTGACCGGGCTGTATGTCGCCGCTCTCGCCGTCGATGTGCAACTGCACGACACCTACTTCGTCGTGGCTCACTTCCATTACATCATGGTCGGAGGCGCGGTGATGGGCTATCTCGGTGGCATCCACTTCTGGTGGCCCAAAATGACCGGCCGGCTCTACCCCGAAGGCTGGGCGCGGTTGTCCGCCATCCTGATCTTCTTCGGCTTCAACCTGACGTTCTTTCCGCAATACATCCTCGGCTATCTGGGGATGCCCCGGCGGTACCATATCTATCCGGCGGAATTTCAGGTGCTGAATGTGATGTCCTCGGCCGGTGCCTCCATTCTGGCCGTGGGGTATTTCTTTCCGCTGACCTACCTGGTCTGGTCACTGTTCTACGGCCGAGTGGCTCCCTCGAACCCCTGGCGGGCCACCGGGCTGGAGTGGCAGGCCACTTCGCCTCCCGCCGTCGAAAATTTTGCCGAGACGCCCGTCGTGACGCAGGAGGCGTATGACTATCCGGCATTCGATGCCATGGATGCGATGGCCGCGAAAGGACTTCCCGGATGACCACTGAAACCATGCCGCATACGCCACACCCGCACACTGTCGCCCATCAGTTCGACGACGCCACGCAGCAGCGTGAAGCCAGCGAACTGGGGATGTGGATTTTTCTCTGCACCGAAATCATGTTTTTCGGCGGGCTGTTTCTGGCGTATGCCATCTACCGCCATCAGGGTTACGCCGGCTTTGCGGCGGCGAGCCACAAGCTGGATGTGCTGATGGGCACGTTCAACACCGCCATTCTGCTCACCAGCAGCCTGTTCATGGTCTTCGCCGCCCATGCCGCCGAACATGGCGACCGCAAACACTTCGTGCGCTCGCTCTCGCTGACAATTGGCCTGGGGACGCTGTTTCTGCTGATCAAGGCCTACGAATACTACCTCAAGTACGAACATGGCCTGATGCCGCTGGGAGGCCTGCCGTTTCATTGGGAGGGGGAGCACCGGACGCAGGCCCATCAGTTTTTCAACCTCTACTACCTGATGACTGTCGTGCATGCCCTGCACATGGTGATCGGTCTGGCAATCCTGGGGATTTATCTGGCTCAAGCCACACACGACAAGCCGGTGTCGGAACTGGCGTCGCGGGTCCATATCACGGGTCTGTACTGGCACTTTGTCGACGTCGTCTGGGTGTTTCTGTTTCCGCTGCTGTATTTGATTTAGGACCGTGATGAGATGGGCTTCCTATCGCTTCCTGGCCCATCCTTGGGTGATCCACGCTGCTTGGTGAAGCCCACGGCCTAGGAAGACCATGCTACCTGACGGCAAAACGGTGCGTGAATCGTAAGTTTGACGTCTCCGACAAAAGTGAATTTCAGATCTCAAATTTCACAGTCTGTCGAGTTGCGTCGAACGGTCAGCGTCATCTCCGCAGTGCAGGACATGACTCTCGCCGCGCCAATTGAATGGCGGCAAAAGACATTTTACTGTGAAATTTGAAATCTGAAATTTGAAATTCCATGAAACCGAGACGCCCGACTTTTGTCGGAGACCTCAAGGTTTGAAATTAACCACGACTTTTCACGAATCCTGCCAATGTCACGAATGATCCACCGGCTTGGCCACGCGGGCGATGGAATCCTTCTCGTTGTCATTCGTGACATTCGTCGTATTCGTGAAAATTCGTGGTTCCCCTTCGTGTCGTCCAAGATCGGTCTTCGTTCAGCATCTTGAAACGCACTTATATTTTTGTCCGGTCCTAATCGCGCAGTCTAACGAGGGTGTCACGATGCAAACAGACTCCACCACCGCGGCGCAGGTGAAGACGTACTACACCATCTATGCCGCGCTCCTCGGACTGCTGATTGCCACGGTCGTCGTGGGACAGTTTCCCCTCGGGCACTGGCACCTGGCGGCGGCCCTGCTCATCGCCTTCGTCAAGACGTGGCTCATCATCGTCTACTTCATGCACCTGCGCTGGAACCAACCCCTGACCGTCGTGGCGATCATCGCCGGCCTGATCTGCCTCGCCACTCTCTTCACCTTGACGGGAGTGGATGTCGCAGCGCGGGCGAGCTGATGGCTGACTACGACCCATGATTCCCCGGGCGGCGTTGCCGAAGTCCAATGCGTTCCATATCCTCTGGCAATCCGGGCTCGATGGGCATGCGTTTCCTGTCGCGTGCCGGAACGGTGCTCGCGCCGTATCTGATCAGCTTGACCGCGATCGTCATCGTGTCGTGGGTGCTGCCGCTGTCTGGCCTGGGAGACAGCGCGGGGTTCCTCATTTTCGCCGTGCTGATCGCCTGTGCCTGGTTTCTGGGGACCGGTCCGGCGATGCTCTCGCCGCTGATGCTGATCGCGACGTTTCATGTGCGCGAGCACGGGTTCAGTGGATTGTGGAGCTTCACCGGCAAGCAACTGTTCGACCTCATCATCATCACTGGATTTACGACGGCGGTGGGCGTCGCGGGCACCCTGCGACGGCGGTCGCTGGCCGTGGCCGAGCAGCGATCGCGGCAACTGCAGGAACAGGACCGGCGCAAGGATGAGTTCCTGGCCACATTGGCGCATGAACTGCGAAACCCGCTGGCACCCATCAGAACCGGGCTGGAAGTGATGCGCCTGCTCGGCCGATCGCCGTCCGATGTCGGAAAGGTCCAGGAACTGCGGCAGATGATGCAGCGGCAGGTCGATCACCTTGTGCGGCTGATTGATGACCTGCTGGATGTGAGCCGGATCAACACGGGAAAGATTGAGATCCGGCGGCAGCGTGTCCCTTTGGCCGATGTCATTCGCGACGGGGCCGATTCGGCACGCCCGCAAATTGCGGCTGCCGGGCTTGAGCTGTCTGTCTCTCTCCCTGCAGAACCGGTGCTGCTCGATGTCGATGCCACGCGGACCTCACAGGTGCTGATGAACCTGTTGAACAATGCCGCCAAATTCACCCCGGCCGGCGGGCGCATCTGGCTCTCGGCCAGTTCCGACGGCCTGTTCGTGGAGATCCGTGTCCGCGACAACGGCATCGGCATCGCCCCGGAGTTCCTGCCGCAGATGTTTGAACTGTTTGTCCAGGCGGCGGATGTGCGGACCCGGTCGCAAAGCGGGCTGGGCATCGGACTCAGCCTGGCTCGAACCCTGGCTGAGATGCACGGCGGGACGCTTGCAGCCACCAGTGAGGGCCTGGGGAAGGGGAGCGAATTCATCCTGCGGCTGCCGCGTCCGGCTGATCTTCAGGGCCGCCCCCTTGCGCGGACCGAAACGTCAGGCACACCTCCCCGCCGCCGGATCCTGATTGTGGACGACAACCAGGATGCGGCACGGGGGCTGTCGATGTTGCTGTCGAGCCAGGGGCATGTCTGCGAACTGGCGTTCGACGCCAGCTCGGCGCTAATCATCGCCCCCCAGTTTCGGCCTGATACATTCCTGCTCGATCTGGGGATGCCTGGCATGAGCGGCCTCGACCTGGCGGCGCGGCTCCGAAAGACTCCAGACTTCCAGCAGTCGCTGCTGGTGGCCGTCACTGGGTGGGGTCAGCCGGAGGATCGCGCCCAGTGCCTGGCCGCAGGCTTCGACCGGCACCTGGTCAAGCCCGTCGGCCTTGAAGAACTGAACCGGGTGCTGACAGCCGCGGCGACGGAGTGACACGCGACTGGTGGGACAGGCCACGATGCCTTAGCTTAGGATCGCGGCAACAATAACATGGTGAAGTTGCTTGGGATGGACGCCGACTGAGGGCAGATTCATCAGCCGGCACGCGTTAGCGTCCGGTTCGTGGCGTTGGCGTCTTCCGATCATCCTCCAACCGGGGGCTAAGGCCCTCCGGCTCATTGGCTGTACGGCTCGTCAAAAATCGACAGTTATTCTTGCCGCGGTCCTTAGGGGCGCAGCAACAATCACAGGGGCATTTTTGCTTGCGAGATGGCTGGCCGATGTGAACAAGTCGATGAGCCGGAACGCGTTAGTTAGCGCGCGTTAGCGTCCGGTTCCGGCAGTCGTAAAACCGGACGCTAACGCGCGCTAAGGATCGCAGCAACAATAACAGGGGCATTTTGCTTGCTAGATGGCTGGCCGATGTGAACGAGTCCATCAGCCGGCACGCGTTAGGACCGCGGCATCAATTAGAATGAACTTTATGTCGGTGCACTGATGACAGCACAAGCGCCACGCTGACAGGGGTGGCGTGACCAGGGATGATCCCGGAGGGATCACAGCTCTTAGCCGGGGGTTGAGCGAAGTGTCGACAGACACGAAGCGACACCCCCGGAAAAGCAGGTGTGACGAACGCACCCCGGCAGGGGTGCCAGCACCGTTCCTCGCTGTATCAAATTGCGAGATTCCGGAACACCTATCGTGAAGCCATTCGCTCTGGCTCCACTGGCGGTGTCCCGGAATCACGCAAGGCTTGCTGCGATCCCTCCGGGATCGGAGCATTTCCTGGTTCCTAACCGGGGGTGTCGCTTCGCTCAACCCCCGGCTAAGAGCTTTCATCCCTCCGGGATGATCTTTTGGCATCGTCGCCCGTGAGAGTAATTCGTTCCAAGAATGCGACAGTTATTCTTTCTCCGACCCTAAGGACCGGACAAAGAATAAAGCACGCTTCAAGATGCTAACTGAAGGCCGGTCTTAGGCAACGAGAAGGGGGGACCACGAATTTTCACGAATAAGACGAATGTCACGAATAACAACGCGCAGGATTCCATCACCCGCGAAGCCATGCCGGTTGATCATTCGTGATATTCGTAAGATTCGTGAAAATTCGTGGTTAATTTATGACCGTACGATTCCCGCACCGTTTTGCCAGCCTTGTCGACTTCACCCACCAACTTCATTCGCTGTCCTTGATGGCGTTCGCTGCTGGATAGGGAGACAAATGTCACAGTTATTTTTGCTGCGATGCCTTATCCGGAGAGCTTCACATGCCCCGCGGCCGCATTGCTGACCCTCCAGCACCCTCGTTGGACACCCCCCACGGGATCTGACAACTCAAGCAGGGCAATCTGCACGATGAGGGGGCCTTGCATGCGCGGGACGAATTGCGAGTAGAACGGCGAAAACGCGAATCGAACGCGGTTCTCCACCGCCCAATAGTGCGGCTGCGGAAAGTACCAGTAGCTCTGAACGGCGGCAGGCAGGTCCGGACGAAAGTAGGTGGCCTCCATCACGTACCGCCCGCCGGCCTCCGACTCCGATCGCGCGGGTGCCTTGATTTGACAAAACCCTGCCAGATGCCGGTTGCCGTCGTGGGCTTGGGCGTTGTCGAATTCGAGGTTGGAGATGGTGAATTGCACCCGCGGCGCCCGAATGTGCGGGTTGGTCAATGCCAAGGCGGACACGATGCCATTCTCGGGAACCCTGAACGCGATCTGCTCCTCTTCGGTGAGATCGACATGGATGAGATCATGTCCGTCCCACTTTGTCAGCCGCGGCGCTCCGCATTTCAGCACACGCGGTCCAATGACCATGTGCGCCTGAACTTGCCGCGTGGCTGCATTTTCAAGCAGTGCGATGCTGTCCCGCCGGGCAGCGGGGGAGGTCATCGACGCTCGAATCCAAGTCAGTGCGTTGTCGATGGACATGAGAGCTTTCCCAGGTGAATGAGAAACGTCGCGACCGCAGCCCGATTCTACAAAAGATCGGCGCGCGGATCATCTGTCGAATTCCCGGATTTCGGATTTCGGAGCCCCGAGCCCACCGCGCCAGTCGATGCCCCGATGACGACCGCCCGGGGAATCACCGGTCACCCCGTTTTTGATACAGCCGTTCCTGAGGAGCGAATTCGGCAAAGGCATCGGCATCGCGGGCGAACCGCAGGCTCTCTTTGGCTCCCAGTCCCAGAAAACCGTGGCGGGACAGCGAATCCTTGAACAGTCCGACAGCGCGGTCCTGCAGTTCCCGGTCGAAATAGATCAGGACATTGCGGCAGGAGACGAGTTGAACTTCGGCGAACACCGCGTCGGAGACCAGGCTGTGATCGGAAAACACGGTCTTTTGCCTGAGGCTCTTGTCGAACACCGCATTGCCGTAGGCCGCCGTGTAATAGTCCGAGAGGGAGGTTTTCCCCCCCGATTTGCGGTGGTTCTCGGTAAACAGGGGGATGCGGTCCAGTTCAAACACGCCCGCTTCCGCCCGCTTCAAGGCCTCGTGGCTGATGTCGGTGCCGTAGAACATGGTGCGGCCTTCCAGCCCCTCTTCACGGAACAAGATCGCCAGCGAATACAGCTCCTCCCCCCGCGCGCAGCCCGCCACCCAGACCTTCAGGGATGGAAACGTCTTGAGGTGTGGCACCACTTTCTCGCGGATGGCGCGAAAATAGGCCGGATCCCGAAACAGTTCGCTCACCTGCACCGTGAGGTAGGACAGCAGCGCGGGCAGCACGGACGGGTCATGCAACACCCGATCCTGCAGTTGCGAAAAGGTCTCGCATTCAAACACCTCGCGGGCGTGGCTGAGCCTCCGCTTGATGGAGGCCATCGAGTAGCCACGGAAGTCGTAGTGGTACTTCTGAAAAATCGCCTCCAGCAGAAGCCGCAATTCGATGTCGTTCGTTCGGTCTGCCATGTCAGCTCCCGTGCTTCACGGGGGGCATCCAGACCCGAACGAGCGACAGCAGTTTTTCGACATCCAGTGGCTTCGACATGTAGTCGTTGGCCCCGGCTTCCAGGCAACGGTCCTGGTCGTCCTTCATCGCCTTGGCCGTCAGCATGATGATCGGCAGCTTCTTCCACTGTGCCTGCTTGCGGATTTCCCGGGTGGCGGTCAGTCCGTCCATCTCGGGCATCATCACGTCCATCAGCACGAGGTCGATCGCCAGTTTGGGATCGCCGCGGGAATTCTCCAGCGCCTCCAGAGATTCGCGGCCGTTTCGCGTGATCTGCACCGTGGCTCCGCGGTTCTCCAAAATGCTCGTCAGGGCGAAGACATTCCGCACATCGTCCTCGACGATGAGGATCCGGCGGCCCTCCAAGGCGGCATCGCGGCTGCGCGCCTGCTCCAGCATCCGCTGCTGCTCGGGCGGCAGTTCCGAGACGACCTGGTGGAGGAACAGTGTCACCTCGTCCAGCAGCCGCTCGGGCGATTTCGCCCCCTTGATGATGATCGACTTCGAGTACCGCCTGAGCCGCTGCTCTTCATCGCTGGACAGGTCGCGGCCGGTGTAGACGATGACCGGGGGGAAGGAATAGGCGTCCTCCTGGGCCAGCGTCTCCAGCAGCGAGTAACCGGAGGCATCGGGCAGCGTCAGGTCGAGAACCATGCAGTCAATCGTCTCGTTCTTCAAACATTCGAGGCAGGCCGCCGCGTTCTCCGCCCCCACGGTCTGCACCTCGTGGGAACTCAGCAGCTTTTTCAGGCTGTCGAGCTGCACGGGATCATCCTCGACCACCAACACACGCCGCATTCGCCGGGCAAAATGCGATTCCAGCCGCTGCAGTGCCTGGAGCAATTCGTCGCGTTTCACCGGCTTGAGCATGTAGCCCACGGCCCCCAGCGCGAGGGCGGTTTCCGCATAGTCACCGGCAGACACCACATGCACGGGGATATGCCGCGTCCGCGGGTTGTGCTTGAGCCGGTCCAGCACCGAGAGCCCAGAATGGTCGGGCAGGCCGACATCCAGCACCACCGCACTCAATTCGAACTGCCTCGCGGCCAGCAGCGCATCTTCGGCCGTGTGGGCGATCAGGCACTGAAAATCGAGTTCCTGCACCAAATCGTAAAGGATGCGCGCGAACGACTCGTCGTCTTCAACCACGAGAATCAGATTGTGGCTGCCGCTCAGCCGTTCGCGATCGTCGTCACTGCGGCGGGCCGGTATCGATCGGGTGGATTTGGCCTCCGGCAGGTCCTTGGGCAATGTCACCGGTTTTGTCGCCGCGTCAATCGCGGACTGCAACGAGGCAGGGGGGCTCTGCGACGCCCCCTGAACCTGCCTGGGGTCGTAGGCTTCCGGGATTGTCACGGTGAACGTGCTGCCCCGGTCGACTTCACTCTGCAGCTCGATCTCGCCGCAGAGCAATCGGGTCAATTCTCGCGAGATCGACAGCCCCAGCCCCGTCCCCCCGTGACGCCGGTTCGTCGTTCCATCGGCCTGGCGGAATGCTTCAAAGACCATTTTCTGCTGGTGCGCTGGAATGCCGATGCCCGTGTCATGCACCTCGAACGCCAACCCGCTGTGTGCCGCCCGGCACACCCGCAGCGTGACCGCGCCTGTGTCCGTGAACTTGATCGCGTTGGAGAGCAGGTTCTTGAGAATCTGCTCCAACCGCTGCCGGTCGGTCTCCAGCGTGTCCGGGCAATCGGCGGCGATCTGTGCGGAGAATTGCAGGCCCCGCTGGCTCGCCAGGGGCTCAAACGTGCGGCTTAACCCCTTGATCACCTGGTTCAGCGACACCACTTCCGGCCGCATCTCCATCCGCCCGGCCTCGATCTTTGCCAGGTCGAGAATGTCGTTGATCAGTGCCAGCAGGTCATTTCCCGCCGACTGGATCGTCTGCGCGTATTTGACCTGTTCGTCCGTCAGATTGTGTGTGGGATTGTCCGCCAGCAGCTTGGCGAGGATCAGGGAGGAGTTGAGCGGAGTCCGCAGTTCATGCGACATGTTCGCCAGAAAGTCGGACTTGTACTGGCTGGCCTGGGCCAGTTCCTTTGCCTGAGACTCCAGCGAAGCCTGCGACTTCGCCAGATCATCCCTCTGCACTTCCAGCAGTTGCGTCTGTTCCTCCAGTTGGGAATTCGTCTGCTCCAGTTCCGCCTGCTGGAGTTCGAGGCGGTTCTGGGATTCCCGCAGCGCGCGGCTTTGCTCTTCCAGCTCTTCGTTGCCGACCCGCAGCTCTTCGCTTTGGACCTGCAGCTCCTCCGCCTGCCGCTGGGTCTCTTCCAGCAGATTCTGCAGATTTTGCCGATAATTGGCCGACCGGATGGCCACCGCCACGGACTCGGAGACACGGTCGAAGACCTCGGTGAGGGAGTCGTCCAGTTTTTGGATGAACCCCAGTTCCAAGACCGCGTTGGCGTCGCCATCGGCCACCAGCGGCACGATGACCAGGTGGCTTGGCTTTCCCTGGCCCAGCGCCGAACCGATGTTCAAATAGCCATCGGGCACATCGTGCAGCAGCATCGTGCGGGTGTCTTTGATGGCCTGCCCCAACAGCCCGTCACCGACCACGACCAACTGCGGCATGCTGTTGACCACGGGAACACCATGCGTGGCGATGCGCCGATAGAGAGTGCCATCGCGGGCGAACAGCGCGCCGGCTTGGGCATTCAGATGTTCCGCCAGAAACCGCAGGATGCTGCCGCCGAGCTGATCCAGCCGCTGGTCACCCACCATCGCCAGACTCAGCCCGACTTGTGCCGCCTGGAGCCACTCCTGCCGCTGCCGGGCACGGACCGCCCGCCGCAGCAGATAGCCGATGATAATGGTGAGAAAAACCCCCAGCACCGCGCTCATGATGCCGCTGGCGACAGCGACCCAGTAGGCGTCGTCCATTTCGGCCATGCGCTTGAGCCGCAGCTCGCGCTCGGATTTCTGCATCTCGTCCACACGGGCCCGGATCCCATCCATCGCCGCCTTGCCACGGCCCTTCCCCACCAACTGCCGCGCCGCCTCGAACCCCTGTTTCCGCCGCAGTTCGATGGTACTGGCCATTTCATCCAGCTTGACTTGCGTCAGTTGCTTCAATTCTCCCAGACGCGTCAGTTGCATTGAATTCTTCTGGGACTTCTCCTCAATCCGATCCATCCGCTCCTGGATCAGGCCAGTTGCCGCCGCATAGGTTTCCAGATACTGCTCATCACCCGTGATGATGAACCCCCGCTGCCCGCTCTCGGCGTCCTTTAACTGCGACAGCACATCCGCCAGCGAGATCAACGTCTCGTGGGTTGCGATAATTGAGTTGGCATCGCGCAGCAGGGCGCGGGTATTGAGATACAGAACCACCCCGCTGATGACAAAAAACAACGTGACTGCCGTCAGCCCCACCGACAGCGTGTAATCCGCTTTGTGGCCAGAAGCGGGGGGATGGACAGGGTTGGTCATCAGTCGTCCCGAAGGAAGTGGCGCGGGCCACGCCTGGTGGTGAAAATGGCCACTTGCGGCAAATGCGATGCCCGCGAATTCCGGGGCGCTTACCCGCCCAAGTAAAGCTTAAGCGGTTGTTCTCACCTCGGTCAAACCGCGACCGCGTCCGAGCCCTGAATCTGCGTGAGCAACACCCCCAGCTTGGTTCAGAGTGTCCATGGCTTGGAGCATGACCATGCCGCGCAGGTGTCGCATCGAGTGCTTCCCGCTCGGTTTCCCCGTCGCGATCGTTGGGGGCGAATCGACGGTCGTCACGGTTGTCTTCAACCGCTTTGGGCACGAGACTATCGCTGCACAGCCCAGCGCCGCGACCCGAGGTCTCCATGCCGACGACAACCACATCGAAGTCTTCCGACCGATTCACGGTGCCCACAAAATCCTGTGAGGATTTTGGCTATGTGGCTCAAGACACCTGGGCGCAGGTCCCCGCGGGCTGGAGCTGGGCGGAAGTGACCGCGGTCGCCGTGGATCGGCAGGACCGCGTGTTTGTCTTCAACCGCGGCGAACATCCGGTGATGGTGTTTGACCAGAACGGAAAGTTTCTCCGCTCGTGGGGAGAAGGCGTCTTCACGCGGCCGCACGGGATCTTCATCGGCCCCGATGATGCCGTCTACTGCACCGATGACCTGGGCCACACGGTTCAGAAATTCACGCCCGAGGGGCGGTTGCTGTTCACCCTGGGCACGCGGGGAAAACCCTCGGAGACCGGCTCCACCAGCATCGACTTTCGCACCATCGTGCGGGCCGGCGAACCGTTCAATTACCCCACCAATCTGGCGCTCAGCCCCACGGGCGACCTGTACATTTCCGACGGCTACGGGAACGCGCGGGTTCATAAGTTCTCCGCCGAGGGGCAACTGCTGTTCTCCTGGGGCGAACCCGGGAATGGACCCGGCCAGTTTCGCGTGCCACATGGGATCGCGGTCGACCGGGAGGGGATCGTCTACGTGGCCGACCGGGAGAACAGCCGGATTCAATTATTCTCGCCGGACGGCAAGTTTTTGACCGAATGGACGAATGTGGTCCGTCCCTGTCAGCTCTGCATCACGCCCGGCGGAGACATTTTTGTAGCGGAGCTTGGTTTTCGGGCGGGAATGTGGCCTGGAACCCATCCGCCGTTTGCAGAAGCCACGGGCGGCTGTTTGAGCATTCTGGACGCCCAGGGCGAGGTCAAGGCGCGGTGGGGCGGCGGTGTGAATCCGTGCGCTCCCGGCGACTTTTTCGCGCCGCACGATGTCCGCGTCGATTCTCGCGGCGACCTGTACGTCTCAGAAGTCGTCATGTCGGCTGGCGGCAACCGCGGACTGGTGGATCCGACGTGTCATTCGCTGCAGAAATTCGTCAGGAAGTCTGCCAGATAACACAACACCGACGTGTTCGATCAGATTCTGGCCGTCGGGGCAGTGGAATTTCAAATTTCAGATTTCAAATTTCACAGTAAAATACTTTTTCGTAGCATCCACACTGAGGGGCAACAGTTACGTTCGCGCCATTGAAGCTCAGCCGACAGTTCGGTATGGCTGAACAGACTGTGAAATTTGAAATTTGCTGACCGTCACGGATTTTGGGGGCGGGCTCCGTCATGTGGATGGAGGTGGACAGGATGAAAAGGATGGTAAAGGATCAGGAAAGGATATGGTTGTGTTGGCGTTCGATGAAATCATCCTCGCTGATCCTCTCTCATCCTTCCAATCCTGTCCCAAAATCCTCACTCAAGACAACCGGCCGGCCAAAATCCGTGACGGTCAGGAAATTTGAAATTTGAGATTTGGAATTAACTTTTGTCGGACACGTCACTCTTGATAAAGAGCATCCAGCCATTCGGTGGAAAGCAGGACAGATATGAATCGGACGGAAATCCTCACGCGTGGCACCGGTCTCGATGGCGAAAACATCCTCGCACTGGCGGAAGGGGTGCGAACCCTGGTGCTGGCGACGGGAGCCATGGGCTCACGCGGTCTGACCACGGCACTGACCCGCTTCCAGCCGGGAGCCACGCTGCCCTATCACAAGCATGCGTTCAGCGAAGTGATTGTCGTGCTGGAGGGTGAAGCGGACGTGACGGTCGAAGGCCGGACTTACCGGGTCACGCCGTTTGATGCCCTGCACCTGCCGCAGGGGACCGCGCATACGGTCTGCAACCCGCAGCAGACCCAGCCGGCACTGCTGCATTCGTCATTCGCTGCGGATGTTCCCACGCGGGAGGCCGTTGCCGCCACATTTCCCGCTTCGCAACGGATCGCCACCGGTCCCGATTGTCCCGAGAGCCTGGTGCGGTTCGCGACCTCCGCGGTCTACGAACTCGCCCCCCAATCGATGTTTCGCGACCTGTTCGCCAAGCGGTTCGGGTCACAGGGCATATGCGGCGGCTATGGCGTGTTCGCACCGGGCTCGTCCCTGCCCTGCCACATTCACGGGTATGACGAATCGATCACGATTGTCGAAGGGACGGCCATTTGCCAGGTGGCGGGCAAGGAATACGAGGTCGGTGGCTACGACACCGCCTGCATCCCCACCGGCCGTCCCCATCGGTTTCTCAACCGGTCGCAAAAACCGATGGCCATGGTGTGGGTCTATGCCGGCGACGAACCAGACCGCACGATCATCGACTCGGGCTATTGCGAAGGGCTGCGGCCAATGGCTGAATTGGGCGTGGCTTCAACTTGAGGCATTTCACGACATCCGGCGTCGATTCACGCGAAATGCTTCACCAGCCGCCGCAATTTGCGCAACCCAAAAAAGTGAACGGATCCATTTGACGATCTAAATCTGCGACCTAGCTTTTGGTGTCGGTGCCTTTCACCTCCATCAAACACGAGACGCAATCATGATTCAGTTCGCCAACAGCGTGAAGAAGTTCATCGTTTCCGAAGACGGCCCAACCGCAGTTGAATACGCGGTCATGCTGGCCCTGATCGTGGTCGTTTGCTTGACCGCCATCCAGGCGATCGGCACCAACGCCGCCACCACGTTCACGTCAGTCTCCGGCCAGCTCGGAAGCTGAGTGACCCGCCGGCGGGCTAGTTCCCGCCGGCACGGTCGCGCCGTCTTCGACTGTACGACGAGCCGTCGGGAATTCCCGACGGTTTCGTCGTTTTGGCCGGGGCCATAGTTCCCGCCGCATTGTCCAGTCGCTACATCGTCCCCATCTTCAGTTCCATGCCCCCAGTCACAATTGGACTTTCGAGGGGTTGGGCAAACGTCTCCCGCGGATCCACCGCATCCAGCCGGCCGAAATCCGTCCGACATTCGTCACGCTCGATCCGGACATCGCTGGGGGCGGAAATTCCCAGCGTCACTTTGCCCCCGGAAATCCTCAGAATCTGAATTTCGATCCGGCCATCGACCACGATCGACTGTTCCATTTTTCGTTGCAGTACCAGCATGTTTCCCCCTCCTGGTGGATAAGCGGCTCACACCTCCCCCGCGTGGGGAGTGGTAATATGTATATTAATTAAGTGGAGGTTTGTAAAGAGGGTTTTTCAAAAAACGAATCGCGGCCAATTTTCGCTGTCTGCGGGGCGAAAAACGGCGTCTTGCGCGGTGCGGCGTGCGAACCGCTTGCCACACGAATCCGCCGTTCCGCACGAGCGTTCAGGACGAGCCGGGGGTGTTCAGGCAGGTCCGAATCTGGATGGCAAATTCCGGTGAAAGATCCACTGGTCCACCACGGCTTCCACGCCCAGTGACATCAGCCGGCCAACGTCCCGCAGATCGCCAGCATTCCCAATCCACACATCGCGTCCGGGGAGCTGTCTCATGGCGACCAAGTCCAAACCGGTACGGGATTTTCGATTTTCGATTGAGGGGGCTGCAGGCCGTGCGAGATACTCCTGGCCCGCCTTGTCATCGCACCCATTGTTCGGCATACTGCGAACAAATCAACAAGCATTGAAGTGTTCTCTGGACTGCGGAAAAGCCATGCGCACCAAAGTAAGCCTGTTCGCTGCGATTGTGATCGTGCTTGCCTCGCAACTCCAGGCGGCTGACAAGCCTCAATATGAGTTTGAGGCGGTCAAGGTTCCCGCCGCGCGGGCCGACGAACCTGTTCGCGAGACATTTTCCCTCAAACTTGCCGCCGAGCATCTCGAACAGGGCAACCTGGCTTGGAGCAACTCCCGCAAATGTGTTTCGTGCCACACCAACGGCACCTACATGAGCATCCGTCCGGCGCTCACGCCGGTGCTTGGGCCGCCCCCGGCGGCGGCCCGCGAATTCTTCGTCAGCACTTTGAAGACGTTGAAAGGCACACCGGTCGAGACACTGCGAACTTCAACCCGCCCGGCACAGGTCATCTACGTCGCGGCGGGGCTGGCGGAATGGGATGCGCATGTCACCAAGCAGTTGTCTCCAGAGACGGAAGAAGCCTTGGCACTGATGTTCGACATCCAGTTGGAGTCGGGGACCTGGGGCTCACTCGACTGCTGGCCGCCGTTTGAATCGGACGCCTACCATGAAGCCACGGTGGCGGCGATGGCCATTGGCACCGCGCCCGGCTGGCTCGCCAAGGCGACTGACGGAAAACTCAAGACGGGCGTGGCTCGCCTGAAGTCCTATCTTGCCACCCAGACACCGCTCCACGATTACAGCCGGGTCCTCTTGTTGTGGGCCTCCACCCGTTTGCCAGACCTGCTGACGGATGTGCAGAAACAAGAACTGGTGACGCTGATTTTCCAACATCAGCGTGAAGACGGTGGCTGGTCGGTGCGAACGTTTGCCGCGCCAGAATCCTGGGGCGGTGGCAACCGGGCGAAGAAACTTCGTGAAGAACCCGACTTCGCCACCCCCGCCAGCGATGGCCACCAGACCGGGCTCTCGCTGATCGTACTTCGCTCCGCTGGTGTTGATGCCAAGGATCCCCGCATGCAGAAGGGTGTCCAGTGGCTGCTGACCCACCAACGCGAATCCGGCCGCTGGTGGACCCGCTCGCTCAACACCGACAGTTGGCACTTCATCACCTACAGCGGCACCAGCTACCCGCTGCTCGCGCTGTCGCTGTGCGATGCGCTTCCCGCCAACGCCGCCGCTTCGAAGTAAGCTGCCATGAAAGCGGCAGGGCGCGAGCCCTCCGGTGAAGCCACCACGGGTCGGTCCTCACTCACCGGATGGCGTGCGCCGTGCCGCTCAAATGAAATCGGAACGGCTTGCGCCCCGCCGCTGATCAGGGGTTGGGACCGCCAAAATCCGTGGCGGTGAGCACGATTCAAGGCGCGTGCCCGTGGTCGAATGACATTGACCGGCATTTTTGACCCGACTATAACCCGCCGCCCTCTGCCTGCAGGATTTGCGATTCGCACTCCGGTCGACAAACACTCATGACCACCAGTTCAATTTCCGCATTGCCGCGGCCGCTTCCCGCTTCCGAGGACAGAAAGCTGGTTGGTCCGCCGCCGCGACGGCGGCCGTTCACCACGACGCTACTGGTTCCCACGCTGAACGAAATCGACGGCATGCGGTCGGTCATGCCTCTCGTTTCACGCGAATGGGTGGATCAGATTTTGATCCTCGACGGTGGCTCAACCGATGGAACCACCGAGTATGCCCTGGAGCATGGGTACGACCTTGTCGTCCAGCGACGGCCGGGCATCCGCTTTGCCTATATGGATGCGTTGCCGCACATCACGGGCGATGTCATCCTGACATTCAGCCCCGACGGCAACTCGCTTCCGCATCTGATTCCAGTGGTCCTGGACAAGTTGCAGGAAGGGCATGACATGGTCATCGCCTCGCGCTATCTGGAAGGGGCCAAAAGCGACGATGACGATTTGCTGACCGCTTTCGGCAACTGGCTCTTCACCCGCACGGTCAACCTGCTGTACCGTGGCTCCTACACCGACGTCATGGTGATCTACCGCGCCTATTGGCGTGAGATGATTTCCGCCCTCGATCTCGACAAGGACTCGAGCTACAGCACTCCAGAATGGTTGTTTCAGACGCTGATCAGTTGGGAGCCACTGCTGTCGGTGCGGGCGATCAAGCAGCGGCTGAAAATCGCTGAAATCCCTGGCGATGAGCCTGCCCGCGTTGGCGGTGAACGAAAGCTGCGGATCTTCAAGTGGGGTGCCGCCTATTACTTCCAGTTCTGGCGGGAACTGCTGTTCTGGCGCAAGCCACTGGTCCGCACCTGGGGCCAGTCGCTGCTCGACCTCGCCAGCGAATCGCCCACGATTGACGATCGAGGTTAGCAGTCGCGAATACCGCGTGGACGGCAGGGCACCAAAGACAAGAGCCACGGCGAAAGCCGTGGCTCTTGTCTTTGCATCGCTTCGCGCATCTCAATCTTCGCGGTTCACGTAGGCCAGGAGACCCATGAACCGGGCACGGAGAATGGCGCGGCGCACGGCACGCTGGAATTTGGCGCAGTTGCCGGTGCGGCGGCGGGGGATGATGTGCCCGTCACGGGTGATCATCACCTTCAGGGTCCGCAGATCTTTGTAGTCCACATAGACCGGACGGGGACAACCGTCGGACGTGCAGAAGCGGCACTTGACGGGACGCTTCGTCTTGTTGGTCTTCCGCTTTGTGGGCGGACGGTTCGGTCGCTTCGCGAATGGTGGGGGCATAAACTCTTGCTATGTAATGGAATATGGTCTTGCGCCCGCAGCCGCGATGGCGCACGGGATTCCACAGGGTGCGCCATTGTAGTGGCTTTGTGGACGCGTGGGAATCCTCTTGGCCCGTTTTGCGAAATCTGCGTAGAATCTGCCGCAAATCCCTTCTGGAGACTGCTTTGGCAGACCACCAACTCGCGATCCGCGAACAACTTCAAGCACTTGGTTCCGCGCCGCGAATCGCCATCATCAAGCCCAGCGCGCTCGGGGATATCGTGCAGAGTCTGCCTGTCCTGGAGGCCCTGCGGTTGCGGTTTCCCCAGTCCAAAATCTCCTGGATCGTCAACCAGGAGTTGGCGGACCTGCTGGAGGGGCACCCGGCTCTGAACACCATTATTCCGTTCAATCGCCGAGGAGGCTGGCTTGACCAATGGCGCTTGCTGGCCAAGCTGCATTCCGCCCGCTTTGATCTGGTGGTGGATTTGCAGGGCCTGCTGCGTTCAGCGGTGATGACGAGTGCGACAGGGGCGACGCTGCGGATTGGCATGGAGACGGCGAGGGAGGGGGCCAACCTCGCATGCGATTTCGTGGTGGATGGGACCTCCCGCGATATCCCGGCGCATCAACGTTATCAGCAGGTTGCCTGGACGGTCTTGGGTTCGCGTGATGTGCTGCCGGCACGAATTCCTGTGAGCCACGCGGACAGGGAATGGTCAGTCGCAGAGCTTGGGCCGTTGGCTGGCACTTCAATCGTGGCGATGCACGCCGGGGCGAAGTGGGTGACCAAGCGTTGGCCGGCCGAACGGTTCGCGGCGGTGGCCGTTGGAGCATCCAAGGCCGGGATGGGGATCGTCCTGGTGGGCACGAAGTCCGAGCAGCCGTTGTCGAAGACGATCGCGGACGCCGTGCGGGCAGTTGGCGGGAAGCTGTGCGATTTGTCGGGAAAGACCACGCTGAAGCAACTGGCTGCGGTCCTCGGGCAGGCCACGGCGATGGTGTCAAACGATTCGGGGCCGATGCACATGGCCGCCGCGGTGGGTACCCCGGTGGTGGGGATCTTCACCTGCACGAGTCCGCACCTTTCTGGTCCGGCGGGTCCTCGGCACCGATTGCTGGCCGCAGCCACGGCTTGTGCCGCGAGCTACGAAAAGACCTGTCCCCTGCGCGGCGTGGCTCATCACGCCTGCTTTGACACGATCACACCCGAGCGCGTCCTGCAGGCACTGCAGGTCGTCGTGTCGGGCAAGGTGCGACGGGTGGCGTGATGTGAAGTGTCACCCAGGCACTTGCTTCTGCCGGTTCGCGACCTAGGTTTTCGAGGTGATTCCTCGATTACACCCTGTCGCACGCGCCATGACCACAGAACTCGCACGGAAGCCGGCTGCTCCTGACACGGGTACCGCGCCCACTGCCAAGCCCCAGGCGGCCAAACCACCGCCGAAGGCCGTGCCAAGTCCGCAAGCCCCCGAGACCTGGGTTGAAGTCGTGCATGACGTGCCGGCGCTGCTGGCCCACCGCCAGGCATGGGATGACCTGGCGCGGCATGCGATTGAGCCGAACCCGTTCTACGAATCCTGGATGCTGCCGCAGGCCGTGGAAATGTTCGGCGCGGGCCACACTTTCCGCGGGGTGCTCATTTTTCGCCGCGGCGCAAAGCCGAAAGATCCGCCGTTGTTGACGGGGCTGCTGCCACTGGAAAGCCGGCGTGGCTATGGTCGCCTGCCCGTGACGGTCCTGTCCCTGTGGAAGCACCTCTACTGCATGCTGTGCACGCCCCTCGTGCGGAAGGGGCATGCCACCGAGACGCTCAACGTCCTGCTGGACTGGATGGCAACCGACCCGTTGGGAGCGAGTCTGCTCGAACTGCCCCACATCAATGGCGAAGGGCCGTTCCCCCAGGCGCTGATTGAAGTTTTGAACGAACGCGGCAGCATGCACACGGTGGTGGACAGCTTCGGCCGCGCCTTCCTCAAGCCCGCTGCCGACGCCGAGACCTACCTCGCGGCGGCATCCACCTGCCACAACCGGCAGGAGCTGCGCCGGCAAAAACGCCGGCTGTCGGAACAGGGAACGGTGGAAGTCCGCGTCCTTGAATCTGCCGCCGAGTTGGAGCAGTGGACCGAGTGGTTCCTCGATCTCGAAGCCCGAGGCTGGAAAGGCCAGGAACAAACCGCCCTGAAATTCGACCGATCCAATGGTGAATACTTTCGCTCAATCGTTCGCGAAGGGTTTGCGAGAAAACAGGTGTTCCTCTTGGGCGTCTTTCTGAATGGCCGCCCGATCGCCATGAAGTGCAATTTTCTGGCGGGAGAAGGCTCCTTCGCCATGAAGATCGCCTTTGACGAGGAATTTGCCCGGTTCTCGCCGGGTGTGCAACTGGAGGTTGAAAACATACTCCAGGTCCATCAGCGGCCTGAACTGAAATGGATGGATTCGTGTGCGATTCCGAAGCACTTCATGATCAACCGGCTGTGGCAGGACAGGAGGGTCATCCAGAAGCTTCTGATTTCCACGGGCAGCCGAACCGGCGACCTGACTGTCGGCCTGCTCCCGTTCGTCCGTTCTCTTCGCCGCTGCTTCCGGCGCTCTCCCAGAAAAGCGGCAACTCGACAAGCAAGCGGAAGCAAACCAATCGAAAATCAAAAATAAAAACCTGACAAAAGCCTTAACATCAGCCAACCTCGTCCAACGGTTCTCCGCACGAAAGCCCATCCATGTCCGCCACGCTTGAACGCTCCGCGCCGCAGTCGCCGATTGTGCCCGGCACCAGCAACCGTGAGTTCCTGACTTATGACCGTGCGGATTTTCTGAAGAACTACAGTCAGCGGCCGTTTCTGATCCAACATGCGTTCAGCGATCATCCGCTCTTTCAACTGCCCCGTCTGATGGAACTGGCCCGTTCGCTGAACGAGAAGCACATCGAGTACAACGGGGGTGACCTGCCAGTGAACCAGGATCCCGCGCTCACGCCGCGCAACGGATTGTCGCCGGAAGCCACGATCCAGCGGATCGAAGAGTGCCAGTCGTGGCTCGTACTCAAGTATGTGGAAAATGACCCGGAATACCGCGCTCTTTTGGACTCCTGCCTGAACCAGATCCGGCCGCTGACCGAACAGCTCACTCCGGGGATGATGAAGCCCCATGCATTCATCTTCATCACCTCACCGGGTTCGGTGACACCCTATCACATGGACCCCGAACACAACTTCCTGCTGCAGGTCCGCGGCAGCAAAACCGTCCATATGTTCGATGGCCGCGACCGTTCGATCGTTTCCGAACGGGATCTGGAACAGTTTTACGGAACCCGTTCACGGCACATGATCCTCGCGGACGAGAACCGCGACAAGAAGTGGGTGATCCATCTCGAATCCGGAAAAGGCCTGCACTTCCCGGTCACCTATCCGCACTGGGTGCAAAACGGCCTGGAAGTCTCGGTGTCGTTCAGCATCACATTCCGCACTCCCGACCTCGACCAACGGCGCGGTGTCTACTCGTTCAATGCCGGGGTGCGAAAGTACGGCATGACCCCCGTTCCCCGGGGTGTCTGCTCGATCCGGGACGGCTTCAAATACCAGACGACCCGGCTGTATCAGAAAATTCAGGGGCTGTTCAAGCAGGCCGACAAGTGACGGTCGCCCTGGGGCGTAGGAACGTTCAAACGCATTGCTGAAGAACGCGCGAACCGGGGTCTCCCGGTTCGTGTCTTTGCCAACGCCTCAACTGCCTGTCAGGATTACCTCACCACCCTGTCACGGTGTGCCGTAAGGCACGAGATCTTGGCGAACACTTCGTTGCGGCTTTTGACGAGATTTGCGCTCGCCCTTTGACACACGGGTTGACTGCCGGCTTGGAGTACATCC
Source organism: Planctomycetaceae bacterium (assembly GCA_021732845.1). Classification (GTDB taxonomy): domain Bacteria; phylum Planctomycetota; class Planctomycetia; order Planctomycetales; family Planctomycetaceae; genus JAKFUF01. The sequence goes on along the minus strand of JAKFUF010000011.1, from coordinate 104,061 downwards.
ACTCATAATGGGGAGGTCGTGGGTTCGATTCCCACCGGTGCCATCGTTTCTTTGCCGCGCCGTAGCTCAGTGGTAGAGCACCGACAGTCTCTGGCCTTCACTTCGTCAACCTGCGTTTTTTGTCAGATGGCGACAAGTTCTGTTTCCACGGCACGACCGAAGACCTACGTGGTGCAAAAGCCCGGCAACCACCGAGGTGAACTCGGTGGGGTCGTGAAGGACGACGTAGAGTCGCCTTTCGCTCCGCGAGAGACCGCGGGCATTGTCTGGTTTACGCCGTCTTGATAGCGGAACGGCGCGAGCCGCCCGGTGATCGGTTTCGCAGTTTGTGGCTCACCGGAGGGCTTGCGCCCTCGTTGTTACACACAAGTTGCCGGCATCGGGGATTTCATGGTGCCGACCCACAGGGCGACGTGGCGGGAGGGGCGAGGCCCCCGCGGCCCCGTGCCGGTTGCGGCGGCCGTGAGTCACAAAGTAGGCGAGTCACTCCGTGACTCGAACCCGGCCGGAGTGACTGGGCGACTTTGAGACTCACCGGAGAGCTTGTGCCCTGCCGCGCGCGTTGGAGGGCAAGCCGTCGAGAAAGCCCCGATGCGAGTCACGGAGTGACTGGGCGACTTTGTGTTGCCTCTCGCTTCCGCGAAAGGACGCGGGCATGGTCTGGTTTACGCCGTCTTGATAGCGGCACGGCGCGAGCCGTCCGGTGATCGGTTTCGCAGTTTGTGGCTCACCGGAGGGCTTGCGCCCAGCCGCTACTTTCAGGGTACCCCGTGCCGGTTGTGCGACCGCAACCCCACTGAGCTTGCCTCAGTGGATTCGGGCCTCTGCACTACGCAGAACGGTGGCGTGCGGCGTAGTGCACAGGCCCGAATCCACCGAGATGAACTCGGTGGGGCGGCGACCATCACAGGCGTGGCAAGGACTGGTTGCGGCGGCCGTGAGTCACACCGTAGCCGAGTCACTCCGTGACTCGAACCCGGCCGGAGTGACTGGGCGACTGTGAGACTCACCGGAGAGCTTGTGCCCTGCCGCTCGCGTTGGAGGGCAAGCCGTCGAGAAAGCCCCGATGCGAGTCACGGAGTGACTCGGCAACTTTGTGTCGCCTTTCGCTCCGCGAGAGACCGCGGGCGTGGTCCGGTTTACGCCGTCTTGATAGCGGCACGGCGCGAGCCGTCCGGTGATCGGTTTCGCAGTTTGTGGCTCACCGGAGGGCTTGCGCCCAGCCGCTACTTTCAGGGTACCCCGCGGCCCCGTGCCGGTTGTGCGACCGCAACCCCACTGAGCTTGCCTCAGTGGATTCGGGCCTCTGCACTACGCAGAACGGTGGCGTGCGGCGTAGTGCACAGGCCCGAATCCACCGAGATGAACTCGGTGGGGCGGCGACCATCACAGGCGTGGCCAGGACTGGTTGCGGCGGTCGTGAGTCACACCGTAGCCGAGTCACTCCGTGACTCGAACCCGGCCGGAGTGACTGGGCGACTTTGAGACTCACCAGAGAGCTTGCGCCCTGCCGCTCGCATTGGAGGGCAAGCCGTCGAGAAAGCCCCGATGCGAGTCACGGAGTGACTGGGCGACTTTGTGTTGCCTCTCGCTTCCGCGAAAGGACGCGGGCATGGTCTGGTTTACGCCGTCTTGATAGCGGCACGGCGCGAGCCGTCCGGTGATCGGTTTCGCACTTTGTGGTTCACCGGAGGGCTTGCGCCCAACCTTTTGAAGGTGCATTGTCGTGAAAAACACCGAGAATTCGGGACTTTGGCGTCTTTCGACGCTGGATCCAGGTGGCCGGACTCTTCAGAAAGCCCGGAGTTTCCCGTTGTTTTCACACCTTCAAAAGGCTGGGCTTGCGCCCAGCCGCTACTTTCAGGGTGCCCCGCGGCCCCGTGCCGGTTGTGCGACACCGCAACCCCACTGAGCTTGCCTCAGTGGATTCGGGCCTCTGCACTACGTCAATCGCCGGCGCGCGGCGTAGTGCACAGGCTCGTTCACCACCGAGATGAACTCGGTGGGGTCGTGGAGGACACAGGCGTGGCAAGGACTGGTTGCGGCGGCCGTGAGTCACACCGTAGCCGAGTCACTCCGTGACTCGAACCCGGCCGGAGTGACTGGGCGACTGTGAGACTCACCGGAGAGCTTGTGCCCTGCCGCGCGCGTTGGAGGGCAAGCCGTCGAGAAAGCCCCGATGCGAGTCACGGAGTGACTGGGCGACTGTGTGTTGCCTCTCGCTCCGCGAGAGACCGCGGGCGTGGTCCGGTTTACACCGTCTTGATAGCGGAACGGCGCGAGCCGTCCGGTGATCGGTTTCGCACTTTGTGGTTCACCGGAGGGCTTGCGCCCAGCCGCTACTTTCAGGGTGCCCCGCGGCCCCGTGCCGGTTGTGCGACACCGCAACACTGAGCTTGCCTCAGTGGATTCGGGCCTCTGCACTACGTCAATCGCCGGCGCACGCGGCGTAGTGCACAGGCCCGTTCACCACCGAGATGAACTCGGTGGGGTCGTGGAGGACACAGGCGTGGCCAGGACTGGTTGCGGCGGTCGTGAGTCACACCGTAGGCGAGTCACTCCGTGACTCGAACCCGGCCGGAGTGACTGGGCGACTTTGAGACTCACCGGAGAGCTTGTGCCCTGCCGCGCGCGTTGGAGGGCAAGCCGTCGAGAAAGCCCCGCTGCGAGTCACGGAGTGACTGGGCGACTTTGTGTTGCCTCTCGCTTCCGCGAAAGGACGCGGGCGTGGTCTGGTTTACGCCGTCTTGATAGCGGCACGGCGCGAGCCGTCCGGTGATCAGTTTCGCACTTTGTGGTTCACCGGAGGGCTTGCGCCCAGCCGCTACTTTCAGGGTACCCCGTGCCGGTTGTGCGACCGCAACCCCACCGAGATGAACTCAGTGGGGCGGCGACCATCACAGGCGTGGCAAGGACTGGTTGCGGCGGCCGTGAGTCACAAAGTAGGCGAGTCACTCCGTGACTCGAAGCCGGCCGGAGTGACTGGGCGACTGTGAGACTCACCAGAGAGCTTGCGCCCTGCCGCTCGCATTGGAGGGCAAGCCGTCGAAGAGGCCACGCTGCGAGTCACGGAGTGACTCGGCGACTTTGTGTTGCCTCTCGCTCTGCGAGAGGCTCGGCGGTCCGGCGATGGCAACGACCGATTCAACCGACAGGCCCTGAACTCAGCGGGGAGCCACAAACTCACAACCTGACGGCAGACCTTCAGCGCCTCGGCTGATTGTGACGCGTGCTGTCGAGCCACTGCTGACACTGGCGGGCAAGTTGGGCCGGCGCAACGGTTGCGGGAAAGACGTTGGTGGCACCGACCTCCCTCAGCGCAAGTTCAGCGTCACTTTCGGGAGGGACCAGAACGATGATTCCACCGGCGAGGCGCTCCTCAGCGAGGCGGGCGACGACGGTGAGGGCGTCGGCCGTGCCCTGCCAATCGAAAATCACGATGCTTCCAGGCCGCGGCTGCAACTGCTCAAAGAGATCCTGAACGCGGCGGCAAGGGCGAACTGCGATGGAGCTTGTGGCGAATTCTCGCTTGAGCGCGGCTTCGAACCGCCTTGCCAGGGTCTCGAAAACCAAACACGCCGGTGCCAGCATTAGTAAAAACCCGAGTCGTGCGCGATTCCGTCGAATTGACATTGATCGAGAACTTTAACAATCGTCGATGCTAAGATATCGTCCGATATCGCTCTTGCAGGCCTTTTTCTTACGGATGGAGTCAATTTGCCCCCCCACCTTCCCGCGCCGGCCCTTTCGCCGGATCTCCGACAACGGGTGCATGATCTGGGCAGCCTGATGGGGGCGCTGAATTGCCGCTGGTATTTGTTGCAGGAGGAATTGAAAGCTCGCGAAGTCGTCGTCACAGCTTCGGACATTGACCTGATTCTGGATGAAATGCGCGAGGCGATTCGAGAGTTGCAGGGCCTGAGTCCATCCCTTCCCAAGGTGGAGCGGTCGTCGTACACCGCCTCATGCTGAACGAACCACAAGAATCCGACACCCTTTCACGGTCTGGTGCCATGGTGCGCATTCTCATCATTGACGATCATCGCATCTTTGGCGAAGCATTGGCTTTGGGGCTCAGTTCGGTGAATGGTTTCACCGTGGCGGGAGTGGCGACAAACCTCACGGATGGCGAGCGGTTGGTGAATTCGACGCGGCCGGACATGATCCTTGCCGATGTGAATCTTCCCCATGACAATGTGTTTGAATTTGCCAGGGATGTGCGGATGGGCGTGGTCGTCCCGCGCATCGTCCTGCTCTCCGCGCACTGCACGGATGCGATGCTTGAACATGCCGTGCGGGTTCCCGTGGATGGCTATTTGCTGAAAACCGAGCCCTTCGATTTTTTGATCAGCGCCATTCTGGGCATTGCCGCGGGCGACAAGCGTTATTCGGCGTCGATCGCCGAGCGTCTGATCACCGACCCCCATGGCAACCTGCGGCTGCGTGTGTCCAATCCGATGTCCGATCTCAGCGAACGTCAGCTTGAGGTTCTGCGGCATCTGGCCCGGGGCACAAGTGTCAAGGAAGTCGCCAAGCTGATGCATCTGTCAGCCAAAACGATTGACAGCCACAAGTACCGCATCATGCAGCGGTTGGACATTCACGACCGCGTCGAGTTGGCGCATTTCGCCCGCGAGCAGGGCCTGTTCGCCAATTGAGGCTGCCTCCAGCAACGACACTGCACGACGAACGCCCCGCTCGCCGCAGTCGTTCGTGGAGGAGCGTGTCGAAAGCGCGCGGCTTTAAAACTGACGCGTCGGGTTGCAAGTGGTCGATCGGCGATGCTTGGATTGGCAACCAAGCCGTCCCGTGCCTCCCCCACTTCCCCCGTCGATCGATTGACGCCCCCACATGCAGTATGGCAGTATGTACATTTGAACCCTGCCAGGCTGCATCATGACCACGCCAAACTCACTGCTCGACGTTATCTCCCGTCACTGGGGATTCTCCTCCTTGCGGCCGATGCAGGAGGCGGCCATTCAGGCGGTGCTCGACCACCGCGATTCCCTGCTGGTGCTGCCCACCGGCGGTGGCAAATCGCTGTGCTATCAGGCACCCGCTGTTTTGAAGCAGGCAACCACGGTCGTCATTTCTCCGCTCATTGCCTTGATGAAGGACCAGGTCGATTCGCTGCGGTCGAACGGGATTCCGGCCGTGCAGCTCAACAGCGCGCTGCCGCAGGTTGAGATTCGCGAAGCCGAGCAGGCGATTTTGCGCAATGAGGTGCGGCTGGTCTTCGCCTCGCCTGAGCGGATGGCCACGGCTGGGTTTCGCGCGCTGCTGCGGCAGATGGATGTGAGGACGTTCGCCATCGACGAGGCCCACTGCATCAGCCACTGGGGGCATGATTTCCGTCCGGAATACCGGCAGCTCAACCAGTTGAAGGAACTGTTTCCGCAAGCCTCGGTGCATGCCTTCACGGCGACGGCGACCGAACAGGTACGGGCCGACATCATTGAACAACTGGGACTGCGGGCTCCCGAGGTTCTCGTTGGCGATTTCGATCGTCCCAACCTGTCCTATTCCATTTTGCCGCGGCAGAGCCTGCCGGTGCAGGTAATGGAATGTGTTCAGCGGCACAAGGGCGAAGCGGGAATCATTTACTGCATCCGCAAAAAGGATGTCGATGCGATCGCCGGCATGCTGCAGAAAAGCGGCATCTCGGCGCTGCCCTATCACGCCGGGCTTGATCCCCAGACCCGCAAATCGGCCCAGGATGCCTTCATCCAGGAATCCTGCGATGTCATCGTGGCCACCGTCGCGTTTGGCATGGGGATCGACCGGTCCAACATCCGCTATGTGCTGCATACCGGGCTGCCCAAGTCGATTGAACATTATCAACAGGAGACCGGCCGCGCGGGAAGAGACGGGTTGGAGGCGGAGTGCGTGCTGCTGTTCTCCATGGCCGACGTGATGACCTGGCGGTCCATCATGGAGAAGTCGGTCGACGAGGCCAATGTCCCGGTCGATCCCGAGTTCACGCGCGCGGCGCTGCGGCACCTGTCCGACATGGAGCGGTATTGCCGGCCGGTTGTCTGCCGGCACAAGGCGCTCGTCGAATACTTCGGGCAGCGGTATCCGCATGAAAACTGCGGCGCGTGCGACTTGTGTCTGGGAATGGCCGAACCCGTGGCGGAGGGCAACCTCATTGCCAAGAAAATCCTGTCCTGCGTCTTTCGCGTGCAGGAGAGGTTCGGAATGAACCACGTGATCGACGTGCTGCGGGGAAGCGACACGGCCAGTGTTCGGCAATGGGGCCACGAGAACCTGACCACCTACGGCCTCTTGAAGGAGCATGCGAAGAGCGAATTGCGGGACTGGATCCTGCAATTGTTGAGCTTCGAGGCGCTGCGGCAGGCCAGCAACGACCGCCCAGTGCTGAAGCTCACGCCGTTCGGCTGGGAGATCATGAAGGATCAGAAAACGGTCACCCTGCTGAAGACACCCGGGGCCGACTCGGGCACGGCTCGGCCCGCCCGGATGGACACGAGTTCGTGGGAGGGGGTCGACCGTCCGTTGTTCGATGTGCTGAAGGAATTGCGGAAGACGCTGGCCACCGAACGGGGCGTGCCACCTTATATCGTGTTCAGCGATGCCACGTTGCGTGACCTGGCCCGATTCCGGCCGTCAACTCCAGAGCGGATGCACACGTTGTATGGAGTCGGCGAAGCGAAGCTCAAAGATTTCGGGCGCGCTTTTATCGACGCCATCGCCGCGCACTGCGGGACCCAGGGATTGACGCAGGATGTCGTTGATACGCGTCCGCCAATCACCCCTCCGGTGGCTCCCCCCAAAATCTCCACCAACTCGGTGCAGGCGATGGATCTCTTCCGTTCAGGGGCGAATCTGGCCGAAGTGATGCGGCAAACCGGCCGGGCGCGGAGCACCACCGTCCAATACCTGTGTGATTGGATCACTGTCGACCGCCCGAAAAGCATCAGCCGCTGGGTCAGTGAAGCGACCTATGAACGAATCGCCGTGGCTGCCAAAGAGCAGGGGCTGACCCACCTCAAGCCGATCTTTTCGGCTTTAAACGAAGAGGTCCCGTACGATGCGATTCGCATCGTGGTGACCCATCTGGTGCTGCAGTCGCTCCCTGCCGCCGCAAACTGAGTGCCTGCCGGCATGGTCGTCAAATGCCGAAGAACCGGCATTGACAGAGAGATCGGCATAATCGGCACAGTCTGCCAAATTCCTTGGACACTCACGCTGTGAACTTCCGATAAAAATTGCATTGCCGTGACTGCGCAGGGCTCACTTCACAGAGCGGACTGCAAGACGGCGGAAATTGGCCGCCGAGGAGATGTAAGCACATGCTTGGCAGAGGCTTAAGAATTGCTGCGATGCTGCCGCTGGCTTTGTGGTGCATCGCTGGTCCCGCCACCGCGCAGGACATCCCTGCTCCGAAACCGCCTGCCAATAAAAGGCTTAAGGCTAAGGTCAATCAGTTGATCGAAACAATCTCGGACCCCGAGGTTGAAGTCAATATCACGTTTCGACGGTCGAAACTGGTCCGTACGAAACTCGACGTCACGCGCGTCGCTGTCTCCGACCCGGGAATCGTCGAGGTCGTGGCCTTCGGCGTCCGCGAGTTCGAGCTGATTGGCAAGGAGACCGGCAGCACCACCATCACCATCTGGCTGGGTGGCGACGATGATGCTGGCAACGAGCCAAAACTGCTGTCGATGCTGGTCACCGTCGACGCGGACACCTCCACGGAGGACCAGCGGCGACTGGAGTTCGGCGAACTGCAGGACATGATCAATGAAATGTTTCCTGACAGCAAAGTCCAGTTGATCCCGATCGCCGACAAACTGATTGTGCGCGGCGAAGCCCGCGACGCGCAGGATGCCACCCGCATCATGTCGCTGATCCGCAAGGAACAAGGCGGCGGTGGCGGCGGCGCGACCTCAAACTTTGTCTCGGGCGGCACCGCGGCACAGCCGTTCCCGTTGGGTTCGCGGCTGTACGACAATACCGTCATCAATCTGCTTGAAGTCCCTGGTGAGATGCAGGTGATGCTGAAGGTCCGCATCGCGGAACTGAAGCGGTCGGCGATCCGCCGGTTCGGCGGCCAGCTCAACCTGCAGATCGACGACCTGTTCCTCAGCTCGCTGCTCGGCGGCGGCGCCACGCTGTTTGCGTCACAGACGTTTGACAACGTGAGTTTTCAAGCCCTGCTGACCGCCCTGCAGTCGAACGGCACCGCCAAGATCCTGGCGGAGCCCAACCTCGTGACACTCAGCGGACATCCGGCCACATTCCTTTCTGGCGGCGAGTTCGCCGTGCCGACGGTGACAGGCGTCGGCGGCGTGCAGGGGATTCAGACGTACTTCAAGGGTTTTGGAACGAGCGTCTCGTTCACGCCCACCGTGCTCGACAAGGACCGCATCCGGCTGCAGGTGAACCCGAGCTTCACCACGCTCAACAAGAACAACTCGGTCGGCGGCGTGTTCGGTCTGGACTCCCGTTCGACCAGCACCACGGTCGACCTTCGGGAAGGCCAGGTTCTGGCCATCGCCGGACTGATCCAGGAGGAGCAGCGTGGCGAAGACGCCCGCATCCCGCTCCTGGGTGACATCCCCTACCTGGGCACGTTCTTTGGCAACCGCAGCATCAGCCGCGATGAAACGGAACTGATCGTGGTGGTCACGCCAGAACTTGTGCGTCCCATGGAACCCGAGGAAGCTCCCCAACTGCTGCCCGGCATGGAAATCACCGAACCGGACGATTTCGAATTCTACTTCCGCGGACACATCGAAGGCCGCCCAAACACGCATCACCGCAGCACCGTCTGGCCGCTGTATCGGGACCGGCTGCGGGGCGCCGCCAAGTGGGCCCGCTTCCAGAGTTCCGAGGCCTACTACATCCAGGGGCCTTACGGTTTCACGGATTAGCCACTGATCGATCCGCCGTCTGGCTTGGACCGCACGTTTGCAGATTCCGCCACCCGATTCCACGAAACAGGTCATTATGCACCCACTCCGTTTGTTTGCCTCCGCCGCCGCGGCTGCCGCCGTCGCCGGACTGGCCGCGGGTTGCATCCGAGACCGGGGGCTCATCAATCCCCCGGCTCCGATTGGCTCGACGATCGACCCGATGTTTCAGATGCAGGAACGGAATGCCGAGGCGTCCGACTTTGTGATTCATGAACATGAGTTCGTGGGGGCCACGACGGAGTTGAACGACGCCGGCCGCGACCACCTTTCAAAAATCGCCGCGCGGGTCGCAATGAACGACTTCCCGGTGCTGGTGGTTCAAAGTCAGATTTCCGCCCGCGATCGAGACAAATATCACTTCCCGGTTCGTCGCAACGAGGCACTGGATTTGGAGCGGAGGACACAGGTCGTGGCGCTCCTCGCGGCGATGGGCGTGCCCGATGCCGATTCGCGCGTCGTCATCAGCCGCTACTATGGGCCGGGGTTCCAGTCCTTCGAAGCCGAGCGGGCCTACTTTCGCGGGTTCAGCAATGCTGGCGGAGGCGGCCAGGGTGGGGGTGGTGGCGGAGGCGGTGGCGGTGGTGGATTCTTTTAGGCCACCTGTCCCACAAGTTCCTGCCGGCGCTCATCGAGTGCAAACTGTCGCAGCGGGCTCATTTCCAAAGCACGCCGACGGAGCCACGGAATCCAGGAGTGTACGATGCGCACCTCTGTCCGGACAATATTGCTGATGTTCCCCCTGGCGGCGAGCATGATGGGCTGCGCAGCCGGCGGACGCTCTTTCTTCGCCATGGAAAAGAAGTCGTTCAACACTGAACTGAGCATGGCGCGGATGTGCGAAAAGCAGAACCAGTCGCCCCGCGCCCGCGAGATTTACGAAGGTGTTTTGAAGGCCGACAAGAAGTGCGTGGAAGCCCACCACCGGCTGGGCCTGTTGGCCGGCAAGAATGGGGAATTCGAAGAGGCCGCGCAGCACTTCGACGAGGCGCTGAAACACGACCCAAAAAACATTGAGATCCTGCTGGACAAAGGGTATGTCCAGTATCTGCAGGACGATCTGCCGGGTGCTGAAGCCACCGTGCGCGAAGTGCTGACCCAGGTTCCCAAGCACCAGCGGGCGCACGTCAATCTGGGGATGATTCTGGCCCGACAGGAGAACTACAGCGAGGCCCGCGAAGAGTTTCGCTCGGTGCTGAGCGAATCGGAAGCTTGCTCAAATCTCGGGTTCGCGATGCTGCAGGCGGGGCGGGTCGACGAAGCGAAGGCTGAGCTGAGCCGCGCCCTGTCACTGGATGCCAAGAATCGCAAGGCCTCTGAATCTCTGGTGCAGCTTGCCGGAATGGAACGCGACTGGGCGAAGCTTCAGCAGTCCAGCGGCCAGAAAGAGGCCGTCACCAAGGCCGATGACCGGCAGAACAGCCGCAAAGCCGTGCATGTCGACTCGCTGGTCGTTCCCGCCACGGCTGAAGTGGGAATGGCCACCGTCCAGTAGGCTTGAACACGCAAGCCACCCGGGAGCGATCGAAGGCGCGGCACGGGGCTCAACGACACTGGCACGACTGGCAACCGACGGAAGTGATCGTCGCAACTGATGACTTCCGCTTCCACGACCTCGCCACCCCGCACGAACCAGACGATCTGGCGGGGGCTGAACCGCGGCAAGAATAACTGTCGACTTTTGACAAGCCGTACAGCCAATGAGCCGGCACGCGTTAGGATCGCAGCAACAATAACTGTGACATTTGTCTCCCTATCGAGCAGCGAATGCCACCAGGGACAACGAATGAAGTTGGTGGTGAAGTCGACAGGCCTGGCAAAACGGTGCGGGAATCGTACGGTCATAAATTCACCACGAATTTTCACGAATCTTACGAATTTCACGAATGATCAACCGGCATGGCTTCGCGAGCGATGGAAACCTGCTCGTTGCCATTCGTGCCATTCGTCTTATTCGTGAAAATTCGTGGTTCCCCCGCTCGCTCCCTACGACCGGCCTTCGGTCAGCATCTTGAAGCGTGCTCTATTCTTTGTCCGGTCCTTAGCGTCCGGTTTTTCGACTGCCGGAACCGGACGCTAACGCGTTCCGGCTCATGCATCCGTTCACATCGGCCTGCCATCTCGCAAACAAAATCCCCCAGTTATTGTTGGTGAGATCCTTAGCCCCCGGTTGGAGGATAATCGGAAGACGCGAGCGCCACGAACCGGACGCTAACGCGTGCTGGCTGATGAATCTGCCCTCAATCAGCACCATTTTATTCCGTGAAGGAATAACCACGAAAGGCACGATGAACACGAACCCGCGTGAGGACAACCGATATGAGAAATGTTGGTGGAACCATTCTAATCGCTCGGTGCAGTCAGTGAGTTTCATGCCGAGGTAATGCGAATTTCACGAATGATCAACCGGCATGGCTTCACGGGTGATGGAATCCTGCTCCTTGCTATTCGTGGCATTCGTCGTATTCGTGAGAATTCGTGGTTCCCCCTTCTCGTTGCCTAAGACCGGCCTTCGGTCAGCATCTTGAAGCGTGCTTAATTCTTTGTCCGGTCCTTGGCGTCCGGTTGTGCGACCGCCACGAACTGGACGCTAACGCGCGCTAACGCGTGCCGGCTCATGGACTCGTTCACATCGGCCAGCCATCGCGCAAGCAAAAGCCTCCTGTTATTGTGGCACCAGTCACAACTGTCGCCGCGTCAACTTGTTGAAGGGCGGGCGCGGTGGGCGGCATGCTTCCGGTGATTATTGTGCTGATTCCGGACCAACCGGCGCACCTCCAGGAATTCGCCTCCACAACCCCGTGGCCTGTCCCGCCGGAAATCCGTTGATCTGGACCTCTCCGTGATTCAAGCGGATTTCCAGGGTGTTGGGCTGATTCCAGCGCGCATCGTCCGCCTGATGGCGGTCGGTCAAGAAATGGATCCGTTGGTTCGACGAGCCGATCCAGCGACGGCCCGATTCCGGCAATTCACGGATGTACCGACCGTCAACCAGAATGTCCGTCTGCCGCAGGAGTTCACCGACCGCGACAGAAGGGTTGGCCCGTAATTCTTCCAGCGTGAATCCGCTAAAAATCATCACGGAGAGCCCAAGCTCCCGGACGGCTTTCGCGAACGGTGCCGCCGCCTCCGCGTGTGCGAATGGTTCACCGCCCAACAGGGTCACGCCTTCAATCCCGGCACGGATGGCACCCGCGACTTCGCGGAGCAGTTCCTCGCTCGAACGCGAAGTGCCTCCTGAAAATGGCAGCATCTCAGGATTGCAGCACCCCGGACATCGCAGGGGGCATCCCTGAAACCAGATTGCAAAACGCTTGCCGGGTCCCTCCGCCGCAGTCACCGGGACCACTTGGGCAATTTGCAACCGGGCAGTAGTGTTTCGCGCCATTATCGAGCAACTGAACCGGAATTAGCGTCCCTGAGGCAAAAAGTTGGGAGCAGGTGGCTCTGTTGCGACGCAATCCCAACTCGGGTATTTCTTTTATCTAATTATGACTGACCCGTCAGATGTGCAATTCTGCAACAGACGTAACGGTTTATCTTTCAAATGCTTGCAAGCGATTTGATATTTCACGATGATTTCAAAAATGAGTTCGGCCCGATGGCCGCAACTCCGGAATTCTTGTTGAATTGTACCATGTTGCCGCCCTCATTGAATGCTTGTGCGGCGGTGGATTTTTGGAATTCAGGTCATGGCACCAGACCCCACGAACGAAGAGTATCTCGCGGTTGTCAGTGAGTGGTCCAGTTATGGGCACGCGGGAGGCCGGGTGGGCAATGCCTACCCGCTGCTGAGCCTGACACGCGGTGAAGTCGTCGAGCGGCCGCAGGACGAATTTCCGAACCCGGGAGCGATCTTTCTCACGGCGCGGGGCGACTTGAACGTCTGGGACTTTGTCCTGGTCCGGCCGATGCAGAATCATAAATATTCCAACGCCTCCGCCCGCGACTGCTTTTTTATTCCCCGCCGCGCCCCGACCCCGCTGGAGACTGTCACCGCCGATTGTCATTACGCGGTGCTGCTCGATGTGCCGACGTTTGATCCCGTCGAAACCTCCGGGATCATCCGCAATCCGGCACAGGGCGTGACACCGGTCTTCTACGTCCGCGACATGCAGCAGCGGATTTATGGCCCCCTGCACCGCACAAAGATCATCCGCACGGAGTATGACACGCTGGCGGCGATCCAGTGGACACCCTGCGGCGAAGAGAGCGTGATCTACGAATTCACGCCCGAGTCGATGTGGCAGAAAGACTTGAAGATCTTCAAGTACCATCACCCCGACCCCGGCCTCAACGAGGTGCTGCGGGAGCCGATCAACCTCGTGTTCGGCCCCGTGTTGACGGCGACCTCGTCCAAAGCCTTCGACCGAGTGCCGGAAACGTCGCTGGCCGAATGGTATGCCCGCTGGCAGAACCTTGAAGAACAGTCGGAGGGGCTGCACCGGTTCTTCAAAAACGTCACCGACCACCTGTCGGAAGCCACGCCCGAAATCATCCGCCAGCGATGCAAGCGGATCGCGACGCTGATCACGCGGACGGAAATCCTGGAGGCCGAGCGCCGCAACGTGGCCCGGCGCTTTCTCGATTCCGAAGAAGGCCGGCGGATGCTCGACCAGCAGATCGCGGCCGAGGTTGACCGCCGTGCCCAGAGCATGGATGTGGAGGTCAAAAAGCGCCGGATCGAACTGTCCGTGGAGGAGCGGCAGTTCGCGCAGCGGACGGGCGAAATGCGCGATGAATTTGCCCGCGAAAAGGCCAGGCTGGAACAGGAATTGAACCTGCTGCGGACCGAGGAGTCCAAGGCCTCCGCCGCCGTGGCGGAATTGCGGACGCAGTTCGACGACAAGATGGACGACTGGACACGGCAGCTCAAGGAGAATGTCCCGCTGTTCGCCGCCCTGCTGGGCGGCCAGAACCGGACGGTCGTCGCCCCCGTCATCGAGCGGCGTGGCTCGGAACCAGAAGCTCAGGCGTCACCCGTGGTGCATGGCAGTTGGAGCCAGACCGCGCTGCCGATCCCCAGCCGCGAAATTGACGACCAGCAGGAAGAGCAGCCGTTCGTCGACCGGCTGGTGGAAATCCTGGCGGGAGAACAGCTCTGTTTCACGCGGGATTTTGTCACAAATCTGTTCGTGTGTTTTAAATCGTCGGCCCTGAACCTGATCATGGGGCCGCCGGGGCACGGCAAATCCAGTGTGATTGGCGGCCTGTCGCGGGCTCTGGGACACGCGCAGTCGCTGCTTGAAATCGCCATCCGCCGGTCCTGGTCCGATGACCGCCACCTGCTGGGCTTCTTCGACACCTTCCACGGCCGCTACGATCCGGGTCCAACGGGGTTGACCTCCCGGCTTTACCAGGCCCAGCGTGACTGGGAACAACTGAAGCGTGGCGTTTATCTGATTCTGCTGGACGAATTCAACCTCGCCGCGCCCGAATATTATTTCTCGCAGCTCCTGCAGTTGTTGACACGCCCGGTGGATCAGCGCGTCGTGCAGTTGTTCGACCTGGGAATGCTCCCCGGCGAATCCACGGACAACGTCAACAAGATCCAGATCCACCCCAACGTGAGTTTCTGGGGAACAATCAACTACGACGAAACAACCGAACGGCTCAGCCCCCGCCTGCTGGACCGCACGGGGATGATCTTCCTCAACTCCCGAGACGTGGCTCAGGGTTTCGCGGGCGTCGACCCGACCCCCCTGAACCGGGCCAAGGGGGTCAGCGCCGGGAGAATCTGCGAATCCTGGGTGCGCGCCGCCGACCAGTGCCCGGAACGCACATGGGATCTCATCATTCCGCTGCTGGATTTGTTGAAGCAGCAGACGGAGGAATGGGGGCCGGGCACCGATGTCTCGCCGCGCGTGATCGAAGCCGTGAAACGCTACCTGGCCAATTCGAAGGGCCTGCTCACCCCCGACCGCGCGGTGGACTTCGCCTTCCAGCAGCGCGTGCTGCCAGTGCTGCGGGGCCGCGGAACGGGCTTTAGCGCGCGGATCCGCGCGTTGCAGCAGAGGCTCACCGATTCCGGTTTTGAACGCTCGGCCCGCCATGTCCGCGATGCGCTGACCCTGGCCGATTCCAACTTCGGCGACATCGACTTCCTGGCGTACCTGTAAATTCAGGGGTCTCCGAGCGGTCTGAGCCACCTCGTTGGAGAAAAGATGTTGACCGAAGGCTGATCGTAGTCAACGAGAAGGGGAACCACGAATTTTCGCGAATAAGACGAATGTCACGAATAGCAACGAGATGGGTATCATCAACCGCGGTGACAAGCCGGTTGACGATTGGTGGAATTTGTAAGATTCGTGAAGATTCGTGGTTCAGCTTCTAACCCTACGATTCACGCACAGCTTTGCCGGCACGAACCGAACTCGTTGCGGGTCTGATACACTGAATTGCCTCCGTGGTTGAGCCACGGTTTTCCAGGGAACGGCGTGCAGAAGTTCGAACATGGTTTTGTCCACAGAGCCCCATTCGGGTCCGATTCGCGTCTCGTTGCGGGAGCAAAACCCGCAGTTGCGGCGATGGGCTCCCATCTTCGATGCCGCGGCCACGCCTGGCCAGCGGGATGTGCTGGAGGTGCAGGGGGCGGTGTCCGTCGCGGAAAGCAGCATTCTGCAACTGCGGATCTACCCCGACCAACTGATTGATTTCCAGGCCCGGTTGTATGTGGGCAACGTCCTGGTCGCCTCGACGCTGGAGCGCGACCGGCCAGATTTCCACCTGGACTTGTCGCCTGACGCCGAACCTGGCGAGGAGTATTTTGCCTGCCGCGGCCAGATCTTCCGTGACTGGGCGGGCTCGACGGAGCTGGAGGTGCGGGTTCAGCGGGAGGACGACTGGGTCCCGATAGTCACCGCCGGCCTGCAGATCTCGGCGGGGAAAATCTCCGATGCGGCCTTTGATGCGCTGTGCAAGGAGATCGCCGACTATTCGGCCGCGGTGCTGCTGGATGTTTACGGGAAGACATTCATTGGGCTTCGACCCGAGCGACGGCAGGGAGAATCGGCGCCGATTGCCATCATGCAACTGCTGCGGCAGGTGGTGCATCAGATGGACTCGGTGCTGCGCGACATCGCCCGCCGTCCCGCCTGCCGCCTGAAAACGACGCGCTCGCGCGAACTGGCCCTGCCCGATGCCAGTGTCTCGGAATTGACGCTGGAAGAGGCCTGCACGGACCCCACGCTGGCTTTCCATTCGCGGCGCGGGGTGATGTTTCGCGAGCAGATCCACGAAACCGCCCTGTCGGATTTTGACCTGCGCGAGAACCGGATGCTGAAGAGTTTTCTGCTGTTCCTGCAGCGGCAGACGACCGACCTGCGCAACCGCATGCTGCGGGAGGTTCAGATCCGGCGGGCGAGAAAATCCACGCGCAACGTGCGGGGCGAGTCGGGCGAAAAAACGTGGTGGGAACAGGAGGATCTGCCCCGCATCGAAGAGATGCAGCGGATGTTGCAGGATCTGCGCCCCGTCGAGGAACAGTTGGGCCGCCAGTTGCGGCACGAGTTCCTGCCCCCCGCGCCCATCCTTCACGAAGTTCCGCCATCGACCCCGCTGATTCGCGCGCACCCGGCTTATGCGCATGCCTACCGGCTGATTCAATCACACTTCCAGGCGTACCGCGTCCAGCTCGACGATGAGCATCTGCTGACACGCGCCCGCTCATTGCCCGTCCTGTATGAATGGTGGTGCCTGCTGGCGGTGTTGCGGGTGCTGCAGAGCTGCCTGCGTCAGGTTGAAGCCCCGGGTGCCGACCGAACCACGCCGTTCCGCCGCCTGCGCGACGAGCGCGAGCGGTTTGTCGTGGAATTCGAGGCGAATCAGGCCGTCGACTTTTACGATGAGAAAGATCGTCTCGTACGGATCCGCTATGTTCCGCGCTATCTTTCACGGGTGCGGTCGAAAGGCGCGCCGTATGGGCTGCTCGGGTCCGATGAAGAGCGGACGCCGGACATTGCCCTGGAGATTTATGACCGGGCCTCGCACGTCGTGCTGCCCGAAATGATCATCGTCATTGATGCCAAATACTCGTCGTCGGCGCACAACGTCAAGATGGACGAAGTGCGGCGAAAGTATGGCAAGATCGGCGTATTCAAAAGCGGGAGCATGTTGTCGCGGCAGGTGTGGGCAATGGCTCCGACTCCCGCCGTCGGCGGCCCAATGGAAGATCAGCCCGACTGGGCGCAGGCGACCTGCACCGTCGACAACGACGCCTTCTGGTCCGAAGAGTTCGACATGCGGAGTTCGGTGACGGGAGTTGTTCAGGCGGTGCCCGGTGTGCTGCCGCACAAGAGCCCGCTCAATTCCCTGCTGCGGATGCTGCTGACCCGCTCCGGCGTGATTCTGCGAACCGACTAACAAGCGTCGGTCGATTCCCGGGGAGAATTGGGACTGCAGTTTCAGCAGCGCAACACGGTTCGTCTGGTGGTCGTGTTGCGCCGCACTGCATCCTGGCGCGTCCGACTAAATCAGGTTTACGATTTCGAGAGCCTTGCCGCTTGATCCAGCGGCGGAAACAATCTGCCGCGCCTTCTCCAATACGCCTTCTGCGTCGTCTGTCGCAGACAGCAGTTCGACCGCCAGGGACAGTGCCGAACGGGTGCCCACGACAACGGCAGCCTTCGGGGCTTTGGTTTGGGCGGCGCCGCTGGCGATGATGACCGAGGTCGCCTTGGACTTCTTCTTGCGACCGCGTTTTTTGCTGATCGTGACGCCTTCCGCCTTCCGCAGCGAGTTTCGCGCGGCAAACAGTTCCGCCGCGGGGTTTGATCCCCAGGTGAAGTCGGTCCAGTTCTCAGCCACCCAGTCCTTGACGGTCTTGTTCGATGAGTCGAGTCCGCACGTGCTGACCGCCTCCCGCAGCGCCTCTGCGCGATTTGTCTCACCGACTACAAACTGCCGCTTTGCCATCGCACTTGATCCTGGGTGTCCGGGTTGGGAAGACATAGTTCATAGGGCCGGAATCCGGCTTGTGGACATTCCGGACGCCAATAGTTCCAATGCAGGACATGACAATAGCAAAGATGGGCGCACGGTGTTAATGATTAGCGGCAAATTCATCAGAACATTATTTCATGAACTTGTGACACGACCGGAGTGAGACATGGCCAGCCGCGCAGTCATCGCCGTTCTTGTGGTGTCATTGGCGATTGCCGCCAGGTGTGCGGCCGCCGCCGAAATGGTGGATCTCGCTGACAGGCCGCCGCCGAAAACTGCCGACATTGTGGTTTATGGCGGCACGGCGGGCGGAATTGCCGCGGCAATCCAGGCGGCGCGGATGGGAAAGACGGTGCTGCTTGTCGAACCGGGCCGGCATTTGGGCGGCCTGACGTCCGGCGGCCTGGGAGCCACGGACATTGGCAACAAGCAGGCCATCGGTGGCGTTGCCAGGGAGTTCTATCGACGGCTCGGCAAACATTACGAGCAGCCCTCGGCGTGGACCTTTCAACCGCCCGACGCGTTTCTCAAACGCAGACAGCCGACCAAGGAACTGGAAATGTGGACGTTTGAGCCACATGTGGCGGAGATGATCCTGCGCGACTGGCTCAGGGAGGCCAATGTTTCCGTCATCCTTGGCGAACGGCTCGATCTGAAGCAAGGGGTCAGCAAACAGGACGGCCGGATTGTCTCCATCACGATGGAAAGCGGCCTGACGTGCGATGCGAGGATGTTCATTGACGCCACCTATGAAGGCGATTTGCTGGCCGGTGCCGGCGTCTCGCATCATATCGGGCGCGAGGCGAACGCCACCTATCGGGAAACCTATAACGGCGTTCAGACGCAGCAGGCGACGAAGCACCAGTTCATGGTGCCTGTCGATCCGTTTCGCATGCCGGGCAATCCTCAAAGCGGCCTGCTGCCGGGTATTCAAGAAGAAGGTCCGGGTGAAGAGGGGGCGGGCGACAAGCGTGTGCAGGCTTACAACTTTCGCATGTGCCTGACCGATGTTGCCGAAAACCGCATTCCGTTCCCCAAGCCTGCCGGATATGACCCGCTGCGCTATGAACTTCTGGCCCGCTACATACAAGGCGGTGTGTGGGACGCCTTCTGCTCCAACCTGCCGATGCCAAACCATAAGACAGACACCAACAATTGCGGTGGTTTTTCCACCGACAACATTGGCATGAACTATGCCTGGCCGGAGGGCGACCATGCCACGCGTGAGCGATTGTTCACGGAACACGTCACCTATCAGCAGGGATTGATGTGGTTCCTGGCCAATGATCCGCGCGTGCCCGAAAAGATCAGGACACAAATCAGCCAGTGGGGACTCTGCAAGGATGAATTCACCGACAATGGCGGCTGGCCGCATCAGTTGTATGTTCGCGAGGCGCGGCGGATGGTGTCGGACCATGTGATGACGCAGCACAACTGCCAGGGCCGGGCCACGGTGGACGATCCGGTGGGACTCGCGGCCTACAGCATGGATTCGCACAACGTGCAGCGTTATGCGCGGGATGGACGCGTCTACAACGAGGGCGATGTTCAGATCCATGGCATCACCCCCTACCCGATTGCCTATCGTTCGATCCGGCCGCGCGAGTCGGAATGCAAGAACCTGCTGGTGCCTGTCTGCCTTTCAGCATCGCATATTGCCTACGGCTCGATCCGGATGGAGCCCGTGTTCATGGTGCTGGGGCAGTCGGCCGCCACGGCCGCGGTGCATGCGCTGGACGAGGGAGTTTCCGTCCAGCAGATTGATCCCGCCAAGCTGCAGAAACGCCTTCTGGCGGACCAGCAGGTGTTGGCCTGGACCGGAGCCCCCTTGGGTCGCGATCCCAAGAAACTGCCGGGGGTGGTTGTCGACGACACCGCCGCCAAGACCACCGGCGACTGGTCGCACAGCAGTTCCATTCCCGGCTTCGTTGGCGTGAGCTATCTGCACGACGGCAATGCCAACAAGGGCAGTTGCCGGGCGGTGTTCTCAGCCACGCTTCCCAAACCAGGACGTTATGAAGTCCGCGTCGCCTGCACTCCCAACGCCAATCGAGCCACCAATGTGCCCGTCACAATCGCAACGGCGGCGGGAGACAAAACCCTGACGCTGAACCAGCAGAAGGCCGTCAAGGACGGGTTTGCCACCCTCGGCATGTTCGACCTGGGCACGATGCCCACGGTGACCATCACCAACGCCGGAACGAATGGCCATGTCATTGTCGATGCGGTGCAGTTCGTGGTTGCAGAATGACTGGAACGCGTGAGAAGCCGCGACGGTTCGACGTGGCCTTCCACTTTCAGAAAGCTGCCCGCCATGTCCCGCCCCAAGGTTCTCATCACCAGTGCCAGTGTGCCAGTGGCTTGATTACCGGTTTGGTTCTTAGGACAGCCAATGAGCCGGAGGGCCTTAGCCGGCCTTAGCCCCCGGTTGGAGGATGATCGGAAGACGCCAACGCCACGAACCGGACGCTAAGGGTCGGAGAAAGAATAACTGTCGCATTCTTGGAACGATTTACTCTCCCGGGCGACGATGCCAAAAGATCATCCCGGAGGGATCACAGCTCTTAGCCGGGGGTTGAGCGAAGCGACACCCCCGGTTAGGAACCAGGAAAAGATCCGATCCCGGAGGGATCGCAGCATGCCTTGCGTGATTCCGGGACACCGCCAGTGGAGCCAGAGCGAATGGCTTCACGATAGGTGTTCCGGAATCTCGCAATTTGATACAGCGAGGAACGGTGCTGGCACCCCTGCCGGGGTGCGTTCGTCACACCTGCTTTTCCGGGGGTGTCGCTTCGTGTCTGTCGACACTTCGCTCAACCCCCGGCTAAGAGCTGTGATCCCTCCGGGATCATCCCTGGTCACGCCACCCCTGTCAGCGTGGCGCTTGTGCTGTCATCAGTGCACCGACATAAAGTTCATTCTAATTGATGCCGCGGTCCTAACGCGTGCCGGCTGATGGACTCGTTCACATCGGCCAGCCATCTAGCAAGCAAAATGCCCCTGTTATTGTTGCTGCGATCCATAGCGCACTGGGATCAATGAATGGCTTGCCATCCAGCATGCTGGGCCAAAACTCACCAAGTATGCTATTGGAAACAGATACGCTGCGAGTCTGACTTCAGAATTTGCGAATTTCATTGCGCGTCACGCAAAGCTGCGTGTTCCGATGCGAGATTAGTTCACGAAGCCCTACTCCTCGGGTCGTTGAGAAGCCACTCACACCGGCTTTGCCCGCAGCCACTTCGCGAACTGAATCAGCGCCGTGACGTAGAAAGCCAGCAGGGTTCCACGGAACAAGAGTTCGCCGCCGAGGCCGAGGAGGCCGAACATCTGGCCACCGGAGCCGGTCGCGTGCTGGCTTTGGAAGATCAGCCAGCGGCACAGGTCGACCTGGATTGAGCCTACGACGAACATCACCAGGAACCAGCCCAGCACGCGGCCGGAGGGTTTGCCGAACAGCAGCAGCAGGTTGGCAGGAATTCCCACCAGAACCATGCCCAGTCCGGCCAGCAGATGGAAGGTGTCCGTGATGAGCCACGGTGCGGACTCGGAACTCGCCAGCAGCAGCCGGCTCATCGAGAAGGCGACATCGAACACCCGCAGGATCAGGAAGATCAAACTCAGGTTGTAGATCACCAGGCAGAAGGCGGATTGCGGATGCGCCGCCGCACGGCGCTGGCGGGCACCAGGCAGTTCATAGGGCACCACCGGAAGGGGCGATGGCCCGCCCATGGTTGGCAGCGAACCGGATGAGCGCGTGTCGCTGCCGGCGGGACGAATGGCCGGCGCACGGCGACCGGAACCGCTGCCAGGTGGACCACTGATGGACGAATCTCCCGCCGAGGCGGATCGGTGCAATGAGCTGCCGCTGTTTTCGCCGGTCCCCGGTGGTTTCGAATTCGGGCGGCCAGGGAGCTGCGCGGGCGTGGCTCCAGACTGCAGCGGCGGAGGGGGAGGCGGAGGCGTCCGGGAGGACTGCGACCGCGACACGTCCGAGCGCGACACGTCCAGCGAATCGGTTGGCAGCCGTGGAGGCATGCTCACGGGGCCGGTTGCCGATCGAACGACCACCGATGAACCGCCGGGCTTTGTTGCCGCTGGTTCGGTCACTGTGTTTGTGGCGGAATCGGGGTCGGGAAAGAACAGCGGGGCCGCCTGATTGCAGAACGGGCTGAGGATGCTCACCACTTCGGCGGCCGAAGCCGGCCGTTTTTCCCGCTCCTTGGCCAGGAGCCGATTGATCAGGATGGCAACCGGAGCAGGGACTTCCGGGGCGAATTTGCGGACATCGGGGACCGCCGTCCGCATGTGAGCCACGCCCTTGGCGGGAATCGACGTGGCTTCGGCAAAGGGGGGCCGTCCCGCCAAAAGAACGAACAGGGTGCAGCCCAGCGAATACAGGTCCGCCCGGCCGTCGACTTCAATCAGCGATTCCCATTGTTCGGGAGCCATGTAGTCGGGCGTGCCCAGGCACATCCCGTAGGAAATGTCGGCCGCCGGGCGGTCCTCGCCGGTGAGCCGCGCCAGCCCAAGATCCAGAATCTTCACCTGCCCCTGCGTGTTAAGCAGCAGGTTCGACGGCTTGATGTCCCGGTGGACCAGACGGTTTTCGTGGGCATGCTGGAGACCGGTCGCGGCCTGCCGGATCAGGTCACAGGCCTCCTGCAGCGGCAGGCGGCCGCGGTTCAACAGGTGCTGCTGCAGATCGTGTCCGGGAACGTACTCCATTGCCAGATACAGCGTGCCACCGCTTTCGCCAGCATCGAGGGCGCGGACGATATTCGGGTGGTCCAGCCGTCCCACCGCCAGCATCTCGCGTTTAAAGCGTTCGATGAATTCGGCACCCGACGTGAGTTCCTGCTTCAGCACTTTCAGGGCGACAATTCGCCGCAGCATCTCGTGTTCGGCCTTGTAGACCGCGCCCATCCCGCCGCGTCCCAGTTCGGAGAGGATCCGGTAATGGTGGATCCGCTGGGGCATCGCGCCACGCGACGCGCCCGACCGGGGGTGCGTGCTGCCTTCCTGGGCCATGGTGTCGGTGTGAGCCACGGCACCGGCTGCGGAGGCCGCGAATGAGCCCGCCGGGTAGGCCGTCTGACAGTGCGGACAGCGAGCCGGCGGACTGCCACTCTCGGTGGCAGACAGCGGCGTTGACCGGCCGCAGCCGGGACAATTCAGTGTCAGACCAGGCATGAAAAGCCGCCAGCGGGCTTGGCGAACACCTTGGACAAGGCAATTCTAAAAGGATTGAAATGTATGTTGCCTTATTGAACCCCATGGCGTCAATCGGAGCCGCGAACTTTGGCCTATCAAGCGAGCTGACGTGGCCTCGGCGATCGCCAGCCGAATCGCCTCGTTGACGCCAGTTTCTCGAGGCCAATTCACGGTTGACTCCCGTCCCGCCATGGACTGCCTTAGAATGGATGCACAGAACAACGATGATTGATGTTTGAAATCTCACAAGGGTTGGCCATGCTCGCCTCCGTTGCCCGGGTTGCCGTTGGAGTTCTGGCGGTCGTTGTTGCGGCCAGCCCTGGATATCTGGCCGCCGAGAACCCGGCGTCGACAACCGCCGCGAGCAAGGTGGATTTCAATCGCGACATCCGGCCGATCCTTTCGGATGCCTGCTTTCAATGCCACGGCCCCGATGGGGCACAGCGCAAGGCGGAACTGCGGCTCGATGACGAGAAGGATGTGCTGCGCGACCGCGATGGGCATCGCGTCATTGTCGCCGGAGATCTGGCGAACAGCACGCTGATCGAACGCATCTTCTCCACGGATGCCAACGAACGGATGCCGCCGCCCGACAGCGGCAAGTCACTCACGCCGAAGCAGGCCGAGCTGATCCGCCAATGGGTGGCTCAAGGGGCAAAATGGCAGCCACACTGGTCTTTGATCCCACCCGTTCGGCCCGCGACTCCCACCGTCTCTCGGGCGGACTGGGTGCGAAACCCGATTGATGCCCACATTTTGGCGCGGCTCGAACGCGAAGGGCTCGCCCCCACGGCCGCCGCCGACAAACTCACGTGGCTCAGACGCGTGTCGCTCGACCTCACCGGTCTGCCGCCCTCTTTGGAAGAGGCCGACGCGTTTCTGGCAGACGATTCCGTCACAGCGCACGAAACAGTGGTCGACCGCCTGTTGGCGTCACCGCGGTTCGGCGAGCGGATGGCCGCCCGCTGGCTGGACGGGGCGCGATACGCCGATACGAACGGCTATCAGAGCGACGGCGAACGCTCGATGTGGCGCTGGCGGGACTGGGTGATCGACGCCTTCAACCACAACATGCCCTTCGATCTGTTCACCATTGAACAGATCGCTGGCGACCTGCTTCCAAATCCCACTCTGGAGCAGCGGATCGCCACGGGCTTCAACCGTAATCATCGTGGCAATGCCGAAGGCGGGATCATCCCCGAGGAATACGCCGTCGAGTATGTCGTCGACCGCGTGGAAGCCACCTCGACCGTGTGGCTCGGCCTGACGATGGGCTGCGTCCGCTGCCATGACCACAAATTCGACCCGCTGACGCAGCGCGACTTCTATCGGATGTTCGCTTACTTCAACAATGTGCCCGAGCGCGGGCGGGCGATCAAATTTGGCAACTCCCCGCCGATCATGTCGGCCCCGACCGCAGCGCAGCAGCAGGAATTGAAGCGGTTGGACCAGGCTTTGGTTTCCGCCGAGCAAACGCTGCGGACGTTGGAACCAGAGATCGATGCCGCCCAAGCGGAATGGGAGCGTGCGCCCGGAACGGTGATGGCCCCCACTGTTCCCTCGCTGCCGTTTGCCCAGTTCGATTTCGACCAAAACCTGCAGAACCGCGGTCCCACCGGGGCACCAGCGCCTGTGACACTTCCGCTGGCTCCGGGCACAGCGCCCGCAAAGTACGTGGCTGAACCAAAAGTGGACGGCGGATCGGCCGTGTGGAACGAGGGGCAGTTGGCGACGGCCATCGATCTGCACGGAAAGGAATTCGTCGACGCGGGCGACCTGGGAAACTTCAGCTACCTCGACAAATTCTCGGTCAGTTTGTGGGCGAATCCCCGCACGCCCTCAGGCGTCCTCATCTCGCGCATGGCGGAGAAGCCAGAACCGGATGGCTGGAGCCTCGAACTGGTTCAGGGCCGGTTGCACGTCAATCTGATCAAGCGCTGGCTGGATGACTCCATTCAGGTTCGCACCGACGCGGTACTGCCGATCAATGCCTGGCGGCATCTGCTGGTGACCTACGATGGCACACGGATGGCCTCGGGAATTCAGATCTTTGTGGATGGAATTCCGCAAAAGCTGACGGTGATTTTGGACGCCCTGAATCAGGAGATTCAAACCACGGAGCCACTGCGGATTGGTGGCGGCGGGGGCGTGGGCAAACGGTTCGACGGGATGATCGATGAGACCCGGCTGTATCAACGTGTGCTGACACACGATGAGGCCCTGGTTCTTGCCGTCCCCGAAGCCCTCGGTGAGATTCTCGCCATTCCAGCGGATCGGCGGACACGGGGGCAGACGCTGGCTGTGCGGACGGCGTTTCTTGAGGCGTTCGCTCCTCCCGCACTTCGCGAAGCGCGTCGCCGAATTGTCGATCTGCAGCGGCAGCGGGAACGCTTTGTCGACAGCCTGCCCACCGTGATGGTGATGGTCGAGATGCCTGAGCCACGGACGACGCATGTGCTGCTGCGGGGCGAGTACGACAAGCCGGGTGAGACCGTGACGGCCGGGGTCCCGGCCGTGCTGCACACTCTGCCCGAAGGTGTCCCCAACAATCGGCTGGGGTTGGCCAAGTGGCTGGTGGACCGCCGCAATCCGTTGATGGCCCGCGTCATCGTCAACCGCTACTGGCAGCAGTTTTTTGGGGCGGGATTGGTCCGTACCCTGGAAGATTTTGGCTCGCAGGGCGATCCCCCCAGTCACCCGGAACTGCTGGATTGGCTGGCGTTGGAATTCATGGATTCGGGCTGGAACGTGAAGGGCCTGCTCAGGCAAGTCGTGCTCAGCAGCACCTATCGGCAGAGTTCGCGGGTCACGCCCGCCCTGCAACAAAAAGATCCCGAGAACCGCCTGCTGGCCCGCGGTCCTCGGTTCCGGCTCTCCGCCGAGGCAATTCGCGACCAGGCGCTGTTTGCCAGCGGGCTCCTCGTGGAGAACGTCGGCGGCCCGTCGGTGTTGCCGTATCAACCCGAAGGACTGTGGCTCGATCTCGCCACGTTGACGGACTACCCCCAGAGCCACGGGGGCGAACTTTACCGCCGCAGCATGTACACCTATTGGAAGCGCACCGTCGCGCCGCCAACAATGATGACCTTCGACGCCGCCGCCCGCGAAACCTGCACGGTGCGGGAGACACGCACCAACACGCCCTTGCAGGCGCTGACGCTGTTGAATGAGATCACGTTCGTTGAAGCGGCCCGCGCACTGGCCGAGCGGGTCCTGCTGGAGCCCGGCACCGATGCCGCGCGGCTCTCACGCGCGTTCCGCCTGGCAGTCGGCCGGCCACCCGTCGAGCGCGAACTGCTGATTCTCACTGCCGCCCTCGCACGCCAACGAGTTCGGTTTGCGGCGGATCAGGCCAGTGCCGAGAAGTTTTTAAGCGTCGGCGAACACCCCCGCCCCAAGGATCTGCCCCTCAGCGAACTGGCAGCCCACGCGGCGGTCGCCAGCATGCTGCTGAACCTGGATGAGGTGGTCACGCGGCAATAGAGGCTGCGGATTTCCTGACCGTCACTCCCCTGAGGTATCAGGCAGGGGCGCGGGTGACAGGGTATTTGGACAGGATGTGTCCGACAAAAGCCAATTTCAAATTTCACAGTCTGTTCAGCCACACCGAACTGTCGACTGAGCTTCAATGGCGCGAACGTAACTGTTGCCCCATAGTGTGGATACTGCGACAAAGTATTTTACTGTGAAATTTGAAATCTGAAATTTGAAATTGCGTTGAAACCAGCGAATGGACTTTTGTCGGACACGTCAAGGATGTGCTTGCTGACAGACGGTCCCAACAAATCCTCTCTCATCCGGCATGGCTTCGCAGGCGATGGAATCCTGCTCGTTGCCATTCGTGACATTCGTCTAGCTTAGCCGCGGCGGAAGATCTTCGCCTTGGGCACAAAGCTCACATCGGGGTCCAGTGGAAAGATTGGCCGCGGGCACTTGGTGTGGCCAAGGGCTTTGAGGTTGGCGCTGGTGGAGCCGGGGGCGTCGACGTTGATCTGGCGGCTGCACCAGTCGGCGAACATGTGCCGCTCGCAGTGCGGCGACTTGACGACCACCAGGTCGAAATGCTGCGGGTTCTGGCCATTGGCGAGGAAAAACGCGCGGTCGTACAGGCTCACCGCGCGGCTCGCGACGACCACGGTGATGGTGCCGATCTGGAGGACTGCCGTCATTCCTGAGTACCAATGCACGCCGAAGGACTCGCTGCGGAAATGTCCGTCCGACAGCATCCGCACTTTGGCTTCGCATTCCAGCGGAGTAAAGCGCTTGTTGAACGCACCGCCCAGTGTCGTGCGAATCGTCGCTCCGGGGCCGACCGCGAGAGCCTGCTCAACCGCTGCCGGATCGACGATGGGCAGCAGCGCGTTCCGCGAAAAGTTGTCCGCGATCAGTTCGCGGAGGATGGCGTTGCTGTCGCCGGAGGCCCCGGAACTGGTCGCGTCCGCCGCATCCATCAAGACCGTTGTGCCTGGCGTTGTGTTGGCGATCCGGATGCTCTCCGCGATGCTGGTGAGCGGCACCTGCATCTTCTCATGGTGGCTCCAAAACATCGCCGCCATGTCGATCGCCAGCTTTTCGGCGGCCACCGCATCGCCGTCCATGACGACCAAACTGTTTGTTCGCAGTTCGCGGACATCGGTAAACGGATTGCCGATGAACATGCCAGCCGACAGCCCCGCCGCGCTCTGTTCGATCTTCTGGGCCGCGCGGATGCACTCGCCAAAACTCCCGGTGGCGGTGATCAATTCATCGCCGCGAACCAGGGCGGGAATTTCGACCTTGGCCGTGACGGGCTGGACTTCGCCGCGGACGATCCGCATCAGCAGCTTCGCCGCCCGTCGTCCGGTTTCGACAAAATCCACATGCGGGTAGGTGTGAAACATCACAATCGCATCGCTGTGCTCAAGCATGCGGTCGGTCAGGATCCCGTGCAGGTCCAGCGAGACGACAATTGGTATCTTTTCTCCCAGAATCTTCCGCGACTCGGCGAGCAGATAGCCCTCGGGATCGTCCTCCTGCTCTGCCGACATCGCGCCATGTAGCGAAAAATAGGCGGCATCGACGGGACCAGCCGCGCGGAGGGCGTTCAAAAACTCTTCGGCCAACCGCGAAAAATCGGCCGCTGCGAGCGTGCCGCCGGAAGTGATCGCCCGCGCGCCGAAAGTCGGCACAAGTGTCACATCCGCCTGTTCGTCAAAAATCTCCAGTGCCCCGCCGATCTCTTCGCGGACTGCGCGGTGGTATTTGAACAGGTCTTCGCCGCGGCAAATGGCGAAGTCGGCATAGTGGCTGGAGAACGGATTGAACGAGGAGACTTCCTGCTTGCATTCCGCGACCAAGATCCGCGTCACGAGAGTTCTCCATCGGTTGGAACCGTTCAGGGCTTTTCACTCAGGCCCGACTGATAACACTGCATGGTGCCGCAGGTCACTTCGGCGGCTCGCCATTGAAGTGAATGCAGTCGACGAAATACCGGCGTTTGCCATTCTCGACCGTCTCCACCAGCCCATGGATGTCGGTGTCGAAGCCAGGGAAGCGATCGTTGAAGTCGCGGGCGAATGTCAGGTACTGCACAATCGTCGCATTGAATCGTTCGCCGGGGATGAGCAGCGGAATGCCGGGCGGATACGGCGTGAGGAGCACCGCCGTGGTGCGGCCGTCGAGGTGGTCGATCTCCACGCGGTCGATGTCGCGGTGGGCCATGCGGTCGAAGGCATCGGAAGGTTTCAAGGTCGGCTGCGTGACCGACAGGTACATGTCGGTTGTGACGCGGGCCACGTCGTTGGCCTTGTAGGTGTCGTGAATCTGCTGGCAAAGATCCTTCAGGCCGAGCTGCTCGTACTGCGGATATTGAGCCACGAACTCCGGCAACACGCGCCACATGCGGTGGTTCTTGTCGTAGTCATCCTTGAACTGCTGCAGCGCGCTCACCAGCGTGTTCCACCGGCCCTTGGTGATGCCAATGGTGAACATGATGAAGAAGGAATACAGCCCGGTCTTCTCGACAATCACCCCGTGTTCGGCCAGGTACCGTGTCACGATGGAGGCGGGAATGCCGGTTTCGGAGAACTGTCCGGAGAGGTCGAGGCCGGGGGTGATCAGCGTGGCCTTGATCGGGTCGAGCATGTTGAAGCCGGGGGCGATGTTGCCGAACCCGTGCCACGCGTCGTTCTCCCGCAGCAGCCACTCGTCACGATGGCCGATCCCGTCGGCGGCGAGCCGGTCGGGTCCCCAGACCTTGAACCACCAGTCCTGGCCCCATTCATCGTCGACTTTCCGCATCGCCCGGCGAAAGTTGAGCGCTTCGAGAATCGACTCCTCCACCAGCGACGTCCCGCCCGGTGGCTCCATCATCGCCGCCGCCACGTCGCAGGAGGCGATGATCGCATACTGCGGCGAGGTCGAGGTGTGCATCAGGTACGCTTCATTGAAGATGTGCCGGTCAAGCTTCTCGGCGTCCGACTCCTGCACAAGAATCTGCGAGGCCTGCGAGATCCCCGCGAGCAGCTTGTGGGTGGAGTGTGTGGCGAAAATCATCGAGGTCTTGGGAGGGCTGCGGTCCCGGCCGATGGCATGCATGTCCTTATAAAACTCGTGGAACGTTGCATGCGGCAGCCACGCCTCGTCGAAATGCAGCGTGCCGATCTTGCCGTCGAGCAGTTCCTTGAGCGTCTCGACGTTATAGATGATGCCGTCGTAGGTGCTTTGCGTGATGGTCAGGATCCGTGGCCGGCGGCCGGGGTTGCGGGCCTGCGCCGCGCGGGCGAACGGATTGGCCTCGATTTTCGCCTGGATGCTCTCGGGCCGGAACTCGTCGAGCGGAATCGGTCCGATGATTCCCAGGTGATTCCGCGTGGGCATCAGGAACACCGGCACGGCGCCGGTCATGATGATCGAGTGCAGGATCGACACGTGGCAGTTCCGGTCGACAACGACAATGTCGCCCGAGGCCACCGTCGAGTGCCACACCATCTTGTTGGAGGTCGAGGTCCCGTTCGTCACGAAGAAGCAGTGGTCGGCGTTGAAGATTCGCGCGGCATTCCGCTCGGAGGCCGCCACGGGGCCGGAGTGGTCCAGCAACTGCCCCAGTTCCTCCACGGCATTGCAGACATCGGCGCGGAGCATGTTCTCGCCAAAGAACTGGTGGAACATCTGCCCCACCGGGCTCTTCAAGAACGCCACGCCGCCGGAGTGCCCCGGACAATGCCACGAGTAAGACCCGTCCTGCGCATAGTGCATGAGGGCGCGAAAGAACGGCGGCGGCAGGCTGTCGAGGTACGCCCGGGCTTCGCGGATGATATGCCGGGCCACGAACTCCGGCGTGTCCTCGAACATGTGAATGAAGCCGTGCAGTTCCCGCAGAATGTCGTTGGGAATATGGTGCGAGGTCCGCGTCTCGCCGTAGAGATAGATTGGGATTTCGGAATTCCGAAAGCGGATCTCTTCGATGAAGCGTCGCAGCTTGATGATCGCCGGGTCGATGTCGGCCCCGCCCATCAGGTCTTCGTCATCAATGGAGAGGATGAAGGCCGAGGCGCGGCTTTGCTGCTGCGCGAACTGTGAGAGGTCGCCGTAGCTGGTCGCCCCCAGAATCTCCACGCCTTCCTGTTCGAGCGCACCGGCGAGTGCCCGGATGCCCAGGCCAGAGGCGTTCTCAGACCGGAAGTCTTCGTCAATGATGACGATCGGAAATCGAAATTTCATCCACCTGCTCCGTAAGCTCTCGACGCCAAATTCAGCGCCCTATTGTCGTCATCCGTGTCAAAGTCTCAATCCGCTCGCAGTCTCAGGCCACAGTCTTAGCCTGCAATGCAGGAACAGGCCATCTTCTGGCCGGGACAGGCAATTCCAACCGCTGTCCTGAGGCTGGCAACCAGAATCGAGGTTCTTGCCTGCGGAAAACAGCATGCGTGTGGGCGTTGTGGCTGGCAGCAGCAGGTTCTCGCTTCACGGTTGGTGGCGGTCTGACGAACAACGCGGGGAGTGGCGGGAACACGCTGACCACCGTCAACCCGTGCCTGCCTCTGTCAGCTTGCAAAGACGACCTCGTTGATGAACCCGATTGATCGCGGCCCAAATCGCCTTGCATGACTCCGTGACCCAGGCCGGGGAGCTGGAGCGAGTACCAGCGAACAAATCCACGACAGATGATCCGAAGCATGCAAGTTGTCGAGTGCGATTGCCCCTCGAAACCATAGTGGTTACCGTATCGATCGGCAACTGGCTATTCATATGCGTCGACACCAGGAAGGGCAATCACCATGGCAGAGAAGGGCAAGGGTGACAAGGCGAAAAAAGAGGCCCAGAAGAAACCCGTGCTGAGCCTCAAGGAAAAGCGCAAGGCCAAGAACGAAAAGAAAGCCTCGAAATGAACGAGCATGGAACGACCGCTTTGGGCACTCCATGAATTCGGTCGAAAAGCACCGCAGTGCCATCGCATCGCGAAGCAGCCGCTGCGGCGATGTGCTGAAATGGCACTGCGAGTTTATCCAGCGACGGCCGCGGACTTTTCGGTGCCGCCCCGAGGCGGATGACTTGGATCATTCAGCGATCCCAATTAAGAAGCCAGCACCTCAATTCGCAAAATGAGCCACGGGGCTTGTCAGTCCCCCCCATGGCCAAACGAACAAGCCGACCAGCCATCCTTAGCAAGGATCACTTGGTCGGCTTATTTCATTTTGAGCTGTAACTGTCTTCTCTGCTTCTACTTGCTTCAATTGCCCAAAGAGGGACTCGAACCCCCATGCCCTTTACGGGCACTAGGACCTGAACCTAGCGCGTCTGCCAATTTCGCCATTTGGGCCAGCGGTCATTGGATCCCAAGTTTAGTCGATCTCCCCTGTGATGACAAGGAGCAGTTGACCGGTTGATTTTCGATTTTCGAAGACGGATTTTCGTTTGGCGCCTGGCGCGACACTGCGGGTTGAAACACAAATACCCTCTACGCCGAGCGATGGACGGACTCGCCGATTCCGGTACAGTGAGGGTGTGTCCAATTTGACACGCGCAACCTTTGCAGTCACCCGGATCGACAATGGACGGTGCCTCCCATGCATGAAGGAATCGCCCTGATTCTCATCGTGCTGGAGGCGGCGTTGCTGGCCGTCTTTTCTGAGACGATTGCGTTTCCCCTGGGTGTGATTGCGCTGGCCATGGTCGGCTGGTTGTCGCCGTTGCGCATCGCGGTGCCAGGTGGCCGAAAGCCACTGGGCGGGGCGATCCTGCTGGGGCTATTCCTGATCAAATGGGCCATTGCCCCGCACGAGCCACCGTATGGGCGGGTGTTCTTGCAGTATCCCCTGGCGCATGTGCTTGCGCAATGGTTTCTCACCTTGCAGGCCGTCGAGTATTTGGTTCGCCGCGGAGGAGAGCGGCTGTCTCCCTTCATCCCAATATTTGCCACCGGGGTCCTCGTCTGTTCGGGCGATTTGTATGTGACGGGATGGCGTGCGCTGTTTTATCAAGCCTGTGCCATTTGTTTTGGCATGCTCGCGACTGCCTACTACGGGGCGCGGCAGGACCATCGCTGGGACATCGCCGCCCGGACCACATTGCGGACAGTCCTGTCAACGGCCTGCCTCGTCAGCATCGCCGCGGCGGCCTGGGTGGGCTGCGCACTGTTGCGCACACACTGGGATGAATTGGAGCGGTTCATCAACCGGCAGGCTCCAGAATCGAGGATCAGCGGTTTTGGCTTCAACCGGCAGGCACGGCTGGGCAGTGTCGAGTTTCAGCAGTCGCAAAGCAGCCAGTGGCCGGCACTCCGAATTTACGCCGAGAAGGCACCCGGCTATCTGCGGGGGGCGGCCTACGATCAGTACGTCGACGGCCGGTGGAGCGCCGGCAGTCAGTTCCGTGCGGTGCCCCCCACTCGGCTGCACATGCCGGGCACGCCACGCACCGCGAATCCGCTGTTTCAGATCCAAGAGCATCCCGGCAAAATCGTGGCTCAGATGGACATCTGGAAAGATCCCTCGACTCCCGTCGATGCCATCTTCACCCCCCTCCACACGGCGTGGCTCGAAACGATCAGCGAGTCCCTGCAACTTGACGAGCACCAGATCGCCGTGTCGCTGCCCGAACTGCCGGTCACCAACTACGAAGTCCACCTTGCGCAAGCTGGCAATGCTGAGGTCCCCCAGTCACCCGAGTTAACCCTCTCGCTCCTGCAGGTGCCGCCAGCACTGGCCAAAGACGAGCGAGTGTTGCAGCTTGCGCGGGAAGTTTTTGCCGATAGTCAGACTCCGCGTGAGAAGCTGGCCGCGGTCGAGCACTGGTTCCATACGCGGTATACCTACAGCCTGGAAGTCAAAGTCCCCCAGGGCGAGGAGCCGATGCGGTGGTTCCTGCTGAACCGCCCCGCCGCGCACTGTGAATACTTTGCCTCGGCCGCCACGGCACTGCTGCGGTTGGAAGGGATTCCCGCCCGGTATGTGACGGGATTCGTTGCCAAAGAACGAAATGAAACCGGTGGCTACTGGGTGGCCCGCAACGCGGATGCCCACGCCTGGGTCGAGGCGTTCGATCCGGAACGCGGGTGGGTGACCGTCGAGCCCACGCCCGAGGCTGGCGTGCCGGAGGGAGAATCCCACTTTAGCGTGATGCATTACTTCGACGACTTTTGGCTGCGTCTGCAGATCGTGCGCACCCGCATCATGCAGGGGGGACTGCGCGGGCTGGCAGCGGCGGGCTGGTCCCTGGTGTCACTGTTGCTGACCACGATTCCCGGCCTCACGATTCTCTCGGGACTGATCATCTGGGGGGTTCAGATCGCCCGCCGGTGGCTCCGCTGGGAAGTGGTGGAAGCCACGGTGGCGTCTTCCAGCCTGCGGCGTTCGCTGGCAGCCTTGGATGCCCGCGCTGCACGGCTTGCGCTCATCCGCCAGCCGGCAGAAACGCTGCACCAGTTTTCGGAACGTGTCCGGCAGGTGCCCGCCGCCGAGTCGCTGGCGGACCAATACCTGGAATACGCAGCATTGCGCTATGGTGCGGCAGATCCGACACCCTCAACGGTGTGATGCAACGACAGGTTGCGTGTGCATGTCAGAGGTTGCGGAGGGTGCCGCAGGCCGGCTCGAATTCAGCGGGCATTTCCCGAAGCAGAAGTGCTGCAGCATTCCGTCGGCAGAGATCCAGCCGGGGCCAAAGATCATGACCATCAGCGAGGCCAACAGGAAAAGGAACGGCGGAGCGGAAACAAAGGCATCGGGGTTGTTGAACAGCGCGCCCAGTTCTGCCTGGTGCGCGGTGGCGTAAGCCACCAGCATCGTGGCGACGAGTGGAATGGTTGTCATGCGTGACCCCAGACCGGCCAGCATCAACAGTCCGCCGAGGCATTCGGTGGTGCCGGCCATGCCGGCGTTCAGCATTGGCAGCGGAATCCCGAGGCTGTCGAAGAACGCGGCGGTCCGTTCGAGGTTCATCAGTTTTCCGCGTCCCGTCAAAAAGAACTGCCAGCCCCAGTAGAGGCGAATCGCCAATAGCAGCACCGGTTGAACGCGGGTCATCAAATCGATCTGCATCGAGTAGGCACGGCGCATCATGGACATGATTTCGATTCCTTGACGGTGTTGATTGGTTCACATGAGAGACGGAGGTCGTCGGAAGATTTACAGCGTGATGGATTGGAAGAAGTTGGCGGCCGTCCAGGTTTGAAACCAAGGACCGAGTTGTACTGCGATCGTCTCGCAGGCTTCGGGGTGTGCCTCGCATGCCTGTTCGAGGGCGGCCCCCAGGGAGTCGCCGTTTCGCAGGGCACACAGCAACTGCCACTGCACGCGGGACAGTTCATAATGCTTGACGGCGTAGTTGACGCGCGTCACCGCCATGTGCTGTGAGGCTGGTACCGGCTCCTCTGCCCGGCCTTGCTTCAGTGACAGGTAATGGTCACGGACGGCAAAGCGGGTGGTCAGCAGTCTGAGACAAGGGGCCACCTGAAACCGTAGATTCACGAACTCTTCGCCGTTCAGGCTCGACAGATCCTGAAATCGGGAGGGTGCGGCTCCGGGGTGCGACTCCAATCCGGCACCATCAAAGACTTCGCTCAGGGTTAGCTCAAACCGGGCGAGATCTGCCAGATAGTCGGCCCAGTCGGGTGTGTCAGCGCTTTCACGCCTGGGACGCGATGCCGACAGAAAGTCCGGAAACTTCATCCCCAACCGCCCGAGCGTGTAACTTTGCGGCGGATGCGCCTCCAAGTACTCCGCCACGAAGTTCTCAAACAACTCATCGCCCACCGCCAGTTTGAAAGTCGGGTAGTCGACGGCCATGCACTCCTGCAG
This sequence comes from Planctomycetaceae bacterium, assembly GCA_021732845.1. Taxonomy (GTDB): domain Bacteria; phylum Planctomycetota; class Planctomycetia; order Planctomycetales; family Planctomycetaceae; genus JAKFUF01. The sequence continues at coordinate 68,693 of JAKFUF010000011.1, read as the reverse complement.
CCGAATGCGGAAGGCACTCCAGTAAACTTCCATCCGCGATCGGGCATCCCATGTGTTCGTCTCGTGAATGAACGGCCGCTCTTCCCGCGAATTGACACGCTCGGGAACGCCCTGTGGAGAAGTGATCGCGGCCAGCATCCACGACTCCAGCCGCAGCAGGGACCGCTCGCCCGTTTTAGCCAACATTTCGGCCTCAAGACTTGGAAGGACAGAAGAACGGAGCGCCATCACTTCGACCCAAATCGAAAATCACAAATCGAAAATCGAAAATGTTCTCACGGCCTCCCGCGCCTTCAGCACCTCGGCATGCACCACCGGAAACGGAGGGATCTCGGCGTCCCACTCCAGCAGTGTCGAGACGCCGCCCGTGAGTTGGTGGGCCAGGGCGTACAGTTCCCACACCTGATCAATCACCGGGTGATCGTGCGTGTCAATCAGGTGCGTGGGGAACGTGCTGTGGCCGGCGAGATGCAACTGCACGATGCGATCGTGGGGCACATGGCGAATGTAGTCCTCAGCGTCGAATTCATGATTCACGCTGGAGACATACACGTTGTTGACATCGAGCAGCAGGCCGCAGTTCGTTTCGAGGGCCATCAACGACAGGAACTCCCATTCGGAGTACGTTGAGTCGGCAAACGTGACATACGTGCTGGGGTTCTCCAGCACGAGCGGGCGTTCGAGGAAATCCTGCACGATCTGAATGCGGTGGCAGACATGCGCCAGCGACTCGTCATTCAGCGGAATCGGCAGCAGGTCGTGCGAATTGAGACCCAGGACGCCAGTCCAGCAGAGGTGATCGGAAACCCAGCGGGCTTTGGTTTCGTTCGCCAGCCGTTTGAGCTTGGCGAGATAATCAAAATCGAGCGGGTCGGTGGACCCAATCGAGAGCGAGACTCCGTGCATGACGACGGGGTAGCGCTCGGCAATCTGATCCAAAACGTAGCGCGGACGGCCCCGCGAATCCATGAAGTTTTCCGAAATCACCTCGAACCAATCGACCTTTGGGTAATGCTCGAGAATGTACGGAAAGTGCACAGAACGCAGTCCGACCCCCAGCCCCAGATTGGGGAGACCGAGACGATGGCGGGTAGCGGGTTGAGCCAGAGTGAGCATGTGAGTTTCCGCGTCGCGAGCCGTCATGGAGTGGTTGAGACAAGCGTCAGGACAAACTGCCGGCGGCAGTGAAAGAGTCTGCCGCCGGAATCGGAGGAGGATCAGGACTTGGCGGGTGCCGGGCCGACTTCCTTGCCATCGGCTTTCATCTTGGCTTCAAACTTCTCGCGGGCCTTCTTCCAGGCGGTCTCATCCTTCATGGGAACCGCGCAGCCACCGTGCCCCTTGCACTCATTCTTGCCGACATCAGCACCGCCCTTCTCGCCACAGCCGCCCTCGCCTTTGCAGGCATTGTGGCCCTTGCACTCGTGGTGCATGCCGGCCGTGGCACAGGTTCCCTGTCCAGCACAGGCGTTCTTTCCATCGGCTCCCTGGCCCTTGCAGCCATTGAGGCCGGCGCAGGCATGGGAGTCACTCTTGGCGGGCGTGGCTTCGGCCGTGGCGGCAGGAGGCGTGGCACCCGCGCCGGCGGGTGGGGCGTTGTTGCAGCCTGGCACGCCGAACGCCAGCGACCCGACCACCACGCCACCCATGGCCGCTGCGGCCAGCTTCGAAAAATCACGACGGTTCAGGGACGAACGGAGCATCTCTCTTCTCCTCAGGTTGGGAATGCTTCACACGAAAATTCGAACCGCCACCCGCGGGCACTCAACACCGCAATGAGAGCGCACCGCAGGCGCAGCGAAACACTGGAGAACTTCCCGTTGGACCCGGATGTTTTGAGCCACGGGATGGGCAAAATTGTCGGCCATCGCTGCCCCGCGTCTGGAATCAACGCGGCGTGGCTGACCCTTTCTTGGATGCCGGACGGGAGCCACAGTTGCAGGAATTCTTCAAGAATTCGAGAATCGGTTCTGTCGTGTCTCCGACACCCCTTCATGTTCCACGGTCACTGACGTCCGTCATGTCCGATCTGCAGGTCACGCCCAACACGCATGCCGATGACGCTGCATACTTGGCGGCATTGAGGTCTGGAGACGACACGGCGTATGAACTGCTGGTCCGCCAGCATGGCGCGCGGCTCATCGCGGTGGCCCGACGGCTGCTGCAAAACGACGAAGATGCCCGCGATGCCGTTCAGGATGCCTTCCTCTCGGCCTTCAAATCGCTGCACCAGTTCGACGGGCAGTGCAGCCTGTCGACGTGGTTGCACCGGATTTCCGTCAATTCGGCACTGATGAAGTTGCGGAGCCGGAAACGGCGCCCGGAACAAAACATTGACGACCTTTTGCCGCAGTTTGTCGCCGATGGTCACGCGGCTGAACCGGCCACGGCCTGGGACCAGACGGCCGACTCACTTGCCGAACAGCGCGAGCTGAGGAAGGTTGTTCGTGAAAATATCGAGCGGTTGCCAGAGTTGTATCGAACAGTCCTGCTGCTGCGCGACATCGAAGAGCTGAGCACTGACGAGACCGCCCGGTTGCTCGGGGTGACGTTGACGGCAGTGAACACGCGGCTGCACCGGGCCCGGCAGGCCCTGAGGACCAGACTGGACGCTCATTTCCGTGGACATGAACCATGCTGACCTGCCGCGAAGTCATCGAGTTCCTTATGAACTACGCGGAAGGGAACGTCACGCCCGAAGAACGTGTGCGGTTCGAGGAGCATCTCGCCGTTTGTCCGGCGTGCGTCAATTATCTGAACACGTACCGCACAACGGTCCGCCTCGGCCAGCAGGCCTTCAAACCCCTGCCGACTGACGCGGACGAATCCAGCGTCCCGGAGGATCTGGTCAGGGCGATCCTCGACGCCAGAAGGAAATGAGCGAACCCATTGAGGTGCACGCCGGCCGCCGGCTGGGTCCTCAAAGTTGTGCGGGCTCCACATTGGCCACGCGGATGTTTCAGTTCCGCAACACTGTCAACGTTTGCATACAAGTGGCGTATTCTTTGCAAATCAAGTCTGAAGAACAAGATGCGACGTTTCCAATTGATCCGAAACAACATGGTCCGGAGTTTGCGTTAAGGCATTGTCAACATCTGACAACTGCCTCCAGTGCCAAACACCAAGGATCGCCATGGCTGCCAGCAAGAAGTTCTGCCGGGTTGAGTCACACGACGTGGCCACGTTCAACGACGAGGTGATTGTCCTGTATGTTGGCGAAATGGAGATTTGGGATGGTGCCGATCTGGCACTGCTGCGGGAATCGCTGACCCGCTTGATTCGCGGCGACCGCCGCCGGGCCGTTGGCGTCGACATGACCTTCGTCAAATACATTCCCAGTGGCTTCTTCGGCATGTTGTTCGACTGGTGGGACGAAGGTGTTCAGGTCTACCTGTTCCAGCCACAGCCGAACGTGAAGCGGATGCTGTGGTTCAGCCGGTTCTTCCAGCCGATCGGTGACGGTGGCTACGAACTCCGCCCGGAACACGACACCGCGATGGTGGAAGGCGATGAGCCGGAAGTCGAGGAAGACGAAGTCGATGTCGCAGACCAACTGGCCTACGCCGCCCGCTGAGCGGCCGGGCGTGATGTCAGCCGGCTGAACACTTGGAGAAGGCAAGAAAAAGGGCGCAATTTTGCGGCCCTTTTTCCATTTGGCCGTTTCCCCCTTTATCTTCGTTTCCTTTGTTCCCTTCTGTTCAGAACTTTTTTCTGAACGCGATGCTCACTCGGACATCGCCGAAAAATAACCGCTGTAACGGTAACCTGTGTTGACCTGAGGAATTTTGAACAGAAGCAAACGAAGGGAACGAAGAATGTCATCTGAAGTAGTGATGTATCCAGCATAAGGCACTATTGTTTCAAGCACCTGATCTGAGGTCGGTTTCCAGACCCGTCAAGCCGAAAACGACACTTGTCGGGTCCCTCACTCTGGCGTCGCTTCAATAGCACTGAATGAACGCCTCCAGGTCTTCCGGCGAAGACCCATGGATGTAAATCGCTCCGCTGTCTCCGAAATTGAGATCGGACACTTCATCCGTGCTGATCTGGGCGACGAAGGCGATGTCCACCGCGGATTGGATCCAGTGCGGATAGCCGCCGATGCGCGATTTGTCAGCGGGGTTGAAGAACTCCTTCTCGTACTTCGCCTTCAGTTGGCTGACAGCCTTGCGACTCGGCGAGTCCAGTTCCCAGTCGATGATCAGCAGGGCTTCATCGAGACTGGGATACAACGAAACGATTTCGGGAACCACTTTACAGGGTTTGCCTGGCCGGTAGCCGTCATGCGGTGGTTGCAGTCGCTGCAGGTCGTGGCTCCCGTGGACCACCAGTGACCCATCGCGGCTGGAGGCGGTATGATCCCACTCCTCGGCGGCGAACACCGTCAAGATCGAGCCCGGTGGCACATCGAATGGCAGGCAGCCACTGCTGCGGGCAGCATCCAACGGGAACTGTCCGACAAAGTCGTATGGTTGTCCATTGAGATTCCGTGGCCATCGACTTCCAGGAGGCATCCACGGGAGTCCACCAATCCGACCTTGGCCAGCGTCTGGTTCTACCGCGGCCCGCTCCACATGAAAGATGCAGCCGGGCCGGGCATGGCCTCGAATCACCTCCGCCATCTCCTCGAATGATGGCAGATTCGGGTCTTTTTTGGCGGGTTTCTCGATCCAATGTGCCTCAACATCTTTACGATCGATCGATGCATCCGGCGGATCCGACGTGACCGCACCGGTGCCGAACAATGCCACCCCCCGCAACGACTTCATCTGAGTCTTCCGCCGGTTCGAGGCCGCAAGAATGATCTGCTGGCTGATGGACTGCGGATCGTCTGACTGACACCAGTCGCCTCCTGGAATGCGCCGCGCCTCATGACCGGATCCGTCATTCAGAAGCTGCATCGCCTCGGCTCTTGCAGCGGCTGTGATGAGTCGGTGGACAACCACGGTCGATTCAGGTTCGAGCAGGAGCGCCGCATCCTCCGGCGTGAGCAACATCACCGGGCCGTCAATTCTATGGGGACGGCGGGCCAGAAATGAGCCACAGGCGGAGGTCAGCAAGACGGGGTGCGCCTCCGTCAGTTGCAGTTCGTCGAAGATATCGGCGGGGATGTGGACCGTCTGCGGCGCGACGCTAGCGCAGGCGACGCCGCGCGCCTGACCACACCATTCCACGACGCGCTCGGCAGCCGTCATGATTTGGTGCGTCAGCAGGTCGAGCAGACTGACCAGCGGGCGATGGGCGCTTCCCATGAGTTGGCGGGACGCGGGCAGGAAGCTGTTCGCATGCAGTCGATCAACCTCTCGCTGCAGTTGCTGGATCTCATTGTGAATGATGACCTCTGGCGCATTGAGATCCTTGAGCTTGCGCAGCCGGTTGTTGCGATTGGTGAGCAGCCGATACATGTCATTCAAGTCGGATGTCGCGAAATTTCCGTTCGCCAGCCGGACAAGCGGGCGGAGATCCGGAGGCACCATCGCAATCGAGCGGGTGAAAAATCGTTCGCCCGCCGGACCGAAGGCGGCGGGAATTGAAGCTGGCGGCAGTCTCAGCAACAGTGCAGCGATGGCGTCACACCCGGTCCCTAAGTCCATCCCGCCGTCGTTGTCTGAGTCCTTTTTAAGCTGGTCCACCGGCCTGAGACTCACCTCGCCATCACGGACAAAAACCGTTGATTGCCTGAAGATAATTGCTTCCAGATCCTGCTCCGACAGTTGGAGAATCTGCCCCAGGATCGGTTCTGGTCCCAGCCTCCACAAAATCGGAATCACGGGCTCCGACAACTCGATATGCCCCGCACTGCGCCGGCGGAGCAGTGAATCTTCGGGACCAAACACCGTTGTACAGAACAGCCCTCCCGGTTCGGGGAGGTAGGTGCGGTAGTTGAGCGTCTCGGGCTTGCGAATTGCTCCATGTGATCTCTCGACGATCTCCGCATCAGCGGCGGGCCAGAGCACCGCTTGGACACAGTGCTCTGATGGGCTGAGTGCAACGCCCACCCCCAGAGCCCAAAGATATTCCTGCACTTCAAACAGCGATTCCGGCGCAGCCGGGACGAGGGACTCGACGTTCGACAACTCTCCATCGGCCAGGGCTGCCAGCAGCGGACGATTCTGCAGGTCATCCGACCGCAGACTCGTGAATTCGGCGAGCAGCGCGAACAAGCTGCGCTCCTGGAGCCACTGCAGTTGTTCCGCAGTCATCCGCACGCCGGGTCTCAAGACTCGCTTCCCGCAATGCGGTCGCATCGTAATCAGCGAATAGGCCCCCACCGCCCGCGCCTTCAAGACATCAACGGCCGGTTGGCCGACACGACGCACCTCACATGCCTGGACAGTTTTGGCAGCCAGCCCCAGGCGCTCCGCCACACTTGTTGGCACCACGATGTCGGCGGGATGGCCATCCGCGTCGCGCGGCATCAAGTCATCGGAAACGGCTCCCGTGGTTTTGAAATTAACCTCCGCGATTGCCAGCGCATCGCCAATGTGGAACGGAATCGTCCGGCGAAGCGTGACCCGATAGCGCTCAAGAACTCCCTGCGGAAACTCCCGTCGCCGGCCTGTTGAAGATTCACACTGGATGTCAATCACCTCGGACGAATCCCAGTTGGCGGGAACAATCCAAGATCCATCCTCAATCGGGATCCGCCCGTTCTTCGCCGGTCCGCTGGCGGCCACGATGCTGACCAGCGTGTCCTCCGCGCGAACCAGGCTTCCGGGCCGAATCATCCCGTCTTCATCAAGGTGTGCCAGGTCGGCTTCGGCCAAAAACGGATTTTCCCGCGTTCGCCATGGGGGCAAATCAGCCGTGTCGCGGAGCACCTCTTCAAGCACGCTTTGAATCGAGACCGACAACCGCCCCGAGGAGACAATTCCTGCCCGAACGCTTCCCGCCGGAAGACCATGGGCTTCAGCAACAGCCCGAAGCTGGAAAGCATCGTTCGACACTTCGCTCACATTTCCGCTGGAACTTGTCATCGTTACACCTCACGGATTGTCAAAAACCTGTAAAGACGGGACGACTTCGAGCGATATCGTAACACACCGCTTTGGTCCGGAAGCACCTCGCGGAATGGCCATTCGGTGGGTACGGAACTCAAGAACTCTAGGGGAACCGCTTGTTCGTCCAAACCACGGGCTGTAACATGAGATCATCGCTGGCGCTCAACCCCAGCTCTCAATCGGCCGCCAATCACCGTGAAGTCGAGCCACGTCTTTCCGCACCGCTGCGCGCAGGCTGCATTACGCCCCGGTGCATCATTGCTTGAACTTCTTCATCGCGTGTTGATGGTGGCTCGCGGTTCGAAGCGACCGCACTTAAGTCTGAACCAATTCGGAAAAACCGCCAGGCAGACTGCCGCACCGAGCATTTCGGTCGCATCGTCTCACCCAGGCAGCCTCGCGTCGCCCCAGCGCGAGGCGTTTCCGGACGGGTCTCTGACTCGGTTCCAGCGTGCGGCACCTGAAACAAACTCCGGCTGCCGTGGCTTCGCCAAGCGCCGGGAGAACTTGCTGGAATTGCGCTGAGTCCAGCGGTCAGGGTTGAGTTTTCAGAACTGAGTTTTTACCGGGCATTCAAACTCGAATGGAAACAGCAATGGTCGAAGCCTCCGATCTGGTCGTCAAAAGTCTGGGAACATGCCGGATTGATTCACCGATGACTCCGCTGCTGGCGCAGCGGCAGAAGACATACCACAACGTGGACGAGTCCGACCGGGTGCTGTTCGACGACACGGCGTCTGCCGTCACGGCCCGTGGCACGCCGCTGGCGGAACTGCCGGCCTTCGAACCGGCTGGTCCGCGCCGCAAGATCTTCTTCGACCCCTCCAAAACGCGGGCCGCGATTGTCACTTGTGGCGGCCTGTGCCCGGGTCTCAACGACGTCATCCGCGCGATCGTGCTGGAACTGTCGCACCGCTATGGAGTCCACAAGATTTATGGCTTCTGCAATGGCTACCAGGGGTTCATCGCCAAGTATGGCCGTCCGGTGCTCGACCTGACCCCCGAGGTGGTGCGGGACATCAACGAGCATGGCGGAACGATCCTCGGCAGTTCGCGCGGCCGGCAGGACCCCGATGAGATTGTCGACTGCCTCGACCGGATGAACATCAATCTGCTGTTCGTCATCGGCGGCGACGGATCGATTCGCGGGGCGATGCAGATCGCGCAGACCATTGCCGAGCGCGGGGAAAAGATTGCCGTCGTGGGCGTGCCCAAAACGATCGACAATGACATCATGTTCATTGAACAGAGTTTTGGCTTTCAAACGGCCTTCTCTGAGGCGGCCAAGTCGATCCGCGCGGCGCACGTCGAGGCGCTGTCGGCCCCCAATGGCATCGGACTGGTGAAGCTGATGGGCCGGCATTCCGGATTCATCGCCTGCTACTCGGCGCTCGCCATGAGCGATGCCAATTTCGTGCTGATCCCGGAGGTTCCCTTCCGGCTTGAAGGCGAAAGCGGCCTGTTTGCCATTCTCAAGCAGCGCATTGCCCGCCGCGGACACGCCGTCATCGTTGTTGCCGAAGGCGCGGGGCAGGATCTGATCGGTGCCGCGCACCACCAGACAGACGCCTCGGGCAACGTAAAACTGGACGACATCGGTGTGTTTCTGAAGCACAAGATCAACGAATATTTTGCCGGACTGGGCTGGGAGCTGAACCTCAAATACATCGACCCCAGCTATGCCATCCGCAGCGTGCCGGCGAATCCCTATGACAGCGTCTACTGCATCCGGCTGGCGCACAACGCCGTGCATGCGGCAATGAGCGGGCGAACAGAAATGGTCGTCGGCCGCTGGCACGGCCGGTTTGTGCATGTCCCCATGGCCCTGGCGATCCGCGACCGATACTGTGTCGACCCCCACGGCGACCTGTGGACCACGGTGCTCGAGTCGACGGGGCAGCCACGCGAGTTCAAGTGATGCAGTGCGGCAGCACAAGCCAATGCGCGAAACCCGAATCCCCGCGTGGCGAACCGCGCGGACGGGCTACAGCAGACGGGCTACAAAAGTTCCTGAATCACGCTGCCCGGTTCCAAGGCGGAGATGGGGCGGCCCTGGTGGTTCAAGAATGAGAGCGCGGGATCGACACCGAGGACGTGGAACAGCGTGTGATGGATGTCGGCCGGGGTGATCGGGCGGTCTTTGGGGACTTCGCCGAGGCGGTTCGTGGAGCCAACGATCTGGCCGCCCTTGAGGCCGCCACCGCCCAACAGGCAGAACATGGCGGCTCCCCAATGGTCGCGTCCGGGCGTTCCCTTGCTCAGCGGCGGGCCGCCATTGCCACCGTCGTTGATGCGCGGGGTGCGGCTGAATTCGCCGCAGAGCATGACACAGACATCGTCATTCATCCCCCGGGCGTGCAGATCTTCCAGGAGGCCGCTGACGCAGTCATCAACCATGGGCAGATAGCGTTCCATCCCGGACTTCAGATCCCAGTGGTGGTCCCAGCCGCCAAAATGGACGGTGACGAACGTGGAACCGGCTTCGACGAGCCGGCGGGCCAGCAGGGTCGACTGGCCCCAACTGTGCCGGCCGTAGCGGTCGCGGGTCCGCGGGTCTTCGGCATTGATGTCAAACGCCCGTCGGGCGGCATCGCCTGTCACCAGGTCGAACGCCTGCTGGTCGAACCGATCCATCGCGGAGGTCGTGCCGGAAACGTCGAGGCCGCGCCGCAGTTTGTCGAAGCCACGGTTCAGGCCCTGGCGGTCCTGCAGCCGGTCGATGGTCATCCCACCGGGAAGTTGAATGTTCTGGACATTGAAATTCGTGGCGTTCGGGTCACCCTCGGTCTCAAACGGGTTGTTCTGCATGCCGACGTAATTCGCCCCGAAGTAGCCGGGTCGCAGGCCGATGCTCATGGCGTACGGCACCGCCACATTGGCGCACATTCCAGCCTGCCGAGGTCCGGTGATGCGCGTGGCGATCGAGCCAATAAACGGCGACTTGCTCGCCGTGTCGGCCCCGCTCGCGCCGCCGCGCCCAGTGAGCATGTAATGCCCGCCCGTAAAGTGGTCGCCCGAATTGTGGTGCAGAGACCGGACAAGAGAAAACTTGTCGGCGTGCCGCGCCTGCAGCGGAAAGAGTTCGCCGATGTCGAAGCCGGGGACGTTGGTCGTGATCGGCTTCCAGAACCCGCGGTACTCCGCCGGCGCGTCGGGCTTGAGGTCATACAGGTCCAGGTGACTCGGACCGCCGTCAAGCCACAGGAGGATCACCGAGGTCTTCTTGCCGGGTGTTCCCTGCGCGGCAGACTCTTCCTTCGCCCGCAGGATCTGTGGCAGCCCCAGCGACCCCATCCCCGCGAGCCCGATCTGGACAAAACTCCGACGGCTCATCCCGTCGCAATACTTGCCCGATTCGCCAGCCTGAACGCGCAGCATGTTTCGTCCCTTCGCCCTGGTGGCGGGTCAGTTTTTGCTCGCTGCGGAACCCCTGGCGCGGATGGGTGGCTGTGCCACTTTCTCCATCCGCTATCGGGGTTCCTCGCTCGCGGGTTCTATCAACTCTCATTGATGCATCTTAAATCGACCAAAAATCCCTGTCAACTTCTGTCCAGTTCACACGACTTCTGTGCCGTGATATGGCGCGGAGGCAGTATGGCACGTCGGTGGCGAGTGTCGGCTGAAACCGACACTACGGGGCGGGTAACCCTCAAATCCGGCAACTCCGGCGTGAACCGTCTGGAATTCTTCGCCGTTCTCACGGTACAACCGAATTTCCTCCCCGCTCGTGGATGAGTCCAGGGTTGGACGGAGCCAGCACCCCATTGACCATTCTTTCAAGGAACCGCCATGCGATTGCTTCGCTGGAGTGTCTTGCTGCTTGCCGCCGTGGCTGCAGCGCCAGCCTGTGCCAACATCAACGCTGCAGAAGATCCGCCGAAGGCCGAAACACCCAAGGTGGCGGAAGCCACGCCAGAGGTCACCTACGCACACATTGAGATTCAAGGCAGCTACCCGGAGGCCGCCCAGCCTGCAGGACTGTTTGGGGAACTGTCGGAATCTCTCAGCACTGCCGTGGCGCGCTTCGAGAAGGCGGCCGAAGACAGCAAAGTGCACGGGGTGATCCTGCACCTCAACGGGCCGTCCCTCGGCTGGGGCAAGGTCGATGTGCTGCGGAAGGCGATTGCCGGCGTGCGGGCCAAGGGAAAGAAAGTCCACGCGTATCTCGACGGCGCTGGCAACCTCGACTACCTCGTGGCTGCCGCCTGCGACGAAATCGTGATGCCAGAATCGGGCATGCTCACCGTGGTCGGCATGCGGGCGGAAGTCTCGTTCTACAAGAACCTGTTCGAACTGGCGGGCGTGAAGGCCGAAATGCTCCGCGTCGGCGAGTTCAAGTCGGCCGCCGAACCATACACCCGCAGCAGCATGAGCCCCGAGTTCCGCAAGGAAATGGAAGAGGTGCTCGACGACTACTTCAAACTGCTGGTCAAGACGATCGCCACCTCACGCAAGTTGGATCCCGCCAAGGTGCAGGCGGTCATCGACGCGGGACCACAAAGCGCAGTCATGGCCAAAGAGGCCGGCCTGATTGACCGCATCGCCTACGAGGACGAACTGGACGCCAGCCTGGCTGCGGCCGCAAAGGCGAAGCTCAAGGTTTTGAAGAAATATGGCAAGAAGAAGATCGACACCGACTTCAGCGGCTTCGGCGGGATGATGAAGCTGATGGAAGTGATTTTGGGAGAAGAGCCCAAAACCAAAAAATCCACCAAGCCGAAACTGGCGGTGCTTTACGCCTCGGGCGCGATCAACACGGGCAAAAGCGGCTCGGATTTCATGTCGGGAGAGTCCTCGCTGGGATCGGAGACCCTGATCGAAGCAATCCGCGAGGCGAACGGGGATCCGCTGGTCAAGGCGATCGTCCTGCGGGTCAACAGCCCCGGCGGCAGCGCCCTCGCCAGCGACCTGATGTGGCGGGAGCTGGAGCGGGTGGAGAAGCCGTTTGTCGTCAGCATGGGCGACGTGGCCGCCAGCGGCGGCTATTACATCGCCATGGGGGCTGACCGGATCTTCGCGGAGCCCGGCACACTGACCGGTTCCATCGGCGTGGTGGGCGGCAAGATCGCCCTCGGCGGGCTGTACGACAAGGTGGGCGTGAACACGGAAGTCATCGTTCGCGGGAAGAACAGCGGCATCTTCAGCAGCACCCTGCCGTTCACCGACGAAGAGCGCGCTGCCATGCAAAAGATGCTGAACGACATCTACGCACAGTTCACGACCAAAGCCGCGAAGGGCCGGAAGATGGAGGTCGAGGCCTTGGAGAAGCTGGCGCGGGGCCGGGTCTACAGTGGCGAGGCAGCCCTCAAACTGAAACTTGTGGATGAACTCGGTTCGCTGGAGGACGCGATTGCGTACGCTCAAAAGCAGGCCGGCATTGAACCCGGCACGAAACTGGAACGGTTGATTCTGCCAAAGGCCTCCAATCCGTTCGATTCGTTGTTCAACCTCGAAGGCGACGTCCGCCAGAACCGGTCGGCTCTGCTTGAAGCGGCGCGTGAGATTGCTCCGGAACTCGCCGAAGACCTCCAGACGCTCCGCTGGATGCAGTCACTGTCGCACGAACCCGGCTTGCTGGTGATGCCGTTCAAGGTGCGTTTCAAATAGCAACTGCCGTCGACGACTCGCGGCGAAGCATCACAGAAAAGCAACAGGCCAGGCGAATTTCGCCTGGCCTGTGATTTGGAGATCTCGTCCGACAGGACTGAGGGAGTCGGCTCGCGAACTTAGAACTGTCCACCACCGCCACCGAAGCCACCACCACCACCGCCTTGTTGGCCACCGCCGCCGAAGCCGCCGCCACCGCCGCCGAACTGACCCTGGCCGCCACCGCCACCGAAGCCACCGCCGCCGATGCCGCCTTGCTGCGGGGTGATGATCGGAATCACGAGTTCACCGACGTAGTAGACACGGGTGGTAAGCTGCTCGCCCGCCTTGAGGGCGGTGGTGATCTTCATCACTTCATCTTCAATCACGTAGGTGCATTGCAGTTCCTGCAGCAGCAGCTTCAACACGCTCCGCAGTGACACGCCCGTGAGTTCGAGGTTGATGGGGGTCGAGGTGTCGATCCCGTCGTCTTCGAGGACCTTCTTCTGCGGGACGATGTTGATCTTGTGTTCGTCCGCGAGGAATTTGAGGCAGTCGATGAACGGCGTGTCGATGAACTTGACGGTACTTGGGTCATCCAGCCGCTGCCGGATTTCCTCTTCGATCTTGTTGTCGCGGACCAGGTCCACCGATTTCCATTTCTTGCGGCGTTCCGTCAACGCCTGCCAGACTTCCGCTGGCGGGTAGACGACGGGCGGTTCGTCGGGGAACGGGATGTGGGCCAGTTCCGACTGGTAAAGGGCGGCCAGGAAGGCATCGGCAGTCAGGGCATGGATGCGGGCCGCCTTGTCCAGTTGGCCGGCAGCCTCAGCGTCGAAAATCGCCGCCGCCGTCGTGCCGCTGTAGGGGTTCAATTCCCAGGCGACGCGAGCCACCGATTCGGCCTGTTCGAAGGCGTCTTCCCGGCCGAGGTAGCCCTGATTGATGAGGTTCCGGACCTGGTCGATCAGCCGTTCCAGCTTTTCATCGCGTACTTCAATCTCGGAGATGACCCGCCGATTGGCCTGGGTCAACGCCTGCTGGCGTGCGGCCAGCAGCTTGACCTGTTCCAGTTTGGCCTTCTGGGCACCCACCTGCTGCTGAACATTGATCAGCCGGCGAACCAGTTCCTGGCGGGTCGTCGGGTCGACATCGCCCGATGCTTCAACGGTGCTCTGGGCTCGTTTCAGTTCGGCCAGGGCCGCATCGGGATCGCTGGCGGCCGCCCGCTGGGAAGCGTCGATCACGTTTTCCACCAGGCGCTTCAGAATTTGAACCTTGACCTTGATCAGCTCTTCGTTCTTCTTCAGCAGATCACCCGGGGCGATGGTGCCCCCGGGGGCGTCATCGCTGTTGTCGACCGAGGGGTCAACCGGTGCCGCGCCCGCTTCGCTGGCGGGAGCCTCGGGGGCCGGTTCGGCCGGCGTGGCTTCGGCGGCGGGGGCCTCAGCGGCTGGCGCTTCTGGAGGAGCTTCCGCGGCCGGTGCTTCCGGCGGGGCCTCGGCTGCCGGAGCTTCGGCGGCGGGTTGCGCATCCTGCACCAGCGCGAAGTGCATCTCGTTGAGCTTGTGGGACGCGTTCAAAATCGTCTGCGACTGAACGTTGGTGGGGTCGACCTGGCGGATCGCCCAGGCCATCTGCCGGGCCTGCACGAGGTCGCGGGCGGCGAGCGCCTGCTGTCCCCGCGCGGCCATCGCCATGATCCGGTCTTCGTGCGACTTGCGGGCGTAATTCAGCAGTTCGGTCCCAGCCAGTGGCTGCGAGAGCCCATCATCCTGCTTCGCGATGTTCCAGGCGGACGCCAAAAAGGTGTTGCTGGTCTGTCCAGACTTGGCGGCGACCGTCCATTGCATTTGGCGAGCGACGCCGTTGACGGTGCCGGCCAGTGTCACCCGGACATCACCTTTCACCGTGCCCTGACCCAGCAGGACGGTCTCGCGATCCATGCGGATCGGGGGCAGCGCCGGCAACAGCGCTTCCAGCCGTGGTTCCGTGGTTAATGTCTGGGGATAAAACACCGGCGCGGCGGCGGCCACCGCCAGCTTCTCGCCAGTCTGCTTCGCCGACTGTTCCTTCTCGTCGATCAGTTCGTCGACCAGCAGCATCCCGCCAGTGTGCAGTCCAAGCACGCCGAGGAGTTGCAGATCGGTGCGCGGCCCGACGGCATAGCTGTGAACGGGAATCTGGCACTGGCGAAAGTTGGCGACAAGCGTTTTCATCGCGGCGGTTTCGATGAGCTGACCGACGCTCATGCCATCGCCGAGATAGATCACAGAACCCGATTTCGACGCTTCCAGTGTCTTCGCGGCAAGCTGCAGTCCGGCCAGCAAGTCGGTCGAACCCAGCGGAACTCGCTTCCGCAGTTTTGCGATCGCCGCCTTGGCCTCGGCGGATTGTGGCGCGACGAACGCTGTCGTCAGTTTCTGTCCCTTGACGTCGATGGCGATCATCTGCACGCGGTCGACAGGGCGCAGCGCGGCGAGGCAGGCGTCGAGAACCTTGAGCGTCTGCTGGCGGTGTTCGCCGGTCTGGCTGGCGGAAGTATCCACCAGCAGCACATGGTCGCGCGGCTGTGCCGACTCCGCATCGCCGTAGCCGCGGAGCGAGAGCGCGTGGTAGCTCGTCCCGTTCGGAGCGTCATAGGCGAGCCACGAGGCGGACTTCGTGGCCACGTTGACGGCGGCAGCGACGTCCCGGGGGGGTGCCGTGTCGGCTGCCGGGAGAGTCGCTGGTCCAGCCAGCGCGCAGACGAACACTGTGACGCCCAAAGGCGCCGTGAAGGGACGCAACATGGAGACGGCTCCGTCAGACGTGTCGAACCAAGAGTTCTGCGACGGACGCCGATGATTCGCAATTGCGGCGGACGCTTGTTCAAGCGAAGCCCCGGCGCACAGACCGCGCACCAAGGGCATGTCTCTCATACTACGACCGGTTTGCACCGGTCACAATTGGCAAATCCCCAATTGGGGCTTGAATTTCCAAGAAACCGGCCCATGGTCAGTGGCGAACTGAATGGCGCGGTTATGCGTGCCATTCCCCCGTTGCGGCGTCGGACCTGTCCGCGGGACTCCACGGCGAACACCGTTGGAACACTCCGCACAACTCTCAAGTTCCGTACAAAATCCCACGGCTGAGAGTTTTTGACTGAAGATGACCGTCTCGTCTTGCCAGATCGTCCGGGCGTAACCTAATGTTGATTTAACGCAACAGATGACGGGAATGAGGAGAGTTGTACGATCCCTGCGGGCGATTCATGGGATGCCGTCCGCCACCCCAGGATGTGGGTCTTCTCCAGGCATGCGCTATTCCGGGACGAGGGCGCATTGGAAGAGGCTGACGATGCCGACCCCACTGCAACGATTGCCGTCCGCCCCGATGCGGGTGCTGGTTGTCGACGACGACCGCGAGGTGCGGACCACTTTGGAGGTGGTCCTCAGCGCTCATGGATACCACATCATCACCGCCGCCGATGGAAGCGAAGGACTCATGCGGGCCGAGCGCGACGCGCCGCATCTGATCCTGATCGACCTGATGATGCCCCGCCGCAGCGGGTTGTCCGTGGTTGAACATTTGGATCGCTGGCCCTCCCGGCCGCGAGTCATCCTGATGACGGCCTCGACGGAAGCCCGGCATCACCAACTGGGCGGCACGGCCCGCATTGACGGCTTCCTCGCCAAGCCGTTTGAGCTTCCGTCTCTGCTCGCCATGGTTGACGGCATTCTGTCTCCCCTCGCCGACCGCTTCGCCGCGGCTCCCAGCCCGCATCACTTGCAGCCACGGGTCAAGGAAGAATCTGCGACGACTGCTCCTTGATCTTCCGGAGCGGCTGAGCCGCATGCACTGTGATACGACGAGGCTGTGGGCTGAAGCCCACGCTGCGATGGGGCGGGCCAAACAGGAAAACGGGGCGTTGAGCCCCGTTTTCACAGTCATCTGGTCGCGTTCTGTCCGGTATGAGGGGACAGGCGTGGAATTCTGTCAGTCTCAGTCGATCGGCAGTGGCATCGGATCAGGAACCTTTTCCGATTTCACTTCCGGGTGCTGCTGATTGTCGACGTTCGTGGTGATCCGGGTGTTGCGGTTTTCCAGAATCACGCGGGCGGCGTCACGCAGTTCGGGTTCGCTCAGGCGGCGGACGTTGCCAATCTGAACGAGCGGTTCGATGATCCGGGAGACGCGGCCGATCGTCGATTCGAGCATCACGATTTCCATCAGGTTCTGCCGCATCTTGCCCAGGGTGCGGATCTGTTCCGCGAACTCGTCCTGGAAGTCGGAGAGGATCTCCAGGTTCTGCATCGCTTCGGCGACTTCCTGCGTCTGGCTGACCAGCTTGCCCTTCAGGGCACCCATGTTGTCGAGTGTGCTGAAGGCGATGGTCATGTCAGCGCCTTGGTTTTCGAGTTGGTTCTGCATCGAGAACAGCTTGGCGACGCGGGCGGCGGCGGCATCGGTGCTGCCAGCCTGGCCGGCAACCTGGTCCTTCAGGGCAATCAGGTCTTCAGCGGACTTCTTGGCGTCATTGGTGTTGGTCTGGGCGACAATCGTGTCCTTGAGGGCGACGAATTCCGTGGCTTTGGCTTGAGCGGCGGCGGTGTCGACACCCTGTTCCAGCAGTTGGTTCTTCAGGCGGAGCAGTTCATCCAGGCCGGTCTTCGTCCGGTCGAGGTCGGCCAGGGTGGCTTCAGCCTTGGGGAACGCGCCGTGTTCGGCGATCAGCCGCTTCTGCACGAGGGCAATGTCTTCCACGGCCTTGGCGGCGGGAGCGGTCAGGTCACGCTGGTCGAGAACGGTGGTCTTCAGCTTCTTGAGGTCGGCCAGAGCCTGGAACGACTGGGCCATCTGGCCCGCTTCGACTTGCAGATCCTGGCGCAGTTGACGGATTTCCTTGATCGTGGCGCGGGCATCGGCCAGTTGCCGCTGCTGGGAGGTCAGGCCCGACAGCAGGTTGCTGGTTTCCCAAGCTTGATCGCGAACACCCACCAACGATTCCATGTCATTCTGCACGGCGACCACTTGACGCTGCAGACGGTCGATCTGGGCAAACATCGGCTGGGCTGCGACGAGGTAAACTCCGACAAAGCCCACAACAAGTCCGACGAGAAAAATTCCCCAGAGCATCGTGTTCTTCTCGATGGCACTGGCGGAATCGGCACCGGGAACGTAGCTGTCAGATTGATCCACGATCTATATCCTCCTGGACGAACAGGTGAAGGTTTTTCAGCGTTAGGGCACTGACCGGACGGGCGGGTTTCTGGTGGTGGGTGCGGTGGCTTCAGGCTGGGGCTTCGTGCAGGGCACGGATCGGCACGGCCCACCCTGAGCGTCCGGCGAGTGTGTTCTCTCAGCCAGCCGTTCTAAGTTTCGCATTGCATCCACACTACCTATTATCGCCATTTCCACTCGGTCAATTTTCGTCAAACAGTACAAATTCACACATCGACGAAACTCGATGGCAGATTGTGCGTGGTCCGTTCCAAAATCCGCAGGTCAACGGAGAATTTGGATCAAGGTTCTGCGTTCTGCCGGTGGATTGCTGCCGGGCCGACCACACGCTGGAGGTCGATCCCTTGCCAATCATTTCGATCAACTGGTAGTCGACTGGCTCACCCGTTTCACTGGCCGGACCGACCGTTCGCAGTGGAATGACCAGATGCGCCTCCGCGCTGACATCGGATGACTTCGGCAGCACGGCCAGAGACTTCAGGCATATGCCCACATCGCGGCAGGTCAGTCAGCTCGGCCTGGCATTTCGGACACACGGTCATGGCGCGCTCCGGGTGCCTGGCAGCCCTGGGCCGAATCGTGCTGCGCCATGACCCGCCGCTACTAGCCACGGATGTAGGCCGCGGCCAGCCAGCACAACAGCGGGAACAGGGCGAACACCAGCACGATGGCGATGACGTTCGAACGGGGAGAGTCGGGCCAGCGGGCCATGTCGCGTCACACCAACGGATGGGCTTTGATCTGTTCGTCGTCTTCGGGGACGGCCGGGCTGTCGGGGTCGAACCATTCCGGTTTGAAGTTGATGCGAATCTTGTGGTTCATCGCCAGATTGGAGGTGAGGGCCATGATCGCGTCGGCCATGGCGGTCTTGCCGGGGCACCGCAGGCCGCCCTTGTCGATCGGCGTGTCCCACTTGATGTCGTTGCGGATGCACCAGGCGAAGTGTTCCATCTCCTCCGTGTAGCCGCGGCTCACGACGCCCTGGTCAGCCACGGCGACGGACTTGGCGGGAGCGAGGCTGGCGGAGGCCTGCAGAACGGCCTTGCCGTCGGAAGAATTCAGCACCACCAGACGCTGGCCGGGACCACCGTCGCCGGTATTCCCCCCGCCCTCCTTGGTGAGCATGACCGTCTGTTCTTTCTCGACGATCATCGTCCCGCGGCTGCCGAAGACGGTTTCGCCGTACGGCTCGGAGGCGTTCGTGTTGATCGACGAGTAGGTCACGACGACGATGTCGTCCTTGTTCGTCTTGGCGTCGTAGTTCGGGCCGGGGAACTCGACGATGATGAACACCTGGTCGTCGATCTCGCGTTCGTCGGCCTGCTGCTCCTTGGTCCCCACTCCGAGGACGCCATAAAAATTCTTGCCGCCATAGCCCTGGACCGACAACGGCTTCACCTTCCCGAGGAAAATGCTGCACGCGTCGAGCTGGTGGCTGCCCAGTTCGGCCATCAGGCCGCCGCCGGTCTTGTTGAACAGCCGCCACTTGCAGAGCTGCTCGGTGCTGTCGTAACCGTAGTTCTTCACCAGTGGCTCAGACCCCACGACCTTGTCGAGGAACTCCTTGTCCTCCTTGGGGACCGGTTTGTTCCAGCTATCCTGCCCCGGCCAACTGTTGTTGCGGTGCCAGCAGGCGCGAATGAAGCGGATGTCACCCAGGACGCCCTGATGGATCAGGTCGTTGCAGTTGGCGTACAGCACGCTGTAGTGCCGCTGATGCCCCACCGCCAGGAGCTTGCCGGTCTCCTTGGAGACCTTGATCATCTCCTTGCACTGCGTGATGTTGTGCGCCATCAGTTTTTCGCACAGCACATGCTTGCCGGCCTTCATCGCGTCGATGGAGACCGCCGCGTGCTGGTTGAGCGGCACGGCGATGATCACCGCTTCGATGGCGGGGTCGGCCAGCAGTTCCTTGTGGTCGTTGTAGACCTTGATGGTGTCGCACTTCGCCTGGCCCAGTTTCTTCACGAGCCCGATGCGGTGTTCATTGTTGTCGCCGGTGAAGGCCCGCTTGCGATTTGTCGGCCGCAGGTCGGCAATGGCGACCACATCCATGTATTCCGGCGGCAACTGCGTGATCAGCACCGAACCTTCATCGCCGGTGCCAATGATGCCAACCTTGACCGGCTTGCCAGCCACGGTCTGGTAGCTGAAATAGAAGGCCCCCGCCGTGCCGGCGGCGGCCGTCCCCTTCAGAAACGCCCGCCGGGTGACGCCCGCCGTGTCGACGGCATCCTGATAGTTCTGCTTGCCGATCTCGCGTTGTTCAGTCGTGAGCGCCATGGTGGATCTATTTTCGATTTTCGATGGAGGATTTTCGATTGCTGTCTGGCGAGCCACGCCGGTGGGAGAATCGACTCGGATGTTTTGTTCTAAATAATTTCAGATTTCAGATTTCAAATTTCACAGTCTGTTCAGGCGAGATCGAACTGTCTGCCAACATTGCGAGCAATTCATCCTGCGGGGCACGTGTGGATTTTTGATATGGCTATTTTACTGTGAAATTTGAAATCTGAAATTTGAAATTCCTGCAGGATTGTTGCAGTCGTTTCCCGTTCAGCGGTCCCTCTGTCAATCTGTCGTCTGCCGGAAGATGACCCGGCGGATCAGGGCGTCCAGACCCAGCCAGCGTCCCGAGGGCAGGAACGCGAAGGCGAGGCAGGCGAAGACTTCGATCAGGTTCTTGTTCACGATCATGCTGTGCTCGGGACCGGGGGCTTCTGGGATCCCCGGCCACGGCGGCATGGCCAGATAAAACATCAGCAGCAGGCCGGCACTGCCGAGCGAGGCGAGCCGCGTGAACAACCCCACGATCATCAGGCTGCCGAGGATGATGAGCGTCCAGATCGTCGCCATGTTGACCAAGTTGACGGAGGTCTTGGGAAAGGGGACGGCCCGCTGCTGGTCGGTGGTCAGCACATCGAACGCCGCCGCGTGCAGCTCGGCTGTCAGGGCATCCACCGGCCCGGAGAGTTTGGCCTTCTTCTCCTGGATTTCGCCCCAGTTCTTGCCCAGATGGTCATGCTGATAGCGGATGGTCGCCGCATTCAACTGTTCGTTGTACCGCTTCAGCAGATGGCGATAAGCGTCGACATCGCCGGGGCGGCGTGCGTCGACCGCATTCTCAAACTGCGCCTGGACGAACCCGTTGCGGTCGCGGTCTTCCACCAGCAGAACCTGCAGCTTCTCCTTGAGGCTCAACCGTCCCGACCGTTCGACCAGCTTGTCGATCGCCTTGTGAAACTCCGCGACCTTGGGATCCTTCTCGTCCGCTTCGGCCAGCTCCTGCTTCTTCAGCGCCTCGCCATCCTCGGGCAGCAGATGCGCATTCGTGACCAGCCGTTTCTTCGCGGCGTCGTACTTGACGAAACTCCCTTCCGGCGGAGTCGGCTTCTTAAACCCAAATTTGTAGTCGGGCTTCGCCAGTGGCGACCCCTCCGGCAATGCCTCCAGAGGCTGAACAAACTCGCCGGGACCGTTCAGCAGGTTGTTGAGCGTGCGCTTCTGGGCATCGGTGAGCCGCGACGCTTCCGCGGGCTTGGTGGAATACTCGGCCACGAAGCGGTTGTAAAACTCGTCCCAACTGCCGCTGACCGCCTTGTAGTCCAGCTTCAACAGGTTGTCAGGGTCCGAAGCGAGGCTCCGGAAGAATGGTCGCAACGGCCCTTGGGAATTGGACAGGTAGCCCTCTGCCGACCACGGGCGCGAGGTCTCGAACGTCTTGTATTTCCACAAGCCTTCATACAGGAACTGCCAGCCAATGGAGACCCGCAGCAGCACCAGCAGGAGGCACGCGATCACCGAAATGTGCTGGTTGGAGAGGGGTTTGGCCATTTTCGATTTTCGATGTTGGATGTTCGATTGCTTGCTTTTACGCACCCGCAGGTTAGTTGGGGGCGAAAAACAGATCGTCTTCGGGGATGTTGCACACGACCGGTTCCAGCCGGGCTCCCCGCGTGGGTGCGGGGATCAGGAGGGCACCAATCAACGGTTGATTATGGCAGTAGAGAAACGCCTTTTCGACCCCCAGCACAAAAAACGCGGTGGAGAGAGCGTCCGCCTCTTCAGCGGTGGGAGCCACGACGGTGACGGAGAGCATGCCGTCGACCGGCCAGCCGGTGCGCGGATCCAGAATGTGCCCGTACCGCTGCCCTTCGTGGCGGAAGAACTGAACGCCTGAGCCACTGGTCGACATGCCCCGGTCGCGAAGTAGCATCGTGGCGAAGTTTCGTTCGGGAAACAGCGGATTGCGGATCCCCACCGGCCAGCCGGACGCACTATTGTGTCCCCCTCGGGCCAAAATGCTGCTGAAGCCGGCGTGAATCATCCAGTCAGTGATTAGCGCATCGGTCATGACCTGACCTGCCCGGTCCAGGATGTGGCCTTTGCCAATCGCTCCCAGGTTGAACTGCAGACCATCGACCAAATAGGACAGCGTCCGCAGTTGATGGTCAAAGACCAGGTGCTCGCAACCGACCCGTTGGCGGGTGTGCTGCAGTTCTTCCTCCGTCGGCAGCCGCCCGGCATCGCGGCATGCCCGCCAGAGAGCCACGAACGGCCCGGCCGTCGGATCAAACGCCCCTTCCGTGGCCCTGGAAATCTCCGCCGCCCGCCAGAGCAATTCGAACAGTTCATCCTCCACCGCCACCGCTTCCGTGGCTGCGCGTTGATTCAACAACGTCAGCTCGCTGTGCGGACGGTACGCGCTGAACTGCGCCTCAAGCTCATCAACCCGGTCGAGTGCCGCCGAAGCCGCGACAACCTGTGCGGCAGGACCCGGATTCATAATCACTTCGACATCGCAGGCCATCGCCGTCTTGCCGAGTCGCACAGTATCGCCGCCCTGCGGTGGCTCCCGCTCCCGCGACTCTGCCAACCGGTCCGCCAGCTCTTTCCCGGCCCACGCCAGCTCGTCGCGCAGCGCCTGGCCGCTGAGAAACTGCCGGCGGGAGGGGACTTCGGACATGGAGTAACAACCTCGTTCTACGGATCAATCACATCCGCCGGTTTACAGTATTTCTCGACCAACTCCACCGTCTTTGGATCGCGTTGGCGAAGGTTGTCGAGGGCCTTCTTGGCGGCCGCGACATGCGGGGGCTCCGGCTGTCCAGGTTCCTTGGCCCCATCGGCTGCGGACGCCAGTAGATACCGGATGATGGCGCGTTTGAAAGCCGGGATGTTAAATTCGGGAGCATCGTAGAGGGTGATGATTGTGCCTTGGTTTTCCCAATCTTTCCATCGGGCCAGAGCGTTGATCACCAGATCCACCACATCGGTGCGGCCCAGCAGGTTCCGCATGGCCTTCTGAAGTGCCGGTCTGGGCACTGCGCCATCCCCGTATTTCCACAACATCTCCATCGCGCACATTGCTGAGAAGACCTCGCTGAACGGCTGCTTTGGATCTTCCAGTTTCGCTTCGGCCAGCCTTTTCAGCCCGGCTTCTCCAGTCAGTGTCAGGTATCCCACCATCAGGCCATCGGCTCCGACACGGAATTCTTTCGTTTTGGCAAAGATGATTTTTTCCAGGAGTTCTGCATCCTGCGTCTGCCCGCACAGCCCCAGGAGCATCCCGCAGCAACCCAGACGGCTGCGAGATAGTTTTGGATCCGAGAGCCACACCCTCAATTTTTCGCGCGGCAAGACAGTTGCGATGGCCTTGATGTCGCGATAATTCGCGATCCTGAACTCCGCCCACGCGTCGTAGGCCACCAAGAAATCGGGATGCTCAAGATAATTGACGAAATACTTGAGTCGCGCTGCCGGTGGCTGGGCATGGTCCGGAGAATTCGCGAGATAGTCCAAGAGGGCGTGAGTAATCTCCGAGTCAGTACAGCGAACCCAGCCCGCCTGCTCAGCGGTGCGGGTGACGAGTAACAGGTCACCCGGTTTGCCGGAGATATGTCGGGGCAAGGTCATTGTCTTGCCTGTTCCAGCAGCGTTTCGCGTGTCGCGAAAGATCTTAGCTATTTCGACTCGCGTCGATCCCTCTGAAGTCTCCGTCGCCTTTTCCGCCGCGACCCACTTTGCCGCCACCAGCGGATCGAACTGTGAAAACGTTCGCAGCTCGCCAAAGAAAGAACAGGCAGATCCCTCCGATCCGGGCAGAGCAACCAAGATCAGCAGCAGCGAGAGTCGGATGTGCGTTGCCTGCATCGCCAACTCCTTCGCACGGAGTGCATTGCCGGAGGAGAGTTCACCAGAATTGTAATGACCCAGTCGAGGTCACGGAGCCGCGAAGAAAATAGACCGAGGTTGAGGGTAAAGATTTCTTGAACACCTCGACAGCCCACAGATCACTCTCAATTCTCCCTGCCTGTCGTAAATTGATTCCCGGCTGTCGTCGATGCCTCCATTTGAAGCAGGATGCAAATCGATGATATGCCGCAACTGAGACATGAATTCGGTGTGAGACCGGGAAGGCATGGATTGCAACTTTTCAGTCAGACGCTCGGTGACAACCGTGGTGACGAACGATTCCACATCCTGACCAGTAACGGCCGCCCGCCGGAGCAGCAGGTTTTCGATGTGAGGGGGAAAGTGAAGGTGAACATTCATGGATATTGGTCGTCCTCGTGGGGTAGGCCTCCGCCGCCTTCAACACCTGCTGGTTACATTCGGGGCATGATGAATTTCAAGGCATGAAGCAATCCAGAGAAGTGCCAGGCCCTTTATCTCAGGGCGAGACCAAGAATTCCAACCAAAGTTATGCGGACGAAACCTACCGCAAGCGAGCGGATGCGACAGGTGTCTCGGAATCATGCAATGTTAGCGGTCAATCCCGTCAAATGCCCTGCATTCTTGACGCAATCCGGGCAGGCGGCCTTCCGTGCAATCTCCACCCAAACCATCCATCCTCTGTGACCGGAATTTGCAATGAGTTGGATGACCGTTTTGTCATTTCATGATGTGCCCTGACTGTACGACAGCACGGCAAGGTTGTCACTTAATGCTTTGTAACAAAACGAAAACGGTCCGGAGAACGCCTCTTTTACGTGGAAAACATGCGGTCTTCAAAGTGTTGTGGCACTGGTGACGCAGCAGCCGGGCGTGGGGTGGTAGCGATTTTATGTTTTGTTCGCATTCTACTTCCGATAACAATGAAGCCGGTTTTGACTTTGCCGTTCTTCGCAGTCCCCGCCGTTTGAATCTGGGTGACTACGATGGATTTTGCGGAGTGCAACGGCCGGGACGGGGGGTCTGTGGCTCTAATCGTGACACCGCGATGACGCCGCCATGCCCCATCTAAGGCAGTTGGCGAAAGTTGCGGGGTGCACGATGATGCTCCAGAACAGACCATTCAGTTTATTCCTCAGCGCCATGTCCAAGCCACATGTAATGAGGAGAGCATTGGCGTGCCTTGTGCTGTTGGGCCTGTCCGGCTGCTGTCTGCCGGGCCTCCGCGGCCCCGACCCGCAGCCCGTCCTGCCGGCCGACTTTAACGGCAAGACGAGCGAGCAAAACTCGGCTCATGTCGGCGTCGATGAGTTTTTCAATGAGCCGATCCTGACGCAGCTCATTGCTCAGGGCCTGGCTCAGAACCAGGAATTGAAGATCCGGAACGAGGAAGTCCAGATCGCGGCCAACGAAGTTCTGGCCCGGCGTGGTGCGTACCTGCCGTTCCTGTCCGGCGGGTTCGGCGGCGGGGTCGAACGGACCAGCAAGTTCACTCCGCTGGGTGCCGCGGAGGATCAGCTTACCTATCCCAGAGGTAACGGCAGGAATTTCCCGGACCCGCTTCCCAATACCCGGCTGTCGGCGGATCTCACTTGGCGGATTGACATCTGGCGCCAGTTGCGGAATGCCCGGGATGCGGCGCAGCAACGCTATTGCGAGGCCATCGAAGCGCGGAATTACCTGATCACCCGGATCGTCGCCGAAATTGCCGAGAACTATTACGAACTGGCGGCCCTCGACAAACGGCTCGTGTTTCTAGATCAAACCATCCAGCTTCAGCAGGAAAGCCTGGATGTCGCCACGCGGCAACTGGCCGCTGGCCGTGAGACGAAACTGGGTGTCCAGCGTATTTTGGCGGAAGTCCGCAAGAACGAGAGCCAGCGGTTTATCGTTCGGCAGAGCATCATCGAAGCCGAAAACCGCATCAACTTTCTGGCCGGACGCTACCCCGAGCGTGTGGAACGCGAGTCGTGGGATGTCATCAAGCTCGACTCCACGGTGCTGAATGTCGGCGTTCCCGAACAGCTCCTGCAAAACCGCCGCGATGTCCGCGCCGCCGAATACGAACTGTCCGCGGCCGGACTCGACGTGCTGGTGGCCCGCGCCAACTTCTATCCACAACTCGACATCACCGCAGGGGTTGGGTTTGAGGCCTTCAATCCGAAGTACTTGTTTGATCCGGGGGCGTTCATCGGCCACGCCGCCGGCGGACTGGTCGCGCCACTGGTCAACCGGAAGGCGATCCGGGCGGAGTACCAGTCGGCCAACGCCCGGCAGCTTCAGGCCCTCTACGACTATCAACGGACCGTGCTGAATGCCTTCACCGAAGTCGTGAACGGTTTGGCGAAGGTGGAAAACTACCGTCAGAGCGTGGCGATCAAGCAGGAGCAGGTCAAAGCTCTGGAAGAATCGGTCAGTGTGGCCCGCGACCTGTTCAAAGCCCCCATCGCCGAAGAGTTTGCGAAAGTCGAGTACCTGGACATCCTGCTGGCCACGCGTGACCTGCTGGACGCCCGCACCGTCCTGATCGAAACCAAGCAGCAGCAACTGTCGGCCATCGTCAACACCTACCGCGCCCTGGGCGGTGGCTTCTTGATGGACGATTCAATGGCCGGATATCCTGGATTCATCGGCCCGCCGGTCGATGTCCAGAACGGTGGTGTCGCCGTGCCCCCGCCAACTGGAATGGGAGTGCCGCCTGCAGCGATGCCCGTACCCCCGGCGGCAGGGGAAGATAACCCGCCAGCCATCCCAGATCCGAAGGCCCCAGCCGAGGCACCGCCAGCTGCAGCCAAGGCCGGAAAAGGCACAGGCGGTGTGACTTATGCGTCAGCCACGACCGGTCCGGGCACCAGGCTGAAGCCCAAATCCACCAGCACCGCGGCTGGGACGCGGAAGTCTGACACCGGCACGGTCACACAGGTTTCACACGCCACGAGTGTTCAACGGGCTGGAAGCCTTGGCGGGCAGACGAAGCCCGCCAAGGCAACCAGAGCAAAGAATTAATGGTGGGCCGGTGCCGGTTCGCCTTCGACGATCTCGCTCAGCGGACCATTTTCTTCATTTTGAATCAGCTTGCGGCCGTCCGAGATCTTGGCGAACAGATAGTACAGACCCGGGATGACGAAGACGCCGACCAGCGTGCCCATCAACATGCCACCGACGGCGGTGGTGCCGATGGTGCGGTTGCCGATGGCACCAGGGCCGGTCGCCCGCACCAGCGGGATCAGACCGGCAATGAAGGCGAACGAGGTCATGGCAATCGGCCGGAACCGCGATCGTCCACCTTCAATACCCGCATCGCGGAGGCTCAACCCTTCGTGGCGGCGCTGGACGGCGAACTCGATGATCAGAATGGCGTTCTTGCCCAACAGGCCCACCAGCATGACGAGACCGATCTGGCAGTACACGTCGTTCGCCAGCCCCATTCCCTTCAGCATCAGGAACGAGCCAAACAAACCGACCGGCAGCGAACCCAACACCGCCAGTGGAAGCAGAAAGCTCTCGTACTGTCCGACCAGCACCAAGTACACGAACACCACGACGATGATAAAGATGTAGATCGCCGTGTTCCCTTTGTTGGCCTCGTCGTACGCCAGACCCTGCCAGCCCACGTCGTAGCCATGGGGCAGCGATTCAGCCACCTCTTTGACGGCCTGGATGGCTTGTCCGCTGCTGTAGCCGGGTGCCGGGGCACCCTGAATGATCGATGTGGTATACAGGTTGTACCGGTTGATTTCGTTCATCCCCTGCATCTTCTTGATCGTCATGAACGCGGAGTAGGGGACCATCTCACCCTCGTCGTTCTTGACGAACAGGTTATCGAGATCCTCGGGGTACCGGCGAAATTCAGGCGAGGACTGGACATAGACCTTGTAAAACTGGTTGAAGCGGACGAAGCCCTGCTCCCAGGTGCTGCCGACCACGATGGAGAGGTTTTCCATCGCGGTACCGATCGACACGCCCTTCTGCATGGCGACATCGTTGTCGATGATGATTTCGTACTGTGGGTAGTTATTCGCGAAGAACGTGAACAGCCCCTTGATTTCCTTGCGCTTCCCGAGCGCCTTCAGGAAGTCGTCGTTCACCTTGGCGAACGCCTCGTAGTCGCCGCTGTTCGTCTTGTCGAGCAGACACAACGACACGCCGCCCGCCGCACCGAAGCCCGGCACGGCCGGTGGCTCAAAGAATTCGAGCTTCACGTCGGCAATCTTTTGCCCCTTTTTCTCGAGTTCCTCAATGATCTCCTTCGACGTCAGCTTGCGGTCGGCCCAGGGCGTCAAATTGATGAGGCACGTTCCGGCGTTTGAGCCACGGCCTTCGGTGAGGATTTCGTAACCGGCCAGCGAGGTGACCGAGGTGACCTCTTTCAGTCCCTTGCAGATTTTCTGCAGTTCGTGGGCTTTCGAGTTGGTGTACTCAAGCGTCGAGCCGGGCGGAGTCTGAATGATCCCGTAAATCACACCCTGGTCTTCCAGCGGGATGAAGCCGGCCGGCAGAATATTGTTCACGACCACAATTCCGTAGCTGAAGCCCCCGATGACCAGCATCGTGAGCAGGCGGCGGGTGATGATCAGGCTGACGACGCCCACGAAGCCCCGCGTCACGAGGTCGACACCCATGTTGAACACATGCAGGAACATCCCCAGCGGCCCGCGCTTCTTCTCCTCACCCGGTTCGCTGCCTGAGAGCATCGACCGGAATGTGAGGGCGAACAACACGGCCATGACCCCGCCGGTAATTCGTGTGCCCAGCTCCGTGACCGGGACCTGTTCGGCCACCAGTTCGTGAATGACATGCACATGCAGCAATTCGTAGATGCCATAACCGGCACCCGCGCCCAGCAGCAGGGCCAGGATCAACCGCACGTTATTGGCACCGCCACCCGCCGCCCACTTGATGCCGCGATTGAGGAACCCGATCAGGCCGCGCTGGTCCTCGTGCTTCGCGTGTGGCTTAAGAATCATCGCACACAACACCGGCGTCAGCGTCAGGGCGACCACGCCCGACAGGACGATCGACATGGCCATCGTCAGGGCAAACTGGCGGTAGAACACGCCGACGGCCCCAGGCATGAAGCACACGGGAATGAACACGGCGGTCATCACCAGCGTGATGGCGATGATCGCGCCGGCGATCTCGCCGACCACCTCTTTGGTGGCGGCATAGGGTGACAGGTGTTTGGCGTGCATCTTTTCATGCACCGCCTCGACCACCACGATGGCGTCGTCGACCACCACGCCGATCGCCAGCACGAGCGCGAACAACGTGATCAGGTTGATCGACATCCCGAACACGTTCATAAAGAAGAACGTGCCGATCAAGGAGACGGGAACCGCCAGTGTCGGGATGAGGGTGCTGCGGAAGTCTCCGAGGAACAAATAGACCACCAGCGAAACCAGCACAAACGCTTCGAGCAGCGTGTGCAGCACCTTCTCGATTGAAGCGTCGAGGAAGCTGGACACGTCGTAGCTGACGGCATAGTCCAAGCCGGGAGGGAACGATTCCTTCTTGAACTCCGCCAGCTTCTCTTTGACCTTCTCGATCACCTCGGCCGCGTTGGAACCGGGGATCTGCTTGAGCACGATGGATGCGGACGGATAGCCGTCGAGGTCCGAGTAGAGGTCGTAGAACGACGAGCCCAGGTCAACTTTGGCGATGTCCCGCAGCCGCAGGATCTCGCCCTTCGGGTTCGCCCGCAAAATGATATCGCCGTACTGTTCCGGCTTGTCGTAGCGTCCCACCCAGGTCAGCACGTACTCGATCGTCTGCGAGGTCGTTCCGGTCGCCTGGCCCAACCGGCCGGGCGAACCGATCATGCTTTGCTCCTTGATCGCCTCCATCACATCCGCCGAGGAGATCTTGTAGGCCCGCATCCGCTCGGGGTTCAGTTCCACCCGCATGGCGTATGCCCGGTTGCCCAGGATCTGGGCGCGGCCCACGCCGCGGGTTCGCTGCAACTCTGGCAGCATCTCGGAGGAGACATAGTTGTACAGAAAGTTCTGGTCGTGGTGCGGGTCCTTGCTGTACACGTTCACATACATCAGCATGCTCGTCATGTTCTGCATGACGATGATTCCCTCGCGGTCCACGATCGGGGGGAGCTGGTTCTTCACCATTTGAATGCGGTTGTTGACATTCAGCACCGCCACGTTCGGGTCGGTTCCCGGCTCGAACGTGATCATGATCGAGGCTTCGCCGGCGCTGGTGGCGGCGGAGGACATGTACCGCATGTCCGGCACGCCGTTGATCGCCCGTTCCAAAATCACCAGTGTCGAGTCGACCAAAATTTTGGCGCTGGCACCTGGGAAGGAGACGGCCACCACGACGCTCGGCGGAGCGACTGAGGGGAACTGCGAAATCGGCAAAGTCGCAATCGCCAGCCCGCCCATAAACAGGATGAGCAGCGAGATGACAATGGCCAGTGCCGGCCGATGCAAAAACTTTGTGAACACGATGGGGTACCCAAGGCGGCTCTAGCCGCGCCCAAAGAGGGTCAAGTTGGGAATTCGCGGCCAATGACTGATTGACCACACTCCAACGACCAGATGGCCTGCCGCGTTTGATGCCAACGACGGAGGCTGCGCCCAGGATGCGCGCACCATGGGCGCACATCCCGTGACGGTCTGTTCAAGAAACGCTACTCCGCGTGGTATTTCAGGCTCTTGAAGACTTCCTTGGGATCGCGGAATTCGTATTCCGTCTTCTCCCCGTCACGCACCTGTCGGATCCCTTCCAGGATAATCTTGTCGCTTTCCTCGAGACCCTCGTCGATCACGAAGACGTCATCCTCGACGAGGCCTACCTTGATGTCCTGCTGGCGGACGATGTTGTCCTTGTCGACGACGAAGACATACTGCTTGGCGAGAATGTCGAACTTCGCCCGCTGCGGAATGACGACGACATTCTTCATCGTCCGGTGAATCAGGATCGTGCCGGTCTGGCCGTTGCGGAGCAGCCCCTCTGGGTTCGGGAAGTCCGCCCGGAAGGCGATGTTGCCCGTCGTGTTGTTAAAGTCGGCTTCGATCGCCCCGATCTCGCCGTGCTGGTTGAAGATCTGGCCGTTCGCCAGCCGCAGTTCGATGTGCAGATGCTCATCGTTGACGCTGCTGCTCCCTGATCCGGCTTTCTCCGCCTGATCCTTGGCAAGCTCGGCCTTGTAGGCGAGATAGGCCGACTCGGGCACATTGAAGTAGACCCACATCAGGCTGTTGTCGGACATGGTGGTGAGCATGTCCCCCTCGTCGATCAGGCTGCCAAGCTGGGCGTTCTGCCGGTCGACGATGCCATCGAACGGGGCTTTGACGTCGGCGAAGTTCATCTCGGCCTGAGCCAGCGCCACATTGGCCTTGGCCTTGGCCAGTTCCGCGGCCTTCAGGGCGACGGCTTGAGCCGAAACGATGCCCTTCCTCGACAGGTCCTCGGCATTCTTCAGTTCGATCTGGATCCGCTGGGCTTCGGCGACTTCAGAGGCCAGCTTGGCCTGGTACAAGACCGGGAGGATCTTGAACATCACCTCCCCTTTCTTCACCGCCTGGCCTTCCTTCACGTGGATCTCTTCCAGATACCCACCCTTCAAGGCGCGGACTTCAATGTGCCGGCAGGAGTGGATCTGGCAAACGTAACGCTGGGTGCTGATCATGTCCTTACGGACCGGGCTCGTCACCAGGATCGTGTGCTTTTGGTGCTCCCCCTCTTCGTGCGTTCCTTCAGCGTGTGCTGCGTCGGCGTGTGCTTCACCATGCGGCGCAGAGGTAGTCGCTTCATGAGACTGGGCCTGCGATTCACACCCCGACAGAGAGAGGGAAAGCAGTGCCAAAGCAATGGCTGAAATCGCGGTGGTCTTCATCGTGATGAGTGCCTGTCTCGCGGTGACTGAGTATGGCTCAGGAGAGTCCTTGCCGTGGTGTGGGGTGGGGATCGACAAAGGTCGGCCACGGCTCAATGTGTATCTCCCTATTGTTCCCCAAGCTTACCGCCGAGGAAAGTGGAGTCAGGCTGGTCTCTGCCTTATTGAAGGAATTGTAATTCCACTGGAACCACTTGAGACAGCACGATTTAGCTGTCGTTTATGTAAGGTTGCGCCGAAGAGTGAACGGGGGCCGATCTTTGCGTGCGACCGGGCCAAATACACCCGCCTTGTCTCTTCATGAGTTGATGAGACAAGGCGGACTATCCATTGCTTGCAATGTCGTAAGTTAGTGCCGCGAATTGGCCGCGCCGATGCTCGACACTCAGGGTCTGGTGGCTCACACTCGCCCCACTCTCTCCGCCACCACAGGCCGGCCTGCGGCTAGTCACGGCTAGTCAAATTGCGCCACCAACCATCCGCGCGCGTTGGACCCGGCCGGCTCCCCGCGACGCACGCGTCTCGCGCCCTGCCGCTTGCATTTGAGCGGCACGGCGCAAGCCGTCCGGTGGGCGAGGATCGCCCCGTGGTGGCTCGCCGGTGAATGGAGACGAACCGTTTTCAGCGTCTTTTCGCTCGCGAATGTTTGGCAAAATGTACCGGACACTCGAGTCTTCGCTGGCTCGTGGCTCTGGAGGACCAGAGCCGTCCCGCCACGCCACGGGTCGCGGACTCCCCCTGTTCAAAAAACCAGCCCCAGGCTCCATCTTCATGGAGCCTGGGGCTTTGTCTGCCTGTGCCACCGCGACGACCGGTTTCCATTCTGTGGAAGTCAGGACAGTCTGGGGAAGGTGCTGAAACCCAGACTGCGTCAAAACCAAATCATCCTCGGCGGCCTGCCGCACCTGGTCTTCGTTTCGGCAGGCGTAGTGGCTCGCATTGGGCATGCGGGCCACGGTGGGAATGCATGCAAGGAGCGTGCCAGATGCGCGGCGGCTCTTGATCTGCCCCGTTGCCGATCTGAATGCCTCGGTGGCGGCCGTGGCTGCCCCGGCCACGAGGCAGTTGCGATGCGCCCGCAACAGTCACCGTGAAGGCTGCGCGACCACTGCCCTGAATCACTTCAACCACGAATGACATGTCCAAAAGGAGAGTTTTTCAGGGCAGGATTAGTTACGTCAGGATTGGAATTCCGGCGGAATTCACCCCGTGGTACCATCCGCCGCCAAGATGGCGCGGTTGATCCAATCCAATCCGGGATAGAGTTGCAGTTTTTACAGGCGAACAGTCATGGACGACCGTCAAGACTTGCCGAGCAGCACCCGCGAGCGGGCGTTTGCACTTCACGAGGCCGGTGAGATTGAGGCGGCAGCCACGGGCTACCAGGCGGTGTTGGCAGCCAATGCCGATGATGTGGCTGTCCTGTGCCACCTTGGCTCGCTCGAACTCGACCGCGACCGACCGGCGGCAAGCGTGCCGTTGCTGGAGCGGGCCGCGGCCCTGCGGCCGGACCTGCCGGAAGTCCAAAACTATCTGGGAATGGGCTTTCAGGCCCTGGAGCGCTGGGGCGAGGCGACTCAGGCGTTTGAGCGGGCCCTGAAGCTGGACCCGCAATTTGCCGCCGCATTCTTCCATTTGGGCGAGATCGCCGAGTCGCTGGGCCGTGCCGAGACCGCCGTGGCTCTCTACCGGCAGACGCTGGAACACGACCCCGAAGCCGCCATCGTGCATGTGACCCTGGGGCGGCTGCTGTTCCGGCATGGGAACTGGACGGGAGCCGTCCAGTGCTACCGTGCCGCCCTGCAACTGCCGCCCGTGGGGGAAGAATCGGAGCGTCTGGAAACGCAGTGCGAACTGGGTGTCGCCCTGCTGCGTCAAAACGCTCTGGACAAGTCGGCGCAGGTCTTTCGGGAGATTCTGGCGGTGCGGCCGAATCTGGCGGAAATCCACAGCAATCTGTCGTACATCTACGAGCGGCAGGGCCGCGCGAACGACGCCGTGGCTGCCGCCCACCGGGCGGTCGAAATCAAGCCCGAGATGTGGGACGGGCACAACAACCTGGGCGTCGCCCTCCGTGCCGCTCATCACCTGAAGTCTGCCCGCCAGGCCTTTGAACGCGCGTCCGAACTGAACCCGGACTTCTCGCTGGCGCGCTTCAATTTCGGTTCCGTCTGCCTGATGCAGGAGGACTATGCCGCCGGCTGGCCGGCCTACGAGTCCCGCACGGCACTCATGGCCCATCCGCTGCGGCAGTTTCAGGTGCCGCGCTGGAACGGTGAGCCACTGCCGGGCAAAACCCTGTTGTTGCACGCCGAACAAGGGTACGGCGATACGTTCCAGTTTCTGCGGTTCGTCAATGACGCCAAACGTCGCTCTGGAGCAAGGATCGTTTTGGAACTCCCCCCGGCGACCATGTCGCTGCTGGCGGATGCCACCGCGGCCGACGAATGCGTGACCTACGGAAAAGTTCCGTCGACGGACATTGATGCCGAGGCTCCCCTGCCGAGCCTGCCTGGAATTTTGGGGGTGGGAGCCACGGAGTTGCCCGGCACAATTCCCTACATTGCCGCCGATCCCGAGCGGCGGGAGGAATGGAGGGCGCGGCTCAACCGGGGAGGCACCGCAACACACATCGGCCTGGTGTGGCAGGGCAACAGCCACCAGGCGCAGGACCATGTCCGGTCTTGTCCGCTCTCCGCATTCGCAGCGCTGCAGTCCCTAGCGAATGTGCGGTGGTTCAGCCTGCAAAAGGACCTTCCCGCGAAGTTCCCGGACACATCCGGATTGGGAATCACCCCGCTTGGGCACCTGCTCCATGACTTTGCCGACACGGCGGCGGTGATGAGCGCCCTGGATCTGGTGATCACCGTGGACACCTCAACCGCTCATCTGGCGGGGGCGCTTGGCGTGCCGACTTGGACACTGCTGTGCCACACGCCCGACTGGCGCTGGCTGCTGCGCCGCGAAGACTCGCCCTGGTACCCCGGCATGCGGCTGTTCCGCCAACCCCGCTGGGGCGATTGGACTTCCGTGCTGCAAGCCGTGGCCGTGGCTCTGAACGAACGGCTGTCGCGCCGGGCGGCGTGAGGCGCGCCGCCTCCAGCCATCGTTGATGTATAGGATCTCAACTTTCTCGCGAGGCTTGGTCAAGTAAGTCAGGATTGAGAGGTTGTACCCGACGGCAGGTTCAATTTTGTCCGCGCTGTCGCAGCTGATTCCGCAGATCCTCTTCGAACTTCACCAGTTCTGTTTCACTAGCCGCCGAAAGTTCAGCGGTAGTGGATTGAGCCACACCAAGCAATTCCTGTAGAAGATTGATGCGACCCCGCGCGACTCCCTTCGCCTCTCCCTCCAACCGCGCCCCTCCAACCTTGCGGCTTCGTCCTTTTGGAATTTGAGGCGTGCCGTTTCCAGCCATCGCTGAAGTAAAGGGGATGTCATCTTCACATCTCCTGCGGCTTGGTTCGACAATCCAGAATCGTAAGGATGTCGCCAATTGAATGCGCTACAGCGGCATTATTCCATGCCACGCTGCCGCAGCTGATTCCGCAGCTGATTCCGCAGATCTTCTTCGATCTTCAGCAGTTCTGCCTCGTCATTATCGGACCCATCGGCGGGAATGGACTGAGACACGCCAAGCAACTCTTGAAGGATTGCAATGCGACCCCGCAGGATTCCCTTCGCTTCGCCCCGCGCTTCTCCCTCTACAATTCCCTCCTGCCGCGCGCCCTCCAACCGAGCGGCATCGTCCTTTTGGAATTTGAGGCGGTCGTCGTAGAGCTGTTGTTGCACCGGTGAGAGCGCGATCATCTCCAGAACTCCTGCGGCTTCGGCGAATTCGGGGTCGGGAAAGAGTTGTGCAACTTCGTCGCCGGTCAATTCATGCACATGCTGCAAGAAAAATGCCCACTGTTCAATCGGACTCGCACTTCTGACATTCTCGGCGGTGACCCGCAGTTTCGGCAACTCCAACAGATGGATTTGCAGGTCGTTCGTCAGGAGTTGGCCAGATGTCTCGCGAAGCCGAAAATCGAGGTGAAGTTGAGGGATCAATGGAAACAACGGCTTCGTCAACACACAGATACTGATGGCCGGGCGGAGTTCGACATAATTCACCCGCTCTGTCATCTGGGCGACATACAGGTTGGAGACATAGTAGGCGAGGCGCTGAGCCATTCCAGCCGGCAGAGTGGTCTGCATCTCGATGTTCAAACTTCGGCCATGCTCATCGGTGGCCCGAATATCCAGGACCGAAAGTTTGTCATTTTCTGACTCCTGCCCCAAAATCGGGTTGAGGATCTCAACCTTCGTGATTCTGCGCTCTTTCCCAAGAATCGCATTCAAAAAATGAATGGTGACGGCAATGTGTTTGCGGCTGCCGAAGACAAGTTTGAAGGCGAAATCCACCGTCGGTCGGATGCCGATCACCATGAGAGGGCTCCACAAACAAGATTGGATTCACTGACGACACTGGCTTCACCGGTCAGTGAATGTCACTGACCAGCATATTCGGCCTGTCTGTTTGCGAACACTCAATTGCCAATGCCGGTCGCTCGCACCCGGGCCTTCATCAAGCCCGGGGCTTCTGAAAGATCAGCAGGTACTCATGGACCTTGTTGATCCGGAAGACGTACGGAAAACCCAGCGGCCGCAGGCTGTTGTAGTCGGCGCGGCGGTCCCAGATGATCAGGTCGTCGAAGAGGAAGCCCAAGCCGGGAAGCTGCCGGGAGAGATCGCAGTGAAGTGGAAAAAAACGATCCTTTTTCCGCAAATCCATGACATTGATGACACAGTAGGCTCCCGGTTTTAATGCGCGGAAGACCCCGGCGAACACCGCAGACAGCTCCGCTAGAAACTTGTGGTAATCATCGACTTCGCCAAGGTCGCAGGTGTGCTGCCCATAGGCTTCGCTCGTCCGGAAGTCAGCGGTGCGCTTCTGGGAAAGGATGTCCCAATATGGCGGGGACGTGACGCACAGGTCGATCGAATCCGCTGGGACAAACTCGCTCAGTCGGCGTGAGTCGACAGCATGCAGTTCTGGTGGATGTGCAGCCGGCGGGTTCAACTCGCCGCACCGGGCGCGGGCCAAGTCCAGAAACTTCTCATAAAGCTCAAACCCGATGCCGATCTGTCCGAGTCGGGCCGCGGTGACCACCGTTGAGCCACTGCCGGAAAAAGGGTCGAGAATCCGCTTTGGATGCGGCACGGCGGTGGTAAAGCAATGAATCAGGCGTTCCACCAGTTGGGAAGGAAACATCGCCGGGTGTTTGCGCCGCCGCTCTTCGAGTGTGAAGCGGATGTCATCCCAGACGCTAATGGAATTCCGCGTCCATGCCTTGCCATCCAGCACATTTGCGCGGCGTTCGGCCGGGATTTCAGGCATGCAGGCACAATCGACAAAACCCGACAAATGGGCAAAACCACGTGAATGCTAACGCCAATCCTCGACAATCGCATGCCCAAATGGTCGGAAGGCATGCGCCATGAACCATCTTGGCGATTCAGGACTCACACTAACAGCAAATTCGAGCGCCAAGCGGCAACACCACCTGCGGCCGATGTCGCTGGATTGGTGAAAAAAGGCTGAGCGACTTCAACTTTGACTTGCAAGTCAACGCAGGATTGCTATATTCGTCGCTTCGCCCAATTGCGGCGACATGCTAGCGTAGCTCAACGGCAGAGCTCCGGTTTTGTAAACCGGAGGTTGTGGGTTCGAATCCCACCGCTAGCTCCAGAACGCAAACGATTATCGCCAACAGCTTTAGTCGCCATTCAGAACGCGGAAAGACATTCAAACAGCGACGCAAGACAGATTCGCTGTGGAAAGTGTCGGGAGTCTTTCTCATCTTTCGACTTCACCGAAAGATGAGAAAGGCTCCCGCCTCATTTTCAACAAAGTTGATTTGCCGCAAAGTGCGGCTGCTGAAGAAGTGAAGAAAAGGCCCATAGCGGGGGAATTCCAGAGTGGCCAAATGGGCCAGACTGTAAATCTGGTGGCTCTGCCTTCGTAGGTTCGAATCCTACTTCCCCCATTTTTGCCTGCAAGGAACGATTTCTGGCAATCCGTCAGTGGTCAATTGACCGTTGTGCAAAGTTGCAGGCTGGACAACAGAGGCGAAGTTGCTAAAAACAGGAGGTTGACGGGCACCGGCAAGGTGGCTCGGTTTGCGGGTGTAGCTCAATGGTAGAGTTCCAGCCTTCCAAGCTGGCCACGTGGGTTCGATTCCCATCACCCGCTTAAGTACCGTGACGCGTCAGGGTGCAATTGCTGCTGTAGCTCAGTTGGTAGAGCGCGTCCTTGGTAAGGACGAGGTCAAGGGTTCAAGTCCCTTCAGCAGCTCTGTTCGAGACAGCAGGGCGAGGTGCTGGCAAGAAATTAGACAGCCGGTGCCTGGCGTTGTTAGCAGGACAAGTGAAAGTTCGTTGAAGTGAAAATCGTGTTCCACGGCATGCAATCGGGTCAAAATCACGACTTGGCGGCGGAGCGGTGGTCCATATCTGTCAGTTCTCCGCTTTGAATCGCTGCGGGAACGGCCTGTCCGGCATGTGACGCCGGTCGTCTGCAGCCACAGGGTTGGCTCGGGCAAGTCGAGAAGCGATCGAACCAGGTTGCTTAATTGAGGGAGTCGAGATGGCTAAGGACGTCTTCGTCAGAACGAAGCCGCACGTGAACGTGGGGACTATTGGTCACATTGACCACGGGAAGACAACGCTCACGGCGTCGATCCTGGCCACCCAGCAGGCCAAGGGGATGGCGAAGTTCAAGAGCTATGCCGATATCGCCAAGGGCGGTACGGTGCGGGACGAAACCAAGACGGTGACAATCGCCGTCAGTCACGTTGAATACGAGAGCGACAAGCGGCACTACGCCCACATCGATTGCCCGGGCCACGCTGACTATATCAAGAACATGATCACCGGTGCCGCCCAGATGGACGGCGCGATCCTGGTGGTCTCCGCCGCTGACGGGCCAATGCCCCAGACCCGCGAGCACATTCTGCTGGCCCGTCAAGTGGATGTGCCCGCACTGGTGGTGTTTCTGAACAAGTGCGACCTGGTCGACGACCCAGAGCTGCTGGAACTGGTCGAGCTGGAAATTCGCGACCTGCTCAGCAAGTACGACTTCCCCGGCGACGACATCCCCATCATTCGCGGCAACGCCAAGGCCGCGCTGGACGCTGCCGGCTCGGACCCCAAAGCCGCCAAGTGCATTTGGGATCTGCTGGAAGCTCTGGACGCCAATATTCCGGAGCCGACACGCGAAAAAGACAAGCCGTTCATCATGGCTGTTGAAGACGTGTTCTCGATCAAGGGTCGTGGCACGGTTGCCACGGGCCGTATCGAGCAGGGAACCGTCCATGTCGGCGACAAGATCGAAGTCGTCGGTCTGCGGCCCACTCGTGACACGGTCTGCACCGGCGTTGAAATGTTCAACAAGACTCTCGACACCGGTGAAGCTGGCGACAACGTCGGCCTCTTGCTCCGCGGTATTGAGCGCGATGACATTGAGCGCGGTCAGGTGTTGGCCAAGGCTGGAGCCATCAAGCCTCACACGAAGTTCACCGCCAAGGTGTACGTGCTGAGCAAGGACGAAGGCGGTCGTCATACGCCGTTCTTCAGTGGCTACCGTCCGCAGTTCTACTTCCGCACCACTGATGTGACCGGCGACACGAAGCTGATGGGCGGCGCGGAAATGTGCATGCCTGGCGACAACGTCGAACTGGAAGTGGTCCTGATTCAGCCCATCGCCATGCACGAAGGCAGCCGTTTCGCCATTCGTGAAGGTGGCAAGACGGTCGGTTCGGGCGTCGTGACCAAGATTCTGGAATAGTCTCATCGATTCGCGCCGCGCCTCAGCGATCGTCGTCTGAGGTGGCGGCGGGTGACAGTGCTCTGGTGGCCAATTCGGCTGTTTATCCGAGTTGGCCATTGGGGCCTTGGTCATTGATTCATGGCCGGTTTCATTTCCTCGCTTGACGACCATCGGTCGCAACAGCGAAGATTGTCGAGGTTTTTATGGCCCGCGAATACGTGTGGCTCGAGTGTACGGAGTGCGGTGATCGAAACTACCGCACCCAGAAGGAAACTCGTGGCACTGAGCGTCTCGAGTTGAAGAAGTATTGCAAGAGGCTTCGGCGACATACCATTCACAAGGAGTCGCGCAAAAAGTAAGGCTGCATTTTCGACTTTCGATCGAGGATTTTCGATCTGTGGGATCCAACCCCGAAATGCTGTCACCGCAACGAGTGTGGAACAGCGATTCGTGCGCAAAAGCCAATCGAAAAACTTAAATCGAACACCGAAAATGCTTCTGTGGACGGGGGTAGCTCAATTGGCAGAGCACCGGATTCCAAATCCGGCGGTTGGGGGTTCGACTCCCTCCTCCCGTGTTTTGCGGCTCGCAATGGCGAATCCACAGGCCGGCAGTGAAGACGGAGCTGACCACTGCTGGACATCAGTTGCAGGGTTCGGCAGGCACCATCAATCAAGGCCAGGGAAGCCAGCCAGGGAAGCGTCGAATCTATGGCACGCACAGAAACACACAATTTTTGGAGCGAACTGACAGCCGTCAGTTTGTACAAGCGCAATCAGGGGCGAATGGCCCGGCAGTTGACTGCTGCGGGCATTGGTCTGGGAATCGCACTGGGTGCGTACTGGCTGTATGATCAAGTGCTGCTGGGGTTGAATCCGGCGGTCCGGGTCACGATTCCGGCTCTGATTATCGCGATTGGCGGATGGGCAACATTTCGGCTGATCAACTGGCCGACATTTGCGGAGTTCCTGATCGCCGTCGAAGGCGAAATGAATAAAGTGACGTGGGCCACGAAAACCGAACTGATCCGGGCGACGATCGTGGTGCTGGTGACGATGCTGTTCCTCGGGGCGATTCTGACGGTTTACGATATCGTGTGGGCCGTGTTGCTGCGTTGGATCGGGGTGATTCAGTAGCTGGCGATGCCTGTGGGGGCTTCGTCAGCCAGGCGGATGGAACAACTCGCACAACGATGCAGAAGTCTCATGGAATCTGGTTATGAACTCAGTTGCTCCCTCCCCTGACGTGCCGCTCGAAGAGCAAATGCTCTGGTACGTGCTGAAGGTGCAGAGCAACCGGGAGAAGTCGATCAAGGAGAATCTTCAACGGCGAATCAATCGCGAGAACCTGCAGGAGCAGTTCGGGCAGATTGTGATTCCGATGGAGAAGATTGTCGAGAACAAAGCCGGGCAGAAGAAGGTCAGCGAGCGGAAGCTGTACCCCGGCTATATCATGATTCAGATGAAGCTCAACGACGAGACGTGGTTTCTTGTCCGCGAGACGACGGGCGTGGGAGATTTCACGGGTGCGGCCGGCAAACCGATCCCGATGCAGGAGCATGAAATCCAACGGATGCTCGGCCAGGAAGTCCACAAGACGGAAGTTGCCGCGCCAAAAATTAAAATCGAGTTCACCGCGGGCGACCGTGTCAAGATTCGTGAAGGGACATTTGAAAACTTCGAAGGCTCTGTCGAAACGGTCGACGAAGCCACGGGGAAGGTCAATGTCCTGATCGAAATCTTCGGCCGTTCAGTCCCGATCCTTCTGGAATATTGGCAGGTTGAGACAGTCTGATGGCTAAGCAGGTCGTAGCACAGGTGAAGCTGCAATGCACGGGCGGGCAGGCGACTCCGGCACCCCCGGTGGGAACCGCGCTCGGGCCGCATGGTGTGAACATCGGCCAGTTCGTGATGCAGTTCAATGACCGCACGAAGGAGATGAAGGGGACGACCATCCCCTGTGTGGTCACGATTTACAGCGACCGGTCGTTCGAGTTCTTCACGAAGAGCCCCCCGGCTTCCGTGCTGCTCAAGCAGGCCGCGCAGATCGCCAAAGGCGCGGTCAACGCGAAAACCGACAAGGTCGGCAAAGTGTCCAAGCAGCAGTTGCTGGACATCGCCAAGGTGAAATTCAAGGACATGAACTCGTCGTCCCTGGAGCAGGCATCACGCGTGATCGCCGGGACGGCCCGCAGCATGGGAATCGAAGTCGTCGACTGATGCTCATGCCGTGTGGGAACGGGAACCGCTTTGAAGGTGTGTTCCTGGTCATGAAGTAAACAGACAAGGCACACCGCCGGGCACTGGGTTCGGGTGCTGCAGGTCATGCGGGTTCAGATTAGAGATTGACGGTCATGCCACAATCAAAGCGGTTCAAGCATCTTCTGAAGCAGGTTGAGGGTCTCGATACCCAGGCGATCCCCGCTGCGGTGTCGAAGCTGAAGGGTCTCGAGCCTTCCCTCCCCGCCACGATCAAGAAGTGCAAGTTCGATCAGACCGTGGAGCTGGCGGTGCGGCTGGGCGTGGACACCAAGCAGGCGGACCAGATGGTCCGTGGCTCAATCGTCCTGCCACACGGGATCGGCAAGAACAAGATTGTGCTGGTCTTCGCTCAGGGTGAGAACGCCGAAGCCGCGAAGAAGGCGGGAGCCGACTTTGTGGGCGGGGCGGACCTGGCGGCCAAAATCAAGGAAGGCTGGACGGAGTTCGACGCCGCGATCGCGACTCCTGACATGATGGGTGTGGTCGGTCCGCTGGGGCGCGTGCTCGGGCCACGGGGGCTGATGCCATCTCCTCGTGCCGGAACAGTCACCACCGATGTCTCGACGACGGTGCGTGAGTACAAGGCCGGCAAGGTGGAATTCCGGGCTGACGCCGGCGGCATCGTCCACTGCGTGGTTGGCAAGCTGTCATTTGACGAGACGAAGTTGGCGGAAAACATCGAAGCCATGCTGAAGCATTTGCGGACGCTCAAGCCGGCTTCATCCAAGGGTGTGTACATGCGGGGTGCGTCGCTGTCCGCCACGATGAGTCCTGGGATTGATGTTGCCGTGTGACACGGGCGCAGGTTCCAGCAGGCGCGGGTGGATTGAGATCGAAGCGGCCTCCCTTGTGGCACAGGCCACGGCTGACAGCATACGTTTGACAGCGTACCAAAGACGGCGAAAGAAACAGCATGAGCAAGGTATTGAAAGAACTCGTTCTGGCTGATGTCAAAACGCGAATCGGCAACTGCCAAAATTTCGTCGTCGTCGATTCGTCGAAGGTGACCGCGCTGGCCTGCAACAACATGCGGAACAAGCTGCGTGAAAAGAAGATCACGATGCTGGGTGTGAAGAACACCC
Source organism: Planctomycetaceae bacterium (assembly GCA_021732845.1). Taxonomy (GTDB): domain Bacteria; phylum Planctomycetota; class Planctomycetia; order Planctomycetales; family Planctomycetaceae; genus JAKFUF01. The sequence continues at coordinate 25,704 of JAKFUF010000011.1, read as the reverse complement.
TGGCAATCAAGGCCTTGGAAGCGGTCGGCGTCAAAGGCTCGATGGACGAGATGTTCAAAGGGCACTCGGTCCTCGTGTGGGGCGGCAACGATGTCGTCCAGCTCTCGAAAGAGATGAGCAAATGGTCGACGGACCTCAAGGCGGCGCTCAAGATCAAGGGCGGCGTGGTTGAAGGTCAGTCGGTCAACGCAAGTGAAGTCGATGCCATCAGCAAGGGGCCGACCCGTGAAGAGCTGATCGGCAAGATTGTCGGCATGCTCCTCAGCCCGGGTGCCAACCTGGCTGGCAGCCTGATCGGCACCGGTGGAACTCTCGCCGGCCAGATCAAGTCGATCGCCGACAAGGAACCAGAAGCGGAAGCAGCACCCGCCTCCGCCTGACGCGGATGGATGCGAAGAAGAGGAAGCGGTAGCACAAAGTTGTAAGTCGGCTGCAGAAAGCAGGGTTGCTTGCCTTGACACAGGCGGGTTGTTACTCTCTACCGGCAGCCATTTTTGAAAAATGCGATTTCTGCAAGACGTCATTCGAAAGAGAGCAGGTCATGGCCACGGCGGAAGTAGAATACGATTCGGCAACGAAGGAACTCGGCGATAAGATCGTCTCTCTGACGCTTCTGCAGGCCCGTGCTGTTGCCGATTACCTGGAAAAAGTTCACGGCATCAAGGCTGCCGCTGGCGGCGGCGGAATGATGATGGCGGCTGGGCCAGCGGCCCCTGCTGAGAAGCCGGCCGAAAAGACGGAATTCGACGTCGTTCTCAAGGCTTTCGGCGAAAACAAAATTCAGGTCATCAAGGTCGTTCGCGCTGCGACGGGCCTGGGCCTGAAGGAAGCCAAGGACCTGGTCGAAGCCGCACCCAAGGCCGTCAAGTCTGGCATCTCGAAGGACGACGCTGCCAAGCTGAAGGCAGAACTCGAAAGCTCCGGCGCGACCGTCGAGATCAAGTAAGCTGGCACCGAAATTCGGTGTCAAACCATCTGTTTCGACGTTACGGCGAGACGGGTCCATGAGTGAAGCCGGTGCCTCCACCAGGGCAGGAATCAAGGGAAGGGACGATCAAATTTGAGATCGTCCCTTTCTGCTTGCCACGATGGACTTCAGCGTTCACTTTTTCGCACGTTCTGAGCATGCGCCGCCTGGTGCTGTTCGCAACGCAGAGTTCTTGAGGTCCAAAAGGCTGACCTTGATCGAACCGACTATTCTTCAGCTTCGTTTTTCGCCGCGGACTTTGTGCGCAGGGACTGCGCGCCGCCGGTTTGCCACCGCATGGAGTCCGCGCAATTCGGTTCTGATCGCTTCAGGACCGCCCCTTCAGGTGCGACGACCTGGTCTTCGAGAGACGTCTCACGCAGGTCTGTAGTCGATGTGTCCCGGTTGCTTTCCATCAAAGAGTCGTGTTGTTCCGGAAGCCACTGGTTCAGTCTGGATCACGTTCAGTGGACGTCGTGACGCCAAGCTGTCTCGCGCCCCTGTCCGCATCTTTTTCCTACGAGAGAGCGCTGTATGCCCACCCCCGCGATGCATAGCCTCCGGTTCGACAAGGTGCGAAACTTCGGAACGATCGCCGGAGAGTTCGCCCTTTCGGACCTGACGCAGATTCAAACCGAATCTTACGCGCGGTTCCTCCAATTGGAGGCCGACCCGCGGCATCGTCTTGACTACGGAATCGAGGGGATTCTCAAAGAGATCTTCCCGATTGAGAGCTACGACGGTCAGCACCGGCTTGAGTACGTCCGCTACGAACTCGGCAAGCCCCGCTACACCCCGACGGAGTGCAAGCAACTGCGGATGACCTACGGTCGTCCGTTCCGGGTGTGGCTGCGGCTGATGAAGGAACAGCCGGCGGAAGAAGAGGTCTACCTGGGCGACATGCCGATCATGCTCGGCGGCGGCGAGTTCATCATCAATGGTGCTGAACGCGTTGTCGTGAGCCAGTTGCATCGTTCGCCCGGCGTCGATTTCGTGTCGGCATCGGAACCCGGCGAGAAGAAGACCTTCTCCTGCCGCATCATTCCAGAGCGCGGAAGCTGGATTGAGCTGAATATCAGCAAACGTGAAACGTTGGGAGTCCGAATTGACCAAAGCGGCAAATTTGCCGCCACGACGCTCCTGCGGGCGATGAACCCGGAACTCTCCACTGACGCCGCACTGGTCAAGCTGTTTTACACGGTGACCGACCTGGACACGGCCGATGCGGAGTTTACGACGACCGTCACCGGAAAGGTCGCCGCCGCCGACATCGTTTATCCAGGCACTCACCAGCGCACCGGCGAGATCATCGCCGAAACCGGCCAGGCGATCACGGCGGAACTGGCGGGCGAGATTCTCGACTCCGGTCTGAAAACGGTGCCGGTCCTGCCGGGCAATGTCGACCCCCTCGTGCTGAACACGATCCACGAAGACAGCACGGTGAGCCACCAGGAGGCGCTGCTGCGGATCTACCAACGGCTGCGTCCGGGCAACCCGCCGGCGCTGGACCGCGCGATCGATCTGTTCAAGGAAAAGTTCTTTGACGTGAACCGCTACCGGCTGGGCCGCGTGGGCCGGTTCCGCATCAACCGCAAGTTCGACCAGGACGTCCCGGACGATGTGATGACCCTCCGCGAAGAGGATTTCATCAACTCGATCCGCTACATCCTGAAGCTGCGGGCCAGCGACAACAGCGTCAATGTGGACGACATCGACAACCTTGGCAACCGTCGTCTGCGGACGATCGACGAGCTGGCCGCCGACGAAATCCGCAAGGGTTTCCTGAAGCTCCGCCGCACCGTGCAGGAGCGGATGAGCGTCAAGGATGTCGAAGAAATGTCCCCGCGGACGCTGGTCAACCCCAAGAGTGTCTCGGCGGCGATCGAGTACTTCTTCGGTCGCGGCGAACTGTCGCAGGTGGTCGACCAGACGAACCCGTTGTCGATGCTGACGCACGAACGACGCCTCAGTGCCCTCGGGCCTGGTGGTCTCAACCGGAAGCGCGCCGGCTTCGAAGTCCGCGACGTGCATATCTCGCACTACGGCCGCATCTGCCCGATCGAAACGCCCGAAGGCACGAACATCGGTTTGATTTCGAGCCTCAGCATCTTCGCGAAGGTCGACGACTATGGCTTCCTGATCACCCCGTATCGGGTCATCAAGGGCGGCCGCGTTACCGAAGAGGTGCAGTGGCTGCGGGCCGACGAGGAATCGTCGATTTACCTCGCCCCAGCCGACACGCCCGTGGTGAAGGGCAAATTTGCCACCGACCGCGTACTGGCCCGCTTCCGCGGCGACTTCGTGATGGTCGATTCGGATTTGATCCAGTTCATGGACATTGCCCCCAGCCAGATGGTGGGCGTGTCCGCCGGTTTGATTCCGTTCCTCGAGCATGACGATGCCAACCGGGCCCTGATGGGTTCGAACATGCAGCGTCAAGCCGTGCCGCTGTTGGTGACCGAACCGGCCGTCGTCGGCACGGGGCTGGAAATCGCCGTGGCTCAGAACTCGGGCATGCTGCAGCGGGCCGAGAAGGCCGGCACGATCAACTACGTCGACGCCGATCGCATCGAAATCGACGGGAAGATCTATCCCCTGCAGAAATACACGGGACTCAACGAACGCACCTGCCTGAACCAGAAGCCGATCGTGAAGCTCGGCCAGAAGGTGCAAAAAGGCCAATTGCTGTGCGATGGAGCCGCGACCCGCCAGGGCGAACTGGCGCTGGGCCGCAACGTGCTCGTCGCCTTCATGTCGTGGGAAGGCTACAACTTCGAGGATGCGATCATCCTGTCGGAGCGGCTGGTCCGCGACGACGTCTACACGTCGATTCATATCGACGAGTTCGACGTGGAAATTCGTGAAACCAAGCTGGGCCGCGAAGAGTTCACCCGCGACATTCCCAACGTCAGCGAGAAAGCCCTGCGGCACCTGGGTGATGACGGCATCGTGCATGTCGGGACGCGGGTCTCCGCTGGCGACATTCTCGTTGGCAAAGTGTCGCCCAAGGCAAAAACGGAACTCACCCCCGAAGAAAAATTGCTGCATGCGATCTTCGGCCGGGCAGGCGAAGACGTGAAGAACGACTCGCTGGAAGTCCCCAGCGGCGTCGAAGGGATCGTGATCGACACCCAGCGGTTCGCCCGCCGGATGAGCCTCACGGAATCCGAGCGAAAGAAGTTCGAACTGGAGCTGAAGCAGAAGGAAGACGATGGGGCCAAGGCGATTGCCACGGCGTTCAAGGAATTCCTGAACGAATTCGAACAGGTTCTGGACAAGAAGCTGCAGGATGCCAATGGCAAGGCGATCCGTTCCGAGCCCGACGAGAAGAACATCGCGAATTACGCCCAGAACTTCTTCCAGGAATACGAGAAGCTGGATCTGCGCAGTCCGCAGAAGCGGGCCGAAGCCGACAAGGTCATCAAGGAACACTGGCCGCTCGTCGAACAGGCGATTGACCAGCGTGACCGGGTGTTGAACACGATGAAGCGCGGGGACGAACTCCCCAGCGGCGTGCTGCAGATGGTCAAGGTGTACGTGGCTTCGAAGCGCGTGATCTCGGTCGGCGACAAGATGGCCGGCCGCCACGGCAACAAGGGTGTGATCTCGAAGGTCCTGCCGATCGAGGACATGCCGTTCCTCGCCGACGGAACGCCGGTGGATATCATTCTGAATCCGTTGGGTGTGCCGAGCCGCATGAACGTGGGTCAGATTCTCGAGACCCACCTCGGGTGGGCGGCCTCCACGATGGGATACATGGCAAAGTGCCCGGTGTTCGATGGTGCCGCCGAAGAGCTGATCCGCGAATGTCTCGTCGAAGCCGGCCTGCCGCACGACGGCAAGTCGGTGCTGTATGACGGCCGTACCGGCGAGGCTCTGGAGCAGAAGACGACGGTGGGTACAATTTACATGCTCAAGCTGCACCACTTGGTCGACGACAAGGTGCATGCCCGGGCCACCGGGCCGTACTCGCTGATCACCCAGCAGCCACTGGGCGGCAAGGCCCGCTTCGGCGGCCAGCGGTTCGGTGAAATGGAAGTGTGGGCGCTGGAAGCTTACGGCGCGGCTTACATTCTGCAGGAACTGCTGACGGTGAAGAGCGACGACGTCGAAGGCCGCACGAAGATTTACGAGTCGATGGTGAAGGGTGAGAACACGCTCGAGGCCGGAACGCCAGCCAGCTTCGACGTGCTCAACAACGAAATCCGTGGTCTGGCTTTGAATCTCCAGTTGGAGAAAAAGCACGTGTGATGTGGAATCACGGAAACTGTGCCGCGGTGATTTGACACCGTGGCACAGTGGCGGGTCTGTGGGAGAGTTTTGATGGAGACCTCCGCGATGGCTGCTGTGGTGGATGCAATCACCCCTTTTTGGGCCAACGTCCGCGCCGCATCAAGAAGGCTCTCCAACAAGGCCACGGTCGATTCCCCGAAACTGGACACAACCCAGTATGAGAAATTTTTCCAGCGATCAGAGGAGTGGTTGAATCCTAACGCTGTGGCAAATTTCAACGAGGGAGACTGGAGTTTCCTCACAGGAGCGGAACGGGGCAAGCTGGCAGATTGCGTCCGTGATTTCGTGGCTGCCACCCAGGCTCCCGGTTCGGCCTCTTCAATCACGGAGGCCTCCCGGACGCAGGCACGTGTGGCATTTCAGGGTGTTTTGGAGGTCTTGCGGCCTGATAAATTTGGCGATCCCGAGGCGCTGGTCATCGGAAAGGAACTCGAATCCCGGCTGCAGGGTACGTTTCCCGACTGGGTGAACGGGCTGAGAATCGACACGGATTACGACTCGACCGGCGAGCCCGGTATCTGGATCTGGGCAGAAATCGATGATGCCGCGGCAGCGGACGACGTGCTCTTGAACAATTACAACACGGTGGAAGACCAGCTACGAACTGCATTAAAGCAAATGAATGTCACCCGCTGGCCGTATGTGCGAATCCGGACCACATCGGAACAGTCGGCCTGAGGTGCGAATGAGTCTGCACGCGGAATTGTTGAAGCAGGCGAAGCATCTTGCGATGCGAGAATCCCGACGTCCGCGGCAGGCCAGCCTCTGCCGTGCAGTTTCCTCGGCCTACTATGCGATTTTTCACCTGCTGACATTTGAAGCGTCACGAAGATTCGTCAAGGACAGGCATTTGCTGGCGCGAATCAACCGAACTTACAACCATGCCGAAATGCGGAAAGTGTCGAGAGAATTCATGATTGGTCACTGTCCGAGGGCAATTGGCGCGAAAGGCTCCTTGGCAATGCCGCCAACGCTGATGAATGTCGCCAAGACGTTTGTCGATCTGCAGGAAGCCCGGCACGAAGCGGACTATAATTTGTCAAAGTCTTTCACACGCCAGGAGGCCCTCGCAATTGTCAGGCGGGTCGAGCAGGCCTTCGTCGACTGGAGTGGAATTCGGCAGGATGACTTCGCCCGAACTTATCTGGGATGCTTTCTTCTCTGGGACAAGTGGGACAAGGAGCGTTGACCATGCCGTTGGACATTTGAGTCGAGATCCAGTGAACACAATCAGTTTTCGGTCCATGAGCCTCCGACTCTCATCGCGCAAAACGTCGGACGGACGCCGAATTCTTCCCTCACCGCAGGCCCAAAGACACGGAGAGTACCATGGATCGTGACATGAGCACCGGCGAAACCGCTTATGATCGCGTCAACGACTACGGCGCGATCAAGATCGGGCTGGCCAGTCCCCACGACATCCGCAGTTGGTCGTTTGGCGAGGTCAAGAAGCCCGAAACGATCAACTACCGCACCTACCGTCCCGAACGGGACGGCCTGTTCTGCGAACGGATCTTTGGCCCGGAGAAGGACTGGGAATGCGCCTGCGGCAAATACCGCGGCATGAAGTACAAGGGGATGATCTGCGACCGCTGCGGCGTGAAGGTCACGCACAGCCGTGTCCGCCGCAAGCGGATGGGCCACATCGAGCTGGCCGCGCCTGTTGTCCACATCTGGTTCTTCAAGTCGATGCCCAGCCGCCTCGGCGCGCTGCTCAGCATGAAGACCAGCAGCCTGGAGAAGGTCGTTTACTTTCAGGACTATGTGGTCATCGACCCCGGTGACGCGCCGCTGAAAGAAAACCAGATCCTCACCGAAGAAGAGTGCAAGCAGGCCCGCGCCAAGTACGGCGACGGTTCGTTCGAAGTCGACATGGGTGCCGAGGCGATCAAGAAGCTGCTCGGCAAGCTGAATCTGATCGACCTGTCGGTCAAGCTCCGCGAAGACCTGAAGACGACCAGCAGCCAGCAGAAGCTCAAGGAACTGATCAAGCGGCTGAAGATCGTCGAGGCCCTCCGTGACAGCGACAACAAGCCCGAGTGGATGGTGCTGGACGTGATTCCAGTCATCCCGCCGGACCTGCGTCCGCTGGTGCTGCTGGACTCCGGCAACTTTGCCACCAGCGACCTGAACGACCTGTACCGCCGCATCATCAACCGCAACAACCGGCTGAAGAAGCTGGTCGACCTGAACGCCCCCGAAGTCATCGTTCGCAACGAAAAGCGAATGCTGCAGCAGTCGGTGGACGCGCTGTTCGACAACAACCGCTGCAAGCGGCCGGTGCTCGGTTCCTCGAACCGCCCGCTGAAGTCGCTGACCGACATGATCAAGGGCAAGCAGGGTCGCTTCCGCGAAAACCTGCTGGGCAAGCGCGTCGACTACTCGGCCCGTTCGGTGATCGTCGTCGGTCCCGAACTCAAGCTGCACCAGTGCGGTCTGCCAAAGAAGATCGCGCTGGAACTCTACCAGCCGTTCATCATCCGCCGCCTGAAGGAACTGCGGCACGCCGACACGATCAAGAGCGCCAAGCGAATGCTGGAGCGCAAAGACGACGAGGTGTGGGATATTCTCGATGAGGTGATCACCAATCACCCGGTGCTCCTCAACCGAGCCCCGACGCTGCACCGCATGGGGATTCAGGCCTTTGAGCCTGTACTCATCGAAGGTCACGCCATCAAGATCCACCCGCTGGTCTGCAAAGGCTTTAATGCGGACTTCGACGGTGACCAGATGGCCGTCCATCTGCCGCTGTCGATCGAGGCACAGGTGGAAGCCACGACGCTGATGATGTCCACGAACAACATCTTCAGCCCCGCGAACGGCAACCCGATCATCAGCCCGTCACAGGATATCGTGATGGGTTGCTACTACCTCACGATGTCGCGTCCGGACCGTCCGGGCGACGGGATGAAGTTCTCGTCCACCGCCGAAGTGCACCTGGCCTACCTGCAGAAGAAGGTCACCACGCACACCCGGATCAAGATCCGGATCCCCAAGGAAAAGCGGCTGAAGGGCGAAGGGGCCGATGTCTACAAGCCCGGCAAGCCGATCGCGACGACCGTGGGCCGCGTGCTGTTCAACGACATCGTGTCGCCCAGCATGGCGTACTACAACATCACGATGCGGAACAAGGATCTCGCCAACGTGATTTCCGACAGCTACCTCGAACTGGGCCGTCGCGAGACGATCGCCCTGCTCGACCGCATGAAGGAAATCGGCTTCCAGACCTCGACCCGCAGCGGCCTGTCGTTCGGTACCAGCGACCTCAAGACGCCGCCAAACAAGGACGAGGTGATCAACAAGGCGGAGAAGGAAGTGCTGGTCAAGCAGCGGCTGTTCGAGCGCGGCGTGATCACCGACCAGGAACGGTACAACCAGGTGCTGGAGCACTGGACGCACGCCCGCGAAGAGATCACGAAGTCGATGATGACGGAACTCGAGAACGACTTCCGCGACAACGGCGCGTACGTCAATCCAATCTTCCTGATGGCCCACTCCGGTGCCCGCGGCGGTGTCGAGCAGATCCGCCAGTTGGCGGGGATGCGTGGTCTGATGGCCAAGCCGAACGGCGAAATCATCGAAACGCCGATCAAGGCCAACTTCCGCGAAGGGCTGTCGGTGCTGGAGTACTTCTCCTCCACCCACGGTGCCCGCAAGGGTCTGGCCGACACCGCCCTCAAGACGGCGGACAGCGGTTACCTCACACGCAAGCTGGCCGACATCGCCCAGAACATGGTCATCACCATGTACGACTGTGGCACAACCCAGGGGATCACCCGCGGCGTTGTGTACCGCGGCGAAAAGGTGGAAGTCAGCCTGGCCGACGCCATTCGTGGCCGTGTCAGCCGCACCAACATCGTCAACCCGATCACCGACGAGGTGATCGTCAAGGACGGCGAGATGGTGACGGTGGACATCGCCCGCAAGATCGAAGAAATGGGCCTGGAACGCATCCAGGTCCGCAGCCCGATGACCTGCGAAGTGCCGCTCGGCATGTGCCGGCTGTGCTACGGCATGGACCTGTCGACCGGCGCCCTCGTCGAAGAAGGGATGGCCGTCGGCATCATCGCCGCCCAGTCGATCGGCGAACCGGGCACGCAGCTCACGATGCGTACCTTCCACATCGGTGGCATCGCCTCCCGCGACGTCATCGAGAACGAAATCAAGACCAAGCGCGGCGGCATCGCGCGGCTCAGCCGCATTCGCTGCGTGGTGAACCAGGAGGGCATGAACGTCGTGCTCGCCCGAAACGGCGAAGTGATCATCGTGGACCAGAAGGACCGTGAACTCGAGAAGTACACGATTCCCAACGGAGCCACGCTGCTGGTGGCGGAAGGCGAAGAAGTCAAAACCAGCCAGGTCCTGTGCCGGTGGGATCCGCACTCGGTACCGATTCTGGCCGAAGTCGGTGGTAAGGTGAACCTGGTCGACTTCGTCGAAGGCGACTCGATCCGCACCGAAACCGACGCCAGCGGCAACAAGCGCGTGACGATCATCGAGCACAAGGGCGACCTGCATCCGCAGATTCAGCTGGAAGACGCGAATGGCAAGCCCCTGGACTTCTACTACCTGCCAGAACGGGCCAACGTGGAAGTGTTGCACGGCCGGCAGATCGTGGCTGGTACCGTGCTCGCCAAGACGCCCCGCGAAATGGGTGGTACGCAGGACATCACCAGCGGTCTGCCCCGCGTGACCGAACTGTTCGAAGCCCGCAAGCCGAAGGATCCGGCGATCATCGCCGAAATCGACGGTGAAGTGGACATTCTGAAAGAGAAGAAGCGCGGCAAGCGGGTCATCGTCGTCAAGTCGCCCGATGGCCAGGAACGCGAGCACATCATTCCGCACGGCAAGCACTTGCGGGTGCATGCCAAGGACATGGTCCGGGCTGGCGACGCGCTGGTTGACGGTCCGCTGGTCCCCCACGACATTCTGCGGGTCAGCGGCGAAGAGGCGGTCCAGCAGTACCTGCTGCGGGAAATCCAAAACGTGTACCGCTCGCAGCGCGTGGAAATCGATGACAAGCACATCGAAATCATGGTGACGCAGATGCTGCGGAAGGTCCGCGTCGACAAGCTCGGCGACACCACCCTGCTGCCGGGCATCGTGATCGACAAGTTCGAGTTCCGGAAGATCAACCAGAAGCTGATGGAATGCGGCCGGATCACGACGGGCGGCACCACGGAATACAAGGAAGGCGACGTTGTGCCGCTGTCCGAAATCGAGGAAGTGAACGCGCAGATCGAAGAGTCCGGCGGCGTGCCGGCGCAGCATACGCGTCCAAAACCGGCGACCGCCAGCACGCAGTTGCTGGGGATCACCAAGGCCGCCGTGCAGAGCGAAAGCTTCATCTCGGCCGCCAGCTTCCAGGAAACGACCAAGGTGCTGACCGAGGCGGCGCTGGCCGGCAAGATCGACACACTGGTGGGACTCAAGGAAAACGTGATCCTGGGCCACCTGATCCCCGCTGGCACCGGCTTCAAGATCCATCAGGAATCGGATGTCCGCATCCGTCCGGAAGCCCTGATGGAACTGCATGCCGAAAAGGAACGGATCCGCGCCGCCCGCTTCGCGATGCTGCAGGAACCCGATGTCAACGGCGGCGGTGTGCGGATGAAGTCGATCGCCGACGTTCAGCCTGAGTAGTTCCGGCGAACGCCAAGACTCTGATTCCATGACAAGAGCCCGGCCCAACTGGCCGGGCTCTTTCGTTTTGATGCAGGCCACCGGTGAAAGAGCGAGAAAGAATAAGAGCCCGCGTCAAGATGCTGACCGAACCTGGGCAACGAGAGGGAACCACGTATTTTCATGGCGCGGGCTTGCCCGAAACCCAACACCCCGGAGTGTCGCATCGTCAGCCCCAAGGGGGCAGAATTCGATAGCCCAGGGCGAAGTTGTCAACGCCAACGGTGCGCTGGGTGCAATGACGACGAACGACGGAGCCCCAATCGGGGCGTAACCCGTGATGTTTGTCGGATGTTCAATGAATCTCGCCCCGTTGGGGCGGTTGGCCAGAGTCTGACCAGAAGCAGAACCCGCTATTGATCACTGATTTCCAGCGATTCGTGGTTGATTGATGACCGTACAACTTCCGCACCGTCTTGCCAGGCCTGTCGACTTCGTTCACTTCTTCGGCGCAGCCTTCTCCTTGCTGAGGCTTTTTGTGTAGGCCTCATACTGTTCCCGGAACTCCGCGGGCACCTGCGAATCGTTCTGCAGGTTTGGGCCGAGCCGGTTGACGCGGTCGCCGGCTTTCTTGCGTTTGGTTGAGGCGGTCAATTCGAGCGAACGCAGGAATTCTTCGAAACGCTTGCGGCGGGCGATGCCCTCGGGCGAGTTGTCTTCGCCGGGATCGTTGATCTTCTGATCCATCCGTTCGACGAAGTTCTCGAGCCTGTCTTCCGTCCAGCCCAGCCGTTTGAGCAGATCCTGGTCAACCTCGCCGCGTTCCAATTGATCCTTGAGCTTGCTGAGGACCAGGTTGGACGCATCCCGGTTGCGCTGCAGGTTCTCTTCGGGGGGCAGAGGCGAGTCCTCGTTGACCGCGTCCTTGTTCGGGCCGTCGACGCGTCCGCCATTGTTCAGGCTGCGGGACATGTTTTCGTTGCCAGGGTCGCTGCCACGGGCGGGCGCGCCATCGCCGCCCTGACCCTTGCCAGACTGGGAACCGCCCTTGTCATTAGAGGGAGACCCTTGGTCTGTCTGGTTGCCCTCTTGCCGCGTTCCATTGTCCTGGGGTTTGGCAGAGTTTCCACCAGGCTGGCCGGGTTTCGAATTTGGCTGGCCACCCTTCTCTCCGCTTGCCCCCTCAGGCTTTCCGCCGTTCTCGGATTCCTGGCTGCCGCCCTTTTCGGTGGAGGGCTTGGAGCCGGAATCGCCGGGTTTGTCGGTGGAGCCGTTGCCCTTTTCAGTGCCTGCTTCACCGGTTTTTCCATTGGCCTTGTCGGCAGTGCCGGGCTCATTCGACTTGTCGCCCGGCCCCTTGTTCTGGCCGCCCTGGTTTCCCTTCTCGGCAGCCTTGCTGCCACCAGCTTCGCCACCCATGGGGCTCTCGGATTTTTGCCCGCCCTTACGGCCCTCGCCCTTGAGTTTGTCGTTGCCGGCATCCGGCTGACCGCCGTTGCGTTCCGGCGGCCGGTCTGGGTTTTTTGCGTCGTCATGCGGACGTTCGGCGTCCGGGTCGTTGGACCGATCGGGATCGGTTTTGCGATCGTTGGCTGGTTTCGCCTGCTCGGCCTGGTCACTGGCACCGCCGGACTGGCCCGGAGCCGGCTTCGCGTTCTCGGGCTTTTTGCCGTTCTTGGCTTTTTCCCCCTCGGCCTGGCCCTCCTCCGTCTTCCCGTCTTCTGGCGGATGTGCGGGATCACCCGGCTTGCGGACCCCCTGCTTGTCGTCCTTCCGCGGGAGATCATTCTTCGCCCGGGCGTTGTTCGTGCCGGCCTTCTCCGAACCGGTGGCCGGGCCTTTCTCGTCGCCAGTGGCCTTCACATCGCGGGCGTTTTCAGAATCCTCGGTGGGCTTCTCTTCGCCCATGCCATTGGTCTCGCCCGGTGCCGCCGCCTGGTCATCCTGGCGTGCAGGCTTGGTTCCCTGGCCGGGTTGCGCGGGCTCGTCGTTCGCACCGGGCTTGTTGCCCGCTGTCGGTTTGCCCTTGTCGCCGCCGCCCGGTTTTTGCTCGGGCGAGGCCGGGTCATCGGTTTCCTTTTGACCGCCGCCCGCTTCGTTTTTGCCGCCAGCCATATCTTCGGGCTGGCCACCAGCCTGTGGCTTGGGCGGCATCTCCGGCGTGCCTTTTTCCTCACCGGCTTTTCCAGGCTGATCGGCCTTTGTTTCGTCCGGCATGTCGCCTGGTTTGGCGTTCTCCCCGGCCGTTTTTTCGCCGGCAGCCTTCTCTCCCGCAGTTTTCTCTCCCGTGGCGTTCTCCATCGGCATGGGCGAATTGCCCTTGGGCTTCTCACCCATCGGCTTCTCGGCGGTCTTTCCGGGAGTCTTGTTGTCGGAGGTTCCAGCCGGTTTATCGCCCGTATTCATGGGGGCATTGCCCGGCTTGGGGGCATTCTGGGCGTTTGGCTTGCCCGCTCCATTCTTCTTTTCTCCAGTCTTCTCTTCCCCGGTTTTCTTTTCGCCACCTTTTTCAGCACCGGTCGTTTCAGTGCCCTTCTTTTCAGTCGTGTTCTCGCCAGGTTTCGCGGCATCCGGCTTGGCCGCCGTGGCTGGGTCACCCGGCTTTTCGCCGGACATCGGCGAATCACCGGGCATTGGGGTGTCACCGGGCTTGGGTGTCTCGCCCGGCTTGGAACCGGGGGTCTTCTCGGTCCCGCCAGGCTGGTTCTCCGCGGCCCCCTTGGGAGACTCGGTCGGCTTCTGGCTGGAGGAGGCCTTGCTGTCGGGCGTCTTACCGGGCTTGGCCGCTGGTTCTGGCGGCATGCCCATCGGCGAATCGGACTTCGCCGCCTCGCCCGAGTTGGCTTTCTCCGCGCCGCCTTTGGCCGCAGCCGTGTTGTCGGGCGTTCCGCTGGGCTTCGTTGCCGCTTTCTCGGTGGATGTCTCTGCGGCTTTCTCTGCGTCCTTCTCCTTGCCTCTGTCCTTCTTTTCCGTACCGGTGGCGGAATTCGGCATCGGCGTTTTTTCGGCCGCATTCCCGCTCGCGCCTTCCGGTGGGTTCATCCCGTCAGAACGCTGTTCTGGCTTGGAACCAGGCTCTTTCTCGCTCTTTGTCGCGGGGTTGGGCTTGGCCCCCGATGGGTCCGATTCCTGTTTCCCTGCGCCGGGCTGCGCGTCAGGCCGGCCATTCTCTGATTTCTTGGTTTCCGATTTTTGCGGGTTGCTTTTACCCGCCGAGGACGGCTGCCCGTCGGCCGAGTTTTCCGAAGGTTTGTCGGCCGATGGCTGCTCCTTCGGTTCCCCTTCTCCACCTGGTTGGTTGTTGGCACCCGGCTGTTGCCTCTCGCCCGGCTTGGAGTTCTGCGGGGTTTTTGTGGGGGCTCCCTGGTTGCCCTTCCCGGTGGATTTCGATCCGCCGTTTTGCGGATTCTCCGCGCCGCCTGCGTTGCCAGCCTCGGATTTCCCCGGCTGGGACTGTGGCTTGCCGCTTTGGGGCTTGTTCTCCCCCTGCGGATTGGGATCGCGCTGGGGCTTCTCTTGAGGAGGCTGGGGCTGATTTGGATCGGGCCGGGGATTGTTCTCGTCTTTTTGCTGGTCCCGTTTCTTCTGCTGGTCTTCCAGCAACTCCTTCAAAACATCTTCGTCGGACCGTGGATCCTTGTTCTCGGGCTGCTCCTCCTCGGGAGGATTCTCGGTGTTTTTTGGACCGGGTTTTTCGCCAGCCTCGGGTGGTTTGCGCGGGGCCTGGTCATCCTGCATGGGATCGTCGGACTTGGGTTCTTTCGGTTCGTTCTCCGGCTGATCCGGTGTTTCCGGGTTCTCCTTGGGCATGTCGGCGCTGGCCAGTTCGTCCTGCTTCTGCTGCTGTTTGGCTAGTTCTTCCGCGGCCTGTTTCGGCGAGACGGGATCCGTCAGGGTGATTTCGATCTTGGGCGTGGTGCGGGCATTGGCGGTCGGCTGCCGCGTATCCTTGGCTTCGATCCACACCTGGAGTTTGTCGCCGGATTTGAGTTTCAACCGCTGAAGTGGGAACAGGTGCAACCCCTTGAATGACATTCCCAGTTCGCGATCTTCGAACAGCCGCTGGCTGAGTGGTTCGCGTCCGTCGGGCAGGTCGGCCCGCAGTGTCAGCGAGCGGAGCCCGAAATCGGGATCGGCCGCCTGCAGCGACATCGCCAGCGTGCCGTTGGCCGGCATCTGCACGTCCCCTGACGGCGTCAGCAAAACGACTTCGGGCGGCTGGTCCGGACGCAGCTTGACGGGATAGTGTGTCGGGTCGGGGTCGGTTTCGCCTTTTTCCGTGCGCACCTGGATGTGGTAGAACCGCGGCGCGGTGCCATCGCGGCGGAATCCGAGCGTCCACTGCCCTTCCAGCTTCGTCCCCTCTTTTACGGCCAGCGGAATCTCATCGCCCTTGGCGTGCGAATCTTCCTTGTCGGTCAGGATCAGCACGGCCGATTTGACTGGCACATTCGTCGTGGCTCGGACGGTGACTGTCGATCCTTCCCACGCATCAATCGCGCCGCCGGGGATCTTTCGTGGCTCGAGCTTCGTGTAGGGCAGATACGCGTATTCGACCTCGTTCACCTTGGCGGAGGGCGGCTGAATGACGGTCGCGTGATACTCTTCCGTCCGCGTGTCCCCGGCGACCACGTGGTACGTCACATCCTGCATCAGGCCCCGGCCGCCGTCGCTGGAAATCGTGCCTCGGAAGCGTGGCAGGGCGGGGTCGATCTGCCGCATCTCCACCGCTTCGTTCAGGATGTTGCGATCGGCCGTGGTGTAAATCAGTTGCACCGACTCGGGAATTTTTCCGCGAATGTCGGCTTCCACCACCAGCGGATTGCGGGCCGCCATGGTGACATGACCTGGTGTCACTTCCGCGATCTGGGTTTGCGTGGCGACCGGCGTGGTGGAAGGGAGCAGCGCCCGTTTGACGGAAGTCATCACGTCCTTGGGGGACAGGACGGTGTAGATCCCGAACAGAGCCACGAGCGCCAGGAGGACATACGCGAACCGCAGCAACGGCCGCCGGTCGACCGCCTGGTCGACATCGCTCTTGTGCAGGGTGACTGCCGCCCGCTTTTCGAGCGCGCGTTGCACGGCTGGCGACAGCGTCTGCCCCGCCCGTTGCAGGTCGACATAGTTCAGCAGCGCGCTTTTGAGCGCGGGATCGGCATTTTCCAGGACGCGGGCGGCGTACAGTTCATGCACCTGTTTGACGCTGGGGAACAGCACATGCCGGCAGACCGCCCAGCCGATGCCGCCCACAAGGAGTGCCAGCATTACCAGCCGCGGAGCCAGGCTGAAGCCACCGGGAATGACCCACTGGTCAAAAACTACAAAGAACAGCAGGTAGGCGAAAAAGGCGATCGAGATCCACAGCAGGGCGGCCCCGATTTCGGCCCACTTGATGTTGCTCTGCGTTTTTCCCAACTGGAAGGCGATGTACTCGTCGGAGCCGACAAAATTCCCGGCATGGGGGGTGACTTCCGACGGACTGGCCATGGTGAAATCCAAGCGTGATCACGCGGACGGGCACCGGTGTGTGACAGAATGTCTGCGCACCGGCATCCACAACAGACGCACTTCATTATAGACGACGGCAGCCCGGTAGAAAGTTCAGAGAATTCAATCCGGCAAATTTCGAAAGATCTGCCGCGTGGCCGGATTGTGCCACTCTTCCGGTTTATGCCCGCCATTCCTCCCTCCTTGCCAGCGGTTGCATGTCCCGGAGAGAATGGCGAATCTCAGGTCACAAGATTTCCTGGCCGGCCAAACGAGGTGCTGCGGTGGCGAAAAAGAACGATCCGGCGGAGTCGCTGCGCGAGGCGTTGCGGCAGTCGCCCGACAGTCTGCCGTTGCGGAAGGCGTTGGCGGAGCTGCTGCTGAATCTTGGCCAGCCCGAGGAGGCCGAGGCGGAGTTTCGCGAGGCGCTGGCCAATGCGCCGCAGAATACGGAATTGAAGTTCGGCCTGGCGCGGGCGTTCTTTGATCAGGAAAAGGACTCCGCGGCCCTGGTGATCGTCGAGGACCTCGCCAAACTCCGCGACACCCCCGCCGAAGCCAGTCTGCTGCATTGCCGGCTGTTGGTGCGCCGGGGTGATGTCGAGCGGGCCGTGGCCATGTACAAGAAGGCGATGGAGGCCGACTCCGATCTTGCCGACGCCGCGCTCGCGGCGAAGCTGGGCATCAACGCCCGCGAGGGGGCGGAGGTCAGCGACGGCCGGCTGCGCTCCAAACGCTTTGACGACGACGATGACGAGGCGGGCACCGAGGTCGAACGTCCCAAGAGCAAGTTTGCCGACGTGGGAGGCATGGATGAGCTGAAAGAAGAGATTCGGCTCAAGATCATTTATCCCCTGATGCACCCGGAGATCTACGCGGCGTATGGCAAGACGGTGGGCGGCGGGATCCTGATGTATGGTCCGCCGGGCTGTGGCAAGACTCATTTGGCGCGAGCCACGGCGGGGGAAATCCAGGCCAGCTTTCTGCCGGTTGGCATCAACGACGTACTCGACATGTGGCTCGGAAACAGCGAGCGGCAGATGCACAAACTCTTTGAACAGGCCCGCCAGAGTGCCCCCTGCGTCCTGTTCTTTGACGAAGTCGACGCCCTGGGCGGCCGCCGCACCGACTCGAAGAACAGCGGCGGACGGCATCTCATCAACCAGTTTCTCGCCGAAATGGACGGAGTTTCGTCCTCCAACGAAGGGGTGCTGGTTCTGGCCGCCACCAATGCCCCGTGGCATGTCGATCCCGCCTTCCGCCGGCCCGGCCGCTTCGACCGGATCCTGTTTGTGCCTCCGCCAGACATTCCCTCCCGCTCGGGAATCCTGCGGCTGCACTGCCGGGGCAAGCCGATGAAAGACATCGACTTTGAGCTGCTGGGCAAGAAGACCAAGGGGTTTTCCGGCGCGGATCTGAAGGCCGTGGTCGATGTGGCGGTCGAAAACAAGCTGCGGGAGGCGGTGAAAACGGGCATCCCCACGCCACTGACAACGCGCGACCTGCAGCAGTCGGCGGCGCAGTTGAAGCCGACCACGCAGGAATGGTTTGCCACCGCCCGCAACTATGCCCTGTATTCCAACGAAGGCGGGGTCTATGACGATGTCCTCAAATATCTGAAAACCGAATGAGCCAAAATCTGGAGCGGGCGCGGTGGCTGGCAAGCGTCGAGCGGTTCAGCGAGGCTCTGCCGTTTTTGCAGCGGCATCTCGCGGAGGATCCCAATGATTGGGCTGCCCATTGCCTGTTTTCAAGCTGCCTGCTGGCCCTGGATCGGTTCAATCCGGCGGAAGAGTCGGCGCTGGAGGCCATACAACTCGCGCCCGACGAGGCCCTGCCGCACTGGTGCATGGCGCGGGTCAAGCTGCGGCGCGGTCAACTGAAGGAGGCCGAGGCCGCGGCCAGTGAGTCGATTCGACTGGATCCCGACGACGTGGATTACTATGCCCTGGCCGCCTCCATCCAGTTTCAACGGCAGAACTGGAAACAGTGCCTCAAGCTGGCCAACTCGGGTCTGGTCTGCGACGCCGAGGACACCGACTGTCTGAACCTGCGGGCGCAGGCCCTGGTGCAATTGGGCCAGCGGGCGGAAGCCGCCGCCACCATGCAATCGGCACTGGCGCGCGATCCGGAAAATGCCCACACCCACGCCAACCGTGGCTGGGGCCTGCTGCACGAAGGCAAGCCCCGCGAGGCGATCACACACTTTCGGGAGGCTCTGCGGCTCGATCCCGAATCCGAATGGGCCCGCCGCGGCATCGTCGAGGCACTCAAAGCCCAGAATCTGGTCTACCGGCTGATGCTGGGCTGGTTCTTATGGATGAGCCGGCTGCCACGGCAGGTCCAGTGGGGGATCATCCTCGGCGGAGTCTTTGGCATGGACATGCTCGACTCACTGGGGCGGGGGCAGCCAGCGCTGGTTCCGCTGATCTTACCGATCAAGATTGCATACATCATTTTTGCGTGCCTCACGTGGCTGGCCGTGCCGTTGTTCAACCTGCTGCTGTGGCTCAACCCGCTCGGCCGCCACGCGTTGTCCCGCGATGAATGGCACGGAGCCGCTTGGTTCGGCGCATTCATGGGAACGGGGCTGTTGCTCGTGGTAACCGGTTTCGCCATGGGGCTGGATGCGCCGGTCCTCGTCGGCTTTGCCTTGGGGCTGGCCACCTTTCCGCTCTCTGTCATCCGGCGCTGCGAACCCGGGTGGCCCCGCTGGCTGATGGGGGGCATCACGGCGACCGTCGTCGGCTGCGGAATTGTGGTGGGTGCCAGATCGCTGGGGCTGCTTCCCCAAGGCTGGACCCAGCAGGCCATGACCCTGTTTCGGTTTGCCATGCTGGCCACGGTGATTCTCGGAAACACCCTGCCTGCCTACAGGCGGCGAGTGTGAGGGGGGACCATGACCGATGACTTTCATCGCGCGCTCGCACTGACAAACATGGATCGAGATGCGCAGGCAGTTCCGTTCTGGCGAGGGCATCTTGCCGAAGAACCCCACGACAGCGTGGCCTGGTGTTCGCTCGCGGGCTGCCTGCGACGGGTGGGAGACCTTGAAGCAGCCACCAAAGCTGCAGAGCAGGCCTGTTCCCTGGCCCCCGATGATGCCCTGCCACACAATGAACTGGCCATGGTCCTGCTCTATCGGGACCAGTTCCCCGAGGCAGAACGTTCAATCAATGAGGCAATTCGCCTGGAGCCGACCTCCGCCTTTTTTTATTCCATCGCCGCCACGATTCAACTGCACCGTGAAAACTGGCCCAAGGTGTTGGAGCTGAGCAATGCCGGACTGCGCTGCAACCCGGAGCACACGTTTTGCGCCAACCTGCGGGCTCAGGCGCTGCTGAAGCTGCACGACCCGGCAGCGGCAGCAGCCACCACGCTCACGGCCCTCGCGGTTGACCCCCTGGATGACTACTCGCACGCCACCCGCGGATGGGTCCTCCTGCAGGACGACCGCACGCAGGAAGCTTTGACGTTCTTTCGAGAAGCACTGCGCCTGAATCCGAATTCCGGCTGGGCACGGCTGGGGCTGCAGCGCTGCGAACAAGATCAGGAATGAGTGCGGTTGCAACCCGCTCAAGGAATGGCGAATCTCTGGAGACGCATTGTCCACTGGCTCACCAACCGCAAAACAGACAACCCGCGAACAGGCACACCTGAATGACCGAACCCAATTCATCGCGGCGTTCCTTTCTCAAGCACTCGCTGGCAATCGCTGGGACCACGCCGGTTTTGGCGGGAATGCTCGAGGCTCAGCAGGTCAAGGCCCAGCCAGCCGAGGCTCAACCAACCTCCGCGTCCGCCCCGCTGATGGCCTACGTGGGCACGTTCAGTTCTCCTCTGAAGGATGTCCTTCCCACGCAAGTCGACCTGCCGCCAGGCAACGGTCGTGGCATTCATCTGTTTCAGGTGAATCGAGCCACCGGGGCACTGACCGCGGCGGGAACTTATGACCTGGGCACCAGCCCCAGTTGCCTGATCGCGAATGCGGCCGGCACGCGGTTGTATTCCGCCAACGAAACCGACCGCGTGGGCGACACCAAGGAAGGCACCGTCAGTGCGTTTGCCATCAACAAGTCGGATGGGAAGCTGGAGCTGCTGAACACCGTGCGTTCGGGCGGAGCGGGGCCGACGTATGTGAGCATTCATCCCTCGGGGACGCATCTGCTGGTGGCCAACTATTTCGGAGGTTCGGTGGCGGTGCTGCCACTGCTTCCCGATGGCCGCCTGGGCGAAGCCACGGACATCAAGAATGACATGGGGAAGCTCGGCCCCACCAAGGCCCCGCATGCGCCGCCGGGCAGCTTTGCCTTCAGCGGACACGATCGCACCCATGCGCACATGATCCAGGCGGATCCCTCGGGGCGGTTCGTCCTGCATGTGGACCTGGGGCTCGATCAAATCTTCGTTTGGAAATATGACGCGAAGCAGGGCAAGCTGACGCCCGCGGAACAACCATCGGTTTCGCTGCCGCCGGGCGACGGCCCGCGGCATTTCCACTTCCATCCGAATGGCCGCTGGTTCTACTCGATCCAGGAAGAAGGCTCGACGATTGTCCTGTTTGACTATGACGCCGCCACGGGCCGGTTGACCGCCAGACAGACGATCTCGTCTCTGCCCGATGGTTATGCCGGAAGCAATTTCTGTTCGGGCATTCTGGTCTCTGCCGACGGCAAGTTCGTCTACGCCGGCAACCGCCTGCATGACAGCATCGGGATCTTCGCTGTCGGTGCCCAGGGAGAACTCACGTTCGTGGCGGACGAGTGGACCCGCGGGAACTACCCCCGCAGCTTCAGTTTCGATCCCTCGGGCCAGTTCCTCTACTGCTGCAACCAACGCGCGGACAACGTCGCCGTGTTCCAGGTCAACCGCGCGGCCGGCACGCTGAAGTTCACCGGCCAGTTCGCTCCAGTCGGCAATCCGTCAATGATTTTGTTTCTCGATCTGGCCCAGGTGAAGTGATATCTAAGCTAAGGAGGGGGCGACGCTGAGCGGGGCGAGGGGGATGTGCGAGTCATCCAACGCGCACTGGCGAAGAATCAAGGAAGCTCGTTGCTCCCCTTTTCAGCGTCGTCTTTCTCTTGTCGGCTGTCACGGATTTCACTTTCAGCAACTGGTTGGTAGTCATCATCGATAAGGCACGCGAAAGTCTTTGCAAGCTCCTGTGAGCCATACAGTCCGACCATCATTCCGTGAAGGGTGCCCACGGGAACAAGAACAATGCTGGTCACCGGCCAGCCAAAGTTCATGGCAGAACAAACGAGATCGATCAGCAGGTGCAACAGCCATCCTCCAGCCGCACCGCAAACTCCACCGAGCAGGCACCGCTTCCAACGAGACATGTTGCCCTCCTGTGACCAAACAACAGAAGTCGGTTCCGGTTCATCAGGATTAGCACGTCCACTGTTATCTCGCCAAGCCGTCGCCCCGATGCAAAGTCACAAACCCAAAAATCACGCTTTTCGTCCACAGGGCGGCCGAAGATTGCCATCGATCAACGTTGCCGGCAAATTCTGGCGAATTCCGCAGCTCTCTTGACCCACCTGCCGCGATTCGTTCTCCTCCACCAGCGGATAGTTCCTTCAATGCTCTGAGCCACATGCTTCAACTGCTCAATCGGATTGACCGCCGCGTCATCTATCTGGTGATGCTGGGAGCCTTGTCCTGGGCCGTGCTGGCCCAGGTGCAGTTTCCCGAAGAGAAGTCCGAGCGGACGCAGGTCGTTTATGACACGATCGAGAAGCTGCCAGAAGGCTCGCGGGTGCTGGTCAGCCTGGACTACGACCCGGCCAGTTCGGGCGAACTGGCCCCGATGTCGGCGGCCCTCGTCCGGCACCTGTGCGAACGCAAACACAAGCTGTACTTCATGACGTTGTGGGAGCGTGGCGGCGGGATGATCCGCCAGAACCTCAAGATCCTGAAGGAAGAGTACCCGCAGATGATGGAGGGGCGGGACTACGTCAACCTCGGCTATCGGCCGGGCCTGCAGGTGGCCATTCGCAACGCCATGTCCGACATGCGGAGCGACTTTCTCACCGACGCCCGCGGCGTGAGCCTGCAGGGTCCCGCCATGCCGCTCACGCGGGGCATGAAGAGCTTTCAGGAGCTGAACCTGCTGGTTTGCATCGGCGGCGGCGACCCCGGTGCGAAACAATGGGTGCAGTTCGCCGCCTCGGCCTACGGCAAGGCGATGATTGCCGGCAGCCCCGGTGTCCAGTCGCCGCAGTTGCAGCCCTACATCCCCAACCAACTGACCGGAATGCTCGGCAACGTCAAGGCGGCGGCCGAGTATGAGATCCTGTTGATCAAGGGCTTCCCGCAGTTTGAAAGCCGCACCGGCTCGCGGGATGCCCAGCGGCGGATGGGTCCGCAACTCGTGGCTCACCTGCTGATCGTCAGCCTGATCGCGCTGGGGAACTTCATCTACTTTCTCGAACGGCGGGCGGGCTGATGCGAACACCGAGCCGCGAATCGCAAGTCTGGATGGCGCTGTTCCTCATGGGGCTGCTGGGGCTCGGCTGGCGGGCTCTTGCCATCGGCAACGGCCGGGGCTACGTCCGTGCTGAAGACTACCGCTTTGTCGATGCCCGCCCGCTGCTTCCGCAACATGCTGAGGCGAAGGCACCCGTCTGGGTGCGGGTCTATCCCGTCCGGCCGCCGGGAGTGACCACCGGGCCGGCCACCGGCTGGCAGATTATTCAGCCCGATGCACCGCCGATTCGCGTGCCCGAAAATCACCCGGCCGTGGCTTGGACCCACCATGCACCGGCGGTGCCCCGCGAGTTCGGGGACCCCGCGGTGCGATTCTCGCCGGCGCGGACGGTCGGCATTTGGACGGCCGGATTTTTGACGCTGTTCGCGCTCAGCTTTCTGTGGGGCGACAACCCGTTCTTCAAGCTGATGCAGGCCCTGGTTGTCGGAACTTCGGCAGGCTACGCGGTAGTCATCGCCTTCTGGTCGCAACTAGTGCCGAACCTGCTGGGCAACCTGTGGCCCGACCTGGTGCGAAGCTGGGCCGTCCCCGGCCACTCCGCCGCAAAGCCGGACTGGCTGTACCTCGTCCCGCTGGGCCTGGGCATCATGATGCTCTGGCGGCTCGCGCCCGTGGGTGGCTGGATCTCCCGCTGGCCGCTGGCGTTTTTCGTGGGGCTGATGGCCGGCGTGAACCTGGTGACGGTCTTCAAGGCCGATTTCGTGCAACAGATCGCCAACACGATTCTGCCGCTGGTGGTGATTGCGCCCGATCGATCGTTCGACCCCTGGGGCTCGCTGAAGAACATCGCCATTCTCGTGAGCGTTGTCTCCAGCCTGACTTATTTCTTCTTCTCGGTCGAACACAAGGGGGCGGTTGGCTTCGTGGCCCGCATCGGGGTCTGTGTGCTGATGATCACCTTCGGATTCAGTTTCGGTTTCACGGTCATGACCCGCATCACTATCTTTTCGTCGCGATTGCAGTTCATCTTCGACGACTGGCTGTGGCTTATTGATCCGCTGGGCAACCGCTGACAACCAGACACCATTGCGTGATTCCGGGACACCTGTCGCGGATTCGCTCGCTGGCGCTCACTCCAGATCCGCTGGCGGTGTCCCGGAATCACGCCAGGCTGTTTAGCACGTCGCCAATCCGCCAATCCAATTTTAGACAACTTAACAAGGCAGGGGAGTTGATTTCATTGAGTCAAGTTTTGGAATTCGCGGTGGCGAGGTCAAGAAGCGCCTGGTCGAATTTGCAGAGAGGCGACAGATGAGTTCGATCGTTTCACCCGACGACATCAATCCGCTGGAGGACCATGACCGGTTCATGATCGTCCGCAACTGGAGCGATGTGCCGCCCAAGGCCACGCATTTGGCGATCGCCAAGCCGATTGCGAGCCTGGCACCCTTGCGCGACTTTCCGCAATTGCGACATCTGCGAATTTTCGGCGGTGATGCGCTGCTGTGCACGCTGGTTCCGCTGCCGGAGTTGTGCAGTCTGCGGCTGAGCGCGGTCCCCTCCAAGGGGCTGACATCACTTGAACCGTTGTCCAACGTCGTAAATCTCGAACGACTGATCCTGCACCATCTGCCGCAGGTCAAGTCGCTCGAACCGCTGGGTGCTCTGAGAAAACTCAAGGATCTGCTGATCGAAATCAGCCCTTGCAGCGTCACAACACTTCATGAACTGAATTCGCTGCAGCCACTCGCCGGGTTGCGGACGTTAGAGCGGCTGGAGCTGCGCGGAATTCGTGTTCGCGAACTCGGACTGCGGCCGCTGGAGCAAATGACGTGGCTGCGGCATTTGGTGGTCAACAATCGCTTTGAAATCGAGGATTTCGCCCGTCTGGCGGCGGCTTTGCCAACGACGCAGGGTTTCTGCCTGCATCCCTCCGTCCCCGTCGGCATCCCGTGCGATCAATGCCAGCACGAGAAAGTGATGTTGATTGGCCGGACACGCCCGACCATTGCCTGTCCGCAGTGCCAGGCGAAACATGTCGAACGGCACGTTGCCAGGTTCCAGCAGTGTAAAGCGGCGTATCCAAACGCCGCTGGTCCGTGACCTCCGGTGAGCCACGCGGCGCGATCTTCACTTACCGGACGGCTTGCGCCGTGCCGCTCAAATGAAAGCGGCTGGGCGCGAGCGCTCCGGTGAGCCACACAAGCCGGCCCACGAGGTGCATGACAAGAACATGTGTCACACCTGCCAAGGCAGCCATTCGCGTCGATTCGCGTTCATTCGCGGTTCCGAAATTCAACTGGCCGACATCGGTCAACAGACGTGCGGGGAGAAACCGCGAATGAACGCGAATTGACGCGAATAAAGGCTGTTGGTTCGGCGGCCGGATCGGGAGCGAGGGGTCGCGCAACTCCAGATGCATGTGCCGGCCAATGTTGCCAGAACAGCGTAATGTCGTCATTTCTTCTCCGAGCCTGTGATTTCTGCCCCACACCGAGTTGAGGGCCGGTCGGTTGAATCGGTACTTGCCATCGCCGGACCACCCTCGCGTCCTCTCGCGGGAGCGAAAGGCGACACAAAGTAGTCGAGTCACTCCGTGACTCGCATCGTGGCTTCTTCGACGGCTTGCAATTCAGAGACAGCGGCAGGGCACATGCTCTCCGATGAGTCTCAAAGTCGCCCAGCCACTCCGTGACTGGGATCGAGCCACGGAGTGACTCGGCAACTTTGCGATGCTCGAGAGAGGACGACGTTCAGCTTGCGGGCGACGCGGCGGATAGGGGTAGGGAGGGCCGATTGGTTTCGGCTCCCCCCTCCCTCCGAACCGGACTGGCGGATTTCCCGCATCCGGCTCTCCAGTTGATGGTCTTACCTGGGACAGGGTTGAAGTGCGAGTTTGTGG
>JAKFUF010000049.1 GCA_021732845.1 Planctomycetaceae bacterium | reverse complement strand
CGCCGCCCCTGCCGTCCCTGCCGTCCCTGCCGTCCCTGCCGCCCCTGCCGTCCCTGCCGCCCCTGCCGCTGTATCTCCGTCGCCCGCACCAGAAAAGGTCGCCAAGCCTGCCAAACCGGTGGCTGGCCGCCCAGGGGCCGCGGCTCCTGATTTTTCGTGGGCCGAGGGCGGAGCTGTCGCCACTCCAGAGTCGTTGCCAGAAATCAATCTGGAGTGCACGGTGCCAGCAGCCGTGGCTGCACCGGTCGTCGCCGCGCAACCCGTGGCACGCCCCACCGCCCCGGTGGCTCAAGCCATCCCCGTCGCGGCACCTGTGGCGATGCCGGTGGCTCCCGCGACAATCTCCACTGCGGAGCCTCTCCCTCTCGCGGCTGCCAATACGCAACCCTCTCCTGACAAGCCCGCAAAAAAGGCACTCTCGCCCGCAGTGATGGGCGGCGGAGCAGTCTTGGTGATCATGCTGCTGGCAGGGGCGTGGTTCGCGTTTGGTCCCAAATCGGCCCCGAAGGAGACCACTGAAAAAGAGAAGCCGAAAGCCAAGAACTCCAAGCGCGTGGCGGCCTCCAATGTGGACATGACACGCGTGCTGCAGGTTGGTCCAGGTGCAAAGTACACGACGATTTCCTCGGCGCTTGAGGAAGTGAAAAAACACTTCAACCCCAGCCGCCGCGCGGTGCAGGTGTTGCGTGTCACCGCCACGACTTATCCCGAACGGATCGTTCTCGATTCCGCCTATCATCGCGGCGTGCAGTTTGAAGTGGTGGGTGCGCAGCCGGCGGTCCTCAGTCCGCCCGGCATGGGACCCGTCGTGGAGATCAAGGGCGACTATGAGGGGTTTCGGCTGGAAAACTTCCGGATTGAGGCCAAGGGCCGGCCGGTGGCAGTTCTTGTGCAGGGCGGCGTCAGCAATGCCCTCTTCAAACGGCTGACGATCACGGGTTTTACCGAGAGCGCGATCCACTGCCAGGGCTTGATGGCAAATCTTGGTGCCGCCACGCGGTTTGAGTCCGTCACGTTTCAGCCCGAGACGCCCCAGGCGGTGGGGATCCGCTTCACCGGGCCAGATTCCATCCGCGCCGAAATCCATCGTTGCCGGTTCCTGGGTCCAATGCCCGCTGGCATCGTGTTCGACTCGCAGGCGGTACTTGAGATGGACTTTGACAGCAACATTTTCAGTGAAACGGCCACGGGAATTCGGTTTGCCGGAGCGGCCAAACACTGCAAAAATCTGACCTTTGCCAACAACACCTTCTACAAGTTGGAAAAGGGGATCGCCTTCGAAACCATGCTCTCCAAAGAGAGCACGGAAATCGGGTTCTTCAACAATTTGTTTGTGCAGGTCACGGTGACGCCAGCAATTGTGGAGAAGGACTTCAACGAGCCGGCATTTTCCAGCATGTACGCGATTCGTGAGGGCACGGGACGCGACAACAACTGGAGTGACGGCGCGGCCACGCCCGTGCCTGGCGCGATCCGGATCTGCGAAGAGGGAAGCGGACGCCTGAATGTGCCTGGCTTGCAGTTCGTCTCGACCGATCCCGCGGCGCCCGATTTTTTGACTCCTGTTCCTGGAAGCCCATTGCTCAACACCCCTTCCATGCAAAACCGGCCAACGCATGTCGGAGCCGCAGGTAAGAAATAGCGATCGCCATACGGCAAACGGCAATCGTGCCAATTGGCAGAGGTCCAACGAGCAGATAAAATCACCCAGAAGTTGAACCGTGCGGTGTCCTTCCGCCAACGCGCACCCTCCACCCGGCGTAGTAGAGAGTGGAGGTGGACGTCATGAGTGTCCGCATGTCGGATCCTGAACTGCAGTATAAAGATGCATCGCCCCCCGGTGGTAGCGGGAGCGAAGCGCGTCTGATGGAAGTGGCCCGCCAGGGAGATTCCGAGGCGTTTGGGGAATTGGTGCGCCGATACGAGGGGCGGCTGCTGAGTGTCATCCGCCGGTTCGTAACCGACGTTGAGACGGCGCGTGACCTGGCACAGGATACGTTCCTCAAGGCCTACGAACGGATCGACCAGTTCGACCCAAGTCGCCGGTTTGGCCCGTGGCTGTTTCGCATTGGTGTCAACGTGACACTCGACTTCTTGCGGCGACGCAAGCGGCGGGTGTGGTTTACGTTGTTCAGCCAGACAGGCGAGGACCGCCCGATGGATCCCTCGACGCCTGATCCGCGGGTGGCCCGCGACTTGGAACAGGAAGTTCGTGCCGTTCTGGATCAACTTCCCGAGAAGCATCGGACGATTCTGGTCTTGCGGGATCTGGAAAACTTTTCATCCTCGGAAATCGCGGCGATTCTCCAACGCAAAGAAGCCACAGTCCGCTGGCGCGTGGCGGAAGCCCGTCGCGAGTTCCAGCGTGTTTGGGAATCTCGGCAAGCAGGCGAAGCCTGTCCGATTCATGAAGAAGGGTCAGATGATGAAACCAGCGATTGATTGCGATCAGATCCGGCAGCAATTGGCGCTGAGCGTTGGCGGCGATTTGACTGCCGTGGAACAAGCCGTGGTGGATCAGCACCTGGCGGGTTGCGTGTCGTGCCGTCAAGATTTGGCGGGGTTGCGGTCGAGCCACGCAGTGCTTCAACAGTACCGTGAAGAGACGATGCTGCCGGCGGCTCCCTCGCTGTGGCCCAGCGTGCAGGCCCGGTTGTCACGTTCGCGGACCAGCGTATCGCGTGCCGGGGTGTCTGAACCACAGTTTGGCCGGGCTGGCTGGATTCCTGTCTCGGCGCTCGCGGCGGCCTGTGTGGCGGTGCTGGTGTTGAGCGAGATGAACCCCTCGTTCAATCCTCCCGGTGGCGGTGCAATTACCCGTTCCACGCCTGGGAGTGCGGAGGCTGTCGAGCTGGGGCCGGTGGAGTGGTACGGCGGTTTGAACCGCGTGTCGGATGGTGGTCTGGAGCGGGTTCGCTCGATGCACTATTCGGATACGACCACCTACTGATGTGTCCGACGAGACTTGCCGGAAATTGCCTGGGGGTTCCGCTTGGGACAGCGCTCCTCGCTGCCATGGTGTGTTGCCCCATGCAGTCCTCGGCACGAGGATGATCGGTTGGGGCTTCACACCCTACGTGACTTCCCAACCGCCGCCGAAGAGGAATGCGAGCCACACCCACCCGGCAATAAACGGGATGAAGGTGAGCCACCCCCAGCGTGTCGTTGACAGCCGCTGCCCCGCGACGATGAATACCGGCAGCATCGACCAGGTGTAACGCCCGATCGACCAGGTGCTGCCTGTGGACAGCGGCAGAATCACGGCCACGAGGGTTCCCAGCAGCACGCCCCATCCCAGTTTGCGGACGGACGGCAGGAACCACAGGCACCAGAGGATCAACAGAGGATCGGTGATCGCGCCGGATTTGAACATGTACTCCGGCTTCTGCTGGATGATCAGTTTAATGGCGTTCAATGTCCCGACCACGATCGCCTTGCCCCAATTGCGCGGGTCCAGGCTCGTTCCCTGTTCGCGCCATGTCCGGATGATTTTCAAGTAGAGCAGCGGATCGCCATATTGCCAGCCGAGGAAGGCGAAGTACAAACCGATTCCGGCGAACGACAGCATGCCTCCGAGCAGTGCCGCCTTCCAGCGTCGCGTGAACAGGTTCTGCAGGAGCATCATCCCCACGGTGAGACCGGGCGGCCTCAGGCCGGAGGCCAGGCCAGCCCAAAGTCCCGCCCGCAGTGGTTGATTCTGCAGGACATTGGCGAGCGCGAGGATCGTGAGCAGTGTCAGGCTCGAATCCGCGTAGGCGGCGACACCAAACATGGAGGTGGGAAAACAGAGCCAGAGCCACAGCGTCCAGCGGGCAGCGGAGACCGAGTCAATGCTCGCGCACAGACGAAACAGCAGCACCCCTGTGAGCAGCATGGCACTCAGGGAGATCGCCACCGCGGCCACCGGACTGGGCAGCCCGCACAACATCCCCAGCCGGACCAGCGCCGGGTAGAGGGGGAAATAGGCAATGTTCTGCTGCATTTTCAGCTTGGAATCGACGACGTAGCCCTGTTCGGCCACGCTCAACAGCCAGAAGCTGTCCCAGCGTACGAGTGGACGCAGCCACCCCAGTTTGCCACCCAGTTCCAGCCCAATCATCGGCGTCTTGCCGTACTCAGCCTGATGCCGGGCATAGTCGCCGTAGTAGGCGGGAAGATCCGCGATCACCCCGGCACGGCTGTTGTCCGAACGGTAGTTCACCTTGACCGGGTGCAGCACATAACCGAGCCACATGATGCCGATGCACATCGCCTGCATCATCAGCGTCGACAGCAGCGGCTCAATCCACAGCCGACGTGCTTCCGTGACAGGCGCCTCCAGCGGTTCGCGCTGAACGATCGGCATGGCTGCGGGCGCGATTTCGAGTGTGGCGGATTCCGTGGGACTCATGATGACTCGGCGAACGCGGTCGTGGCACACACCCTACGGGAGCGTAACATCTGCCGGGAACTTTCCGCGCCACAGTGCCAGAGCCCGGCCGGCGTGTGACAGGAACGTGTAATTCACATTGATTTCGCGCTGGGACATGGCCTTGGTCGTCTTCACGAGCCAGGCCGCGGCTTTTTGCAGCGTTTCTGGCGGAGGCAACACGTCGGCGGGTGCCAGAGCCCACCACTCCAGCGGGTGTCCTGTCGCCAGGATGGTGCGGGCCATCACCGAGGTCGAGCCTTCTCCATCTCCTGTCGAAGCCGCAGATCCCGCCCAGTCGCGGTCCCAGTTTCCTTCGGACTTCTGATTTTTCACGAGCAGGTCAGTCGCCGCCCGCAGGTGCTTGTGGATTCGGGTGCGGGTGGCATCTGAAAGGATCGGTGTCTGCTCGTCGATACGAAGCAGCATGACCAGTGCGTGCAGCCGATGATGTCCGAGGCACACCCCCTGAACATACCCCTGCCGCATGATCCGGTCGGCCAGCAAGTCATAGGAGATCTGCTGCCCCTCGCGGGTCATCCAGCGTGGCTGCGGAATGTACAGGGCATAGGCCAGCGCCGACCATTCATACTCCAGTTGATTCAGGCTGAAATCCGCCAGCGACTGTTCAAGAATCGCCTGCACCGTGGCTTCGCCCTGCGCGGTCTGCACTGGGTAATCGAGCGGCGTTCCCACCTCAGCCAGGCCCGCCAGCGTATGGTCCACGTGGCTCGCGGAGGCTTCACC
Organism: Planctomycetaceae bacterium; assembly: GCA_021732845.1. GTDB lineage: Bacteria > Planctomycetota > Planctomycetia > Planctomycetales > Planctomycetaceae > JAKFUF01. The sequence goes on along the minus strand of JAKFUF010000049.1, from coordinate 132,776 downwards.
TTCCTGGAGGCGAACGCCGACGCCCTTGGGGGTGAGGATCAAAAACGCCGGCGTTTTCTTGCCGGACAATTGTGTGAACTGCCGGTGATCCAAAAGGATGTCGCGCATCTCAAAGCCCGAGAGCGCCTGTGGATCCGAGAACTTCGCATTCACGCCCCAGAACCGCAGGGCATGATCGAGATGATTGACATGCGGAGGCTGGCCCCTGAACCGTGGCTGTAGCTTGTCCAGCACCGCGACGAGATCCGCATCGCTGACGATATCGGGGCGATTGTACAGCGGAACGACCTTCAGTGGCTCAGTCCGGAACTGTGGCGGCTGCCGTTCCGCCTGTTGCCGTTGGACTGCCTGCGCAGTCAGGCCCAGCATCCCAGCCAGAAACACGACCTGGACGGCGACGAACGCCACCAACCGGACGCCTGTAATTCCTCCGGGGGATGTCATGAGGCCTCCTTGGTCGTTTTGGACGACTGAGTGGTTGCAGTTGCTTTGTTCGCCTTTTGTTTGGCTTCTTCCGACTTCCTCTTGTTCAATGCGGCCAGTTCGCGGCCGCGGACGTAGACTACGCCAACCTTGTCGTCGTAGGCCACTTGCCACTTGCCGCTGCGGCGCACGGCCCGCCAGAGTCCGGCTTGAAGTTCCTTGTGCAGGACGAGCGTGTTCACGTCATAGCGGTCGAGGGTCAGGTCCCATCCCGCTTCGGCCCGGGCCACCTGCATGTAATCCTTCCAGACCCGCGACGGTGTGAGATGCACAGCGTTGGTGGTCATGAACACCTTCAGCGATTTCGGGCCATCCCAGGCCAGCCAGTCGCCCCACCATTGCGGATTAAAGATCTGCCCCTGCGGCGGGTGCTCCCGCAGGTATTTGGAGATACCGCGCGGGGTGTCCCGGGAGTAGACATGGTCATCGGTGCGGACCTTGCCACCGAGGACAGGCTGGCTGACCGGTGAGAAGGCAAACGCCACCCACAGCGCCAGCGCGGCTCCCACCGACCAGTGGAAGGTCCTGGCATCAACCGGTTCGGCACGGGGCTTGAACGGCTCGGGCCAGACGCGTGGCAGGAGTTCTCCCACATGTGGAGCCAGCACGTACGTCACGACAATGGCATACCACCCGATCATCCGGATGGTGGGTGCCACGGCCAGTCCGAACAGGCACAGCAGCAGCACATCGGCGGCGCTGATCGGCCGGCGGCTGTGCCGGAACAAAACCACCAGCACCACCATCGAAATGATGAAGTGAATCCCCTCCAGGCTGGTTCCCGACAGCGGGAACCATTCCAGCACATCCTTCAGGTTGGGATTGCTGGAGAACTGAAAGACGTTAAGAAACAACCCGATTCCATAAGGGTTGATCAGGGTGACCGCAATTCCGGTCTCCAGCACCAGCAGCCAGCGGCGGGCCTGCGCGTCCTGGAGCACCTGCCACGGTTCCTGCGTCTTCCACAAGACTTCCAGCACCCGCCCGGCCAGCACACATCCCAAGATCGCCAGGCCAATGATGAACGAACCATGCAGGTTGGCCCAGGCGAGTTGCACAAGGGCCACGCCCAGATAGAGCCACCAGTAGTTCCGCTTCGTGGTCACGCCGTGGGGTTCACTGGCCTCTTGTACCGTGGGCCGTTCTGGCTCGGCACGGGCAATGAGCCAGAAGAGCGCGGCGAGGCAGAGTCCGCCGAAAACTTCGGGCCGCACAATAGCGTGCCGGCTGAAGCCCACGACGAAGGCCAGCACACACGAGAGCGTGCCGGCCAGCAGGCTTCCCGAACGGCGGGAAAACGTCGAGACGTTGATGACATACGTGAGGAACACGGTCAGGGCAAACAGGTGCGACACCCAGTGAGGTCCGCCCTGCCGTGCCGCTGCGGCAAACAGGACCTGTCCAAGCCACGCGGTGTCGGTCAAGGTGACACCTTCGGCCAGCGGGGTGAACGGATCGATCGTGGGAAGCGCCCGGTGATCGAGAATCCACGCCCCATAACTCACATGGCCCCAGATGTCTGAGTGGAACAGAGGGATGTAGCTGAAGTACATCAGCAGCAGCCCGCCCAGCATCACACACGAGGCCTGGTACGGGTTGAGGGCATACTTTGCCGGCAGCAGCGGGACGAACTGCTGCGCCTCCGCCGCCGTTTGCGTCTCGGTGGGTCGAATCTCAGTCACCATTCCCGCGCTCCTCCAACGTTGTCGTTGTCAAACGACTGGCGGCCTGACAATCTGCTCACATCCGTGAACAACCAGGTTCAGGCAGCTTGACAGGCGCTGTCCTGACCGGCGAATTCGAAACCGTGAAACTCCCGCAAAAGTCAGGGTTTCGGGCTCGCAGGCCAAAGCGTCAGCAACCGAGAATGACGAATTGCAATTCATGTGCGGCAGATGCGGGGCGACAGCACATTCCGCGTCGCGTGGCTCAACTTGGAGGTGGCCACCCTGCGTACCCGCCAAATCCGCTACATTCGTCCTCCGCGTTGAAGTCGGATCGGACTGAGATGAATTCGTTCCGTCAATTTGGATGAGGAAGGAGACCATGGCCCCTTGCCAGAGGGCACTTTCCAGGTGCCTACTGGCGTCCGTCCAGCCAGATGCGTTACATTGGCTGAATGTCCATTTTGCCGGACCGGCAAACTTGGACAAAATTCCCCCAAGCCTGCTCAGCTTTGCCAGTCCACTCCATGCGCCCTGCCAATTCTCCATCACGTCCGCGACCAGAGGGTCAGTCTCCACGGACGTGGATGCAGCCCGTCTTGTGTCTCATGGCCTTGGGGCTGTGCCTCAGCCTGCATCAGTTGAGCCACGGTCAAGATGCGGCGGCCCAGCCGGCGGCAGCGCAGCCAGCAGCCGCGGATGGCCAGCCGGCACTGGCAGCCGAGCCGGCCAAACCCGCTTGGGAACGCTTGATCTACCTGCCGTACAAAAACTTGAAGACGGTCTTCTTCGATAACGAGAAGTCTGCCGTCTTCATGCCGTACGGCGAATTCCTCAAGATGTGGGGAGCTTATAAACCCGAGGCGGCCGAGGCCAAACCGCCCGTGACCGCAGTGATCACACAAGCGAACTATTCCGGCACGGTGGAACAGGATCAGGCGCGGCTCAAAGTTGAATACACCGTTCAGGTCCTCGGGAAGCCCTGGGTGGAACTTCCCCTGCAATTTGGCGAGGCCGCCATCGGGAAGATCACCAGTCCTGACAACAAAGTCTTGCTTCAGGCAACCGGCAACGGGTCGTATGTGCTGTTGTTTCCCACGGCCGGCGAGCAAAAAGTCCAGTTGGAACTGGTGACCCGCGTCCATACTTCACCCGATGGCCGCAGTTTCGAATTGAGTTGTCCTGCCGCCGGCGTCGCCACGCTGGACTTGGTCGTTCCGGCTGCCGACCAGACGATCGAACTGCCGGGAGCCGGTGGCTCAGCCGCCGGAGTGACGGTGCCGGTGATGGATGACGCCAAAGTCACACATATTCAGGCTCAATTGGGAGCCACGCAGAAAATTTCTGCCCGCTGGCGGCCACGCGTGAGCGCCGCCCCGGTGATGGAACTCCTGGCTGGAGTTGAAAACGCCACCAATGTCCGGATTTCCGATGGACTGGTGCATACGCAGGCCACGCTGACCTATCAGGTCCAGCGCGGACAGCTCGACCAATTGCGGATCGCGGTTCCGCTCAACCACCGCGTCCTGGATGTGGTGACGTCGGGGCTCAAGGCGTGGAAGGCAGTGCCGGAAGAGAAGCAGCAACTGTTGACCGTCGATTTGCTCAGCAGTGACGCGAAAACGATTCAGGTGGATGTGCATACCGAATACCCCATGCCCACCGACCCCATTGATGTCGCGGGGATTGCCGAAGACGGCGTGGCTCATGGAATTCACGCCATCGGCGGTGTCCGCGAACACGGATTGGTGTTGCTCAGCCACGCCAATGATTTGACACTCTCAGTGGAACAGCAGTCGGGGATCACGCGTGTGGAAGCGGGTGAGGTGGCGGAAGCGCTCCGTCGGCCCGAAACTCAGTTCTACAAATTCTACACTCCGAAATTTACGCTGCGGGCGCGGGCCAAACCAGTGGAGCCACGCGTGCTCGCGGTGCAGCAGACCCAACTGGTGTTTGGCGACGATGAACTGCAGTTGAAGGCGACTTTAGACTACACCGTCGAGCGTGCCGGAGTGTTCGAACTGCGGCTCAAGCTGCCCGAAGGCCTGGTCGTTGACCGCGTCGACTGCGATCTGATGAAGGAGTTTCAAGCGCCGGCCGGGGCTAATCTGTTGATCGTTTCGCTGCGGGAGAAGCGGCAGGGCACCATCCAGTTGCAGGTCGCCGCACATCGCGTCCTCGACCCCGCTACCCCCACGATGAAGCTGCCCATTTTGGAGCCCCTCGCCGTGGAGCGCGAGACCGGCGCGCTGAGCGTCTATGCTCCCGAAGCTTTGGAAATCGTGACGGACGAAAAGACGCTGCAAGGGTTGCAGCCAGATCGCCTGCAGGGCGGCAATCAGGCGAATGTTGGAGCGGGGATGCGGCTGGCGTCGAGTTGGACCTACACGCGCCGGCCGGTGGAGATCTCGGTGACCACCACTCGCAAGCCAACGCGACTGTCAGCCACGGTGGGCACAATTGTGAATGTCGGCCAGAGCGTGATTGAGGTCGAAACCAGGGTCGGCTATCAGGTGGAATATGCGGGAATCGACACGTTTCGCTTTGCCGTCCCGGCCAGCATCGCCGACATGCTGCAGATCGAATCCGGGGACCCCGTCCACATGCCCATCAAGCAAAAGAACCGTGCCGAGGCCGAGAATGAGTGGGTGACCTGGACGATCGTCATGCAGCGCGAGCTGACCGGTGCGGTGCCGTTCAAACTGAAGTACGACTTGAAACCAGAGCGGCAGCAGACAACGAGCGCCTTTTCGGTGAAGCCGGTCCGCGTGCTGAATTCGCCGGGTAAGGCCGGTGAGATTGTCATCTCGGCCATCAAAGGCGAATTCACGGTACTGAAGGACCGTTCGCTGTCGGTCACCTCCACGGCGGATGCCGCTCTGGAAGCGATTGATGTTCGCGATCTGCAGGTGCTGCCCCAGGATGGCTCCCTCGCCTACCGCTACTTCACTCAACCGGCGCAACTGGCCGACCCGTTCGGTGTCAACCTAACGGCGACACTGCATGCCACCCAGGAAGTCGCCAAGACCGTGGTGAGCCGCCAGACCCTGGAGGCGGTGATCACCGAAGAGGCATCGATCATGTATCGCTGCCGCTACCTGCTGAAGACCAGCGAGCGCCAGCGATTGCCGCTTGACCTGCCTAGTCAGGCGGAACTGCTCGATGTGCTGGTGGCGGGAAGAAAGGTCGACATTGAAGTCGACCCCGCTGGAAAGTCGGGAGCGTGGAAGTCATTTTTCGTGAATGTCGCCCGCACCACGAATTCCGACGAAGCGTTTGTCATCGCCCTCGTCTACCGCGCCCCGCTCGATAGTGCGCCTCTGGCCGGGCGGACGGGTGGCAATGTTGACCTGAAGTTTCCGCGTCTGGGCGGTGCCACAAGTGTGCCGGTTATGGAACTGCGCACCGCAGTTTGGGTGCCCGAGGACTACGTCCTGGTGGGAGCACCGGAGAATTTCAAACCGCTGCGTCAGACACGGCTGTCAATGAGCAGCGGGGCAGTGGGTTACACGACCGATTCTGCCGATTTGGAATCGTGGTTTGGCAATTCGACCGGTGGCTTGTTCGAGTTCAGCACGGCGGGACGCGTCTACCAGTATCACAAATTGGGAACCGCTGAAGAGGTCGAGGTGACCTACTGGCCCGTCGCCACCAATACCTGGATCATCAGTGGGGCCGCGTTGCTGATCGCCCTGCTGTTTGTCTGGACGACCTGGGACAACCGTCTGACGTTGGTTCTGGCGGCAGCGTTTGCGGCGGTCCTATGGGCCACGAAGGATGCCGACCAGGTGATGAACGCCATCGCGGCGGCCCGCTGGGGATTGATGGCGGGATTGGCCCTGTGGATTCTTTCCAGCCTCGCCCGTATCGGGCAAAGGCCCACCCGGCCGCCGACACAGCCTCCCGCGCAACCAGTCGCTGTGACTCCGTCACCAACGCCGGCGTGAAGTTCATGGCGTGAATCATTGGTCATTGCTTCATTCTTCTCCCATGGTCGCGTTAAGATGCCGTCCGAGACGAGTGTGGGAATGGAGGATTTCAAATTCTGATTTCAAATTTCACAGGATGTGAAGCGACGAGTGCTTGCGGCCCTGGGTGCCTGCCACAGTCCTGACAGAAAACTCGATGTCGCCAAAGACATTTTACCGTGAAATTTGAAATCTGAAATTTGAAATTCTGAGCAGTCCAGTCCTGCGCCCGTCATCCTTTCCCCGGATGACACGACAAGCATGGCCAGACAGCAAGCGGGCTCGAAGGGTGCCGCAACCGTTGCGGACGCCGACTCAGCCACTCCAGCCAACCCTGTAGATTCCGCCAGCACCGCGGCCGAGATTCTGCGTGAACCGGCTGAAAAGCGGTTCGCCGCGGAACTCCAGGCGTTGGCCGCCAACGATCCGCATCCCAAGCCACCGGGATGGCTGCTGAGTCCGCGGGCGGTCCGGACTTTTATTCTTGGCTCGCCCAACGCCTTGTCACCAACCGGCCAGACTCCAGATGCAACCGCCGACAAGAAGAAAAAGAAGGGGGCTGCGGCGACCGACGGGGTGATTGTCACCCGAAAATTTCAGGGAGACGACGCGCTCGTCGATCGCGCGATCGTGACCCTGATGAGCAACCGCGGCCTGCTCTTGGTGGGGGAACCGGGAACGGCGAAGTCGATGCTGTCTGAACTGCTGGCGGCGGCGGTCTCGGGGACCAGCATGCTCACGATTCAGGGGACGGCGGGGACGACCGAGGACCAGATCAAGTATTCCTGGAACTACGCGCTGCTGCTGTCGGAAGGCCCGACCCTCAAGGCACTGGTGGCGGCCCCGCTCTATCGGGGGCTGTCTGCCGGGCAGATTGTGCGGTTTGAAGAAATCACCCGCTGCCCGCCGGAAATTCAGGACACGATGATCAGCGTGCTTTCGGACAAGGTGCTGCATCTGCCTGAACTGCACGGAGCGGCGGCGACGATCTTCGCCAAGCCGGGGTTCAACGTGATTGCCACGGCCAACACCCGCGACCGTGGCGTCCACGAGATGTCTGCCGCGCTCAAACGCCGGTTCAACTTTGAGACCGTCCATCCCATCGCCGACAAGGCGTTTGAGCTGGAGATCGTGATGGAACAGGCGGGCGAGCTGCTGTCGCGGGCGGGGGCGGCGGCAGCGCTGACCAGCGAAGTGGTGGATGTCCTGGTCACCACCTTTTCCGACCTGCGAAAAGGCCGCACGGAGGAGGGTGCGGCTGTTGAGCGTCCGGGCGCGGTGCTCAGCACCGCGGAGGCTGTTTCAGTCGCCTTTTGCGCGGGGCTTGAGGCGTACTACTATGGCAACGGGCAGGTGACCGGAGCCCATCTGAGCCGCCAGTTGGTCGGCACCGTCCTGAAGGATTCGGAGGATGACACGAAAAAGGTGCGACAATATTTCGACTTGATTGTGAAGAGCCGCGCGCATCGCAACGAGCACTGGAAATCCTTCTATGACGGCCGTGGCATCCTCGGACACTGAACACGCGCACGATCCGCGGGCCGCTGTCGAGCATCTGCTGCCGCTCCTGGAATCGGCCGCGGTCACCTATTTTCCCATCCGCCACCACTCGCCCGCATGCGCGGCCCATGTGCAGCGCTGGATTCAAACGCATCGGCCCGCCTCGGTGCTGATCGAAGGACCCGAGTCGTTCTCGACGCTCACTGGCTTCCTGGCAGACGAACGGTGCCGCCCGCCGATCGCGGTCTATGTGAACTTTGTCGACCGGCAGAAGCGTCTGCGGAAAGTCGACCCGCTGGCACAAGACAAGCCTTCCGGTCCGCCATCGAGCCCCGACCGGTTCGCGGGGTTCTATCCCTTTTGTGACTACTCGCCGGAACTGGTCGCCCTCCGGACTGGCCACGCCGTCGGTGCCAACATCCGGTTCATTGATCTGGAGTTTCCCGAGAAGATTCTCGCATCGCGCGGAGACGATGACCCGCCGGAACTCGACGAGGAAAATCAGCAGCCGCAGCCCGCGAACAAGAAGATTCCCGTGATTCGCATGGAATCGCTGGCCTCCGATCCGCATCTGGAACACAGCACCTACACGCGCGAGCTGGCCCGGCGGATGGGCTGCCGAAATTTCGACGAACTGTGGGACCATCTGTTTGAAGCCCACTGGGACGCCGACGACACCACGGGGTTCATGCGCCGCGTGGCGGCGTACTGCACCATGTCGCGGCTGGCCTATGAGCCACGGCAGTTGGAGGTGGATGGGACAAACGCCCGCGAAGCATGCATGGCGGCGGCGATTCGGGACGAATTGGCAAAGAATCGTCAGGCGGGCAAAACTGGCCCGATCCTCGTGGTCACCGGTGGCTTCCATACCGTGGCCCTTCCGGGGCTCGTGGCTCGCGACACCCGCCGGCCCAAGCCAGTGCGGTTTGACGAGCACGAAACTGGCACGTGGCTCATGCGCTACAGCTTCAACCAGCTCGACGCCCTGGCGGGCTATGGGGCCGGAATGCCCAGCCCCGCCTTTTACGACCGAATGTGGCTCGCGACCATGGCGGCCGATGCCACGCACCACTCGCGCGATGCGGCACGCACCACGACAGCCATCGAGATTCTCGTCGAGATTGGCCGGCTGACCCGCGAGCGAAACCTGCCCACGGCCATCTCCACGCCAGACGCCATCGCCGCCGCACAAATGGCGCGGCAGCTCGCCGAACTGCGCGGGCACGATTGGCCGCAACGGGAGGATGTTCTGGATGGAGTCCGCAGTTGCTTCATCAAAGGGCAGATGGACGGCGAGGGCCGCGTCCTTATGAACCTGGTCACCCAGGTTCTGGCGGGCGACCGCGTTGGCCAGTTGCCGCCGGGCACCGGCGTCCCGCCGATCGTCGACGACTTTCGCGACCAGGCGCGGCGGCTGAAGTTGTCGCTGGACAGCATTCTGTCGCGGGAGGTGGTGCTGGACTTGTACCGCAAGCCACAGCACCGCGAAACCAGCCGGCTGTTCCATCGGCTCAACCTGCTCAATGCGCCGTTTGCCGAGTTTCTGGGCGGACCAGACTTCGTGAACGGAATCGGCCTGGAACTGATGCAGGAGCATTGGCAGGTTGCCTGGTCGCCGAACACTGAGAGCCAGTTGATTGAAGCCTCTGTCTACGGAGCCACGATCCTTGAAGCGGCGATGACGAAGCTGCAGGAACAGATCGCGGAGATGCAGACCGATGGCACGCAGCGCAACACCGCCGCCGCCGTGCAGATGCTGATCCGGGCCTGCCGGCTGGGCCTGCATGCGCAGACGCCCGTCCTTGTCCAACTGATCGATCAACAGATTGCCGAAGATCCGCTCCTGCCCACCGTGGTGGATGGACTCACGCAGTTGGAACTGTTGCAGCACTCGCGGGAGCCGTTGGAAGCCACGAACCTGACGGCCATCCCGCACCTGACCGCGGCGGCCTATCAACGGGCCTGTCGGTTGGCGGCGGAGACCGTGATCTGTCCGGATGAAATGATCAACCCCGTCATCAACGCGCTGCGCGCCTTGCGGGAGGTGCTGGCTGGGCAGCGGTCGCGAGTTCCTGGTCCCAAACCAGGCGCTCAAACTGAGACGGGATCAGAGACAATGGTTTCAGATCCTTTGGAAGAGCCCCGGCTTGATCCTGTCCTGTTCACCCAGGCGCTGCGGTCGATCATCGCCCATCCGCCGGACAAGGCGCAGGCACCGATCGTGGGGGCCGCGGCCGGACTCCTCTACGGTGAGGGCGTGCTGTCGGCCACCGAACTCGTGGCTCTGACCAGCGGATATCTGAGTGGTTCTCTCGTCGATCCGCGCAGGAGCTGTGGCATTGTTCGCGGCCTGCTTGCCACCGCCCGCGAAGTGGCGTGGCATGTGACCGAGATCCTGCAGTCACTGGACACCCAGTTTGGCGGCTGGGACGAGGAGACATTCTTAAAATCGCTGCCGGAACTGCGGCTGGCGTTTTCGGACCTGACGCCGCGCGAGATCACCCGCGTTGCCGACAACGTCGCCTCTCTGCACGGAAAGCAGACGCTGGGCGATCTGGTGCATATGGACCTGGACGAAGAGGAAGTTCAAGTGGCGCTGCGGCTGAATCAACTGGTGCGTGCCGCACTCCATGAAGATGGACTGGCCGGCGATGGTGCCGCACAACCTTAACTTGATGCGTCCGACAAAAGTCCAATTGCTCGGTTCAACGCAATTTCAGATTTCAAATTTCACAGTAAAATACCATTTCGCGACATCAGGCCTTCCGGGCCAGAGTTGCGCACTTCACGGTGGAGGCGTTGCTGGTGATTCGATATGGTCGCACAGACTGTGAAATTTGAAATTTGAGATTTGAAATCAAATTTTGTCCGACATTTCACAATTGTAATTAGCCACAAGAATTCGACCTCCAATCCCTTTGGTAGCAGCCGTGACCGACTTACGATGGTCACTGCAATTCCCCTGGTGGCTCAACCGGTCTACACGATGTCGACGCAAACTCCCGCTCCCCCAAGTCCGCCCGTCAAAGCTGGCCGCCGCAGACGACCACTGCCCCGGTGGAAGCGGCTGCTGTTCTCGGTGCTGGCGGGCCTGCTTGCCTGGGGAACGATCGAGTTCGTCAGCCTGGTCATCCTGGCCTGGATCTATGGCACGGTCGAGTCGGTGCAATATCATCTCGATCGGCAGGCGAATTCAAATGCCATCATCGGAATGGGGATTGATTCGGTGGCGGAGGACAGCAATCCATTGCCGAATGACATCCCCCACCCGTACATCGGATTTGCCCGCCGCCCGCGGACCGCGAAGGATCCAAATTTTGGCACTTCGGAATTTGGCTTTGTCTCACAGCATTCTCCAGTTCGTCACCGCGAGCCCGGCGTGGTGCTGGTGGGATTGACCGGTGGCTCGGTCGCCGAGTTCCTTGAGGCGGAGACTGGAGTCCACCTGCGCACCTTGCTCGAAGAGTCGCCGCGCTTCCACGGCCGAAAGGTGGTGCTCGTTCCGCTGGCCTTGGCGAGCTACAAGCAGCCCCAGCAGTTGATGCAGTTGAACTTCCTGTTGTCGCTGGGGGCGGAGTTTGATCTGCTGCTGAATCTTGATGGCTACAACGAGGTGGCATTGACCGCCACGGCGAATGTTCCCAATCGCGTGTTTCCCGCCTACCCCAGGGAGTGGCACATGCGGGTCTCGCGGGCGAGCGATCTGGAGACGCTGCGGCTGGTCGGCCGGGTAGTGCTGCTGCGGGATGGCTCGCAGTGGTGGGCGCGGTGCTTTGCCCGGGCGCCGCTCCGCTGGTCGCCCACGGCGCTGCTCGTCTGGCAGCGCGGGCACAATCACTTCCAACAAGAGGCGACTCGCAACTATGCCGCCCTGAACGCCAAGATCTCGAGCACCACGGACCTGGCCTCAACCGGGCCGCAACAGAAGTTCGCCAACGATGCGGAACTCCACGAACACTGCGTGGCTCTCTGGCGGCGGTCATCCCTCCAAATGCATCAGCTTGCCGAAGGTGCGGGAATTCAATATTTCCACTTCCTGCAGCCCAACCAGTACCTGCCCGGCAGCAAGCCGATTGAAGAGGGTGAACGCCAGATCGCGTTCGATGAAAGTCACACAGCCAAGCCACATGTGGAACAAGCCTATCCCCTGCTCCGCGCGGCGGGTGCCGAACTGCGGCGGAAACATCAAGTCCGCTTTCACGATCTCACCCAACTCTTCCACGACACCGAGTGGGCCGCCTACCGTGATTCCTGCTGCCACCTCAACGCGTTTGGCAACAAGCTGCTGGCCGAAGCCATCGTGAAGGCGGTGAATGACGAAGCGGCCATGGAACATTGAACGCCAGACGCCCCGGAGGGAAAGCCACAGGCTTTTGTGTCATCACAGGATCTTGTCAATGTTGAGTTGTCAGTTGCAGTCAATTTGAGACTTGCCGAGTTGTTTGTGAAATTTGGAACCTGAAATAAATCTCGGGAACGCCTTCAGAAACTTCGAACATCGAGCAGGGCTTCCTGCGCATTGCTTCCACATCATCCGCGCCGCGGATGTTTATCTCTTGCCACACCTGCCGTTTCAAATTGTGAACGTTGGCTTGCGGCAATCTTCGGGCAAGATGCCATTCACCAGGTCAATGCTGTGCCAGATGGGCATTTATGTCATCCCGGTCGTTGTTGGTTGGCAATGGCCTCGGATTTGCTTCAGTACCTCCCCGTAAGCCATCTGAAACGTTGGCGGCGAGACTGAAAGGCACAATTCACGCTGACCGCGTCCATGACGAGAATCGTCCCATGACACCCATCACTCTTTCACCCACCCCTGTCCGCCACAGAGCCGTGCGCGTGTCGACATGGGCGTGCCGCAACCGTCGCGCGGTGAGTGCCTCAAGCCGCGCCTGGGCTCGGCAGACTCGACTGCACCGCCTGAAGGCCACCGTGGCTCATCGTCCCGCCACGCCGTCAGAGCCCGTGCCCCCCGCACCGGCCACACCCGCAATCTGGGGGATGCCCGAACCTGCAATTCCCGAAGGAACCGACGGCGTCACATTCTCCTTTGAAGGGGTGACCCCACGCCGCAAGGGCGGTGGCGGAGATGTGTCTGGCGTCGAACTGCTCAGCTCGGTCGGCTTCTTCGGATTCGGCGTGTTGTTGCTGTTCCTGCTGCTGCTTGCTGGTGCCCAAGTCCAGTTCACTCCGCCGGAACCGACGGCACCGGTGTCCACGGACAACTCGACCATTTGGAGACCGGGCGAGTCGACCGCGGGCGGTGGCACGCCCTGAGCGTGAATCACTGTTCAATGGCCAGCAACTGCGAGACTTCTCCGCTGCCGCTGGCAAACAAGCCGACGAGAGTTTCGAAACGCGTGTTGTAACCCAGGACGGAACGCGCCGTTTCATGGGCCTTCATGGAAGAATACAGCAGCACCTGGTGATTCCCGATCCGCAGCCGATGACCAGATGCTTCGTCCGTGCGAAGCGCCTGACCGTCTTCACTGACGGTCAGCGTCCGCCACTCGGCGGGCAGCTTGCGGCGTTCAGGCGACCAGTCGATCAACAGCGGCGAATACAGAGCACCGCCGCTGCCGGCCTGGTGCCACTCCAGTCCGCCGTCGACACTGGCAAAACTGCCGGCAGTGCTGTCAATCCGGTCCTGCGGCAGCCCAACGGCAAAGACGCGCGCCAACTGGGGTTTATGCATTTTTGCCACCACCCGCAGTTCTCGCGTCGCCTTGTCGGCATTCACGCGCAGATTCCGGGCCAACTCCACGCGTTGCAGCAGATCGACCCGCTTGCCAGTCGCGCCGCGGACCTTGGTGGCCAGCATGGCAAAATCGTCACTGGCCGAGAGGAAAATCTGCCGCTCCAGCACAAGATCGCCGGCGGTCAACTGGAGTTCGAGGTAGTCCGAGTGTCGGTTGCTGTTCCAGCAGACGCACTCCCACTGCCCATCAATCTCGACCGCCTGCTCATCGACGGCGACGCGCGCCTCCCACAATCCATCGAGCAGCGGACACTCCAGCACCTCCAGGTTCAGCCGGATCGGCCCGGAATAATCGACATCGAGCTGGTCCGCCGGTGTTTTGAGGCGCGAACACAGCCGCGCCCAGCGTTCGGCTTCTTCGTGGCGGGACTTGACCCGCTTGACCTTCACCACTTTATGGGGCTTGTTGTCTGTGGTTGGTGGTCTCCCGCTGACAGGTGGGCGCTGGGCCATGGTGACTTCATTGCTGAGATGAAGAACATCGCTATTGATAAAACGTAGGACGGTGTCCCACCCCCCGGAAATCGGTGGTTGGAAAACCGTCCAAAAACGCGAACGGGCTGTGATGCTCGTCCTACCGCTTTCGAATGGCGGCACAGTCATCCTGTGCCACCATCCGCTTCCAAAAACTACTTGCCGAGGCTCGCCCGCTTGGTGGCGATCAGCGCCAGCAGCGCTTTTTGCGGTTCGGCGAACTTGCTCAGGCCTTCGGTCATCAGGACTTCTTCCATCTTCACGAAGTCGACTTCCTTGTCGATTTCGGCCAGGATTTCAGCGGATGGCATCTTGTCGACCTGGCGGTCAAAGGTCAGCCCGGTGATCGCCTGGACGGCGTCGTTCGTGGCGGGCGGGTTGGTCTGGATGTCGGATCCGGCCAGGGCGCGGACATACTTCGCCGGGTCTTCCTTCGGGTCCTTGGTTCCCGTGCTGGCGAAGATGATTTCCTGCTTGCGGGGCAGCTTCTTGTCGGTCCAGAACTTGTCGTTCTCGGCCCACAGCCGCTTGACGTTGACGATGCCGACCAGGCCCTGGGCGGCGGGAGAAAGCTGCGGAACCTTGGACTTCGTGTAGACGTCGATGCGGCTCACGAAAATGCTGAACACGGACTTGAGCGTGTCGGTCGAGGCCCGGCGCTGGGCACCGCGCCACACCGCTTCGCGGGCAGCGTGATACTGACGCTGCGAGAAGATCAGCGTGACGTTCAGCGTGATTCCGGCGGCGCACAAGTCTTCCAGGGCTGCCAGGCCGGCGGGTGTGGCGGGGACCTTGATCATCCGGTTGGTGTGTCCGGCTGACCATTTCTTGCCGAGTTCGACGTATTTGGCGGCGCGTTCGGCAGTCGACAGCGGGCAGGCGTGATCTTCGAGGAGCGGATCAAGCTCGAAGCTCACATAACCGTCGTTGCCCTTGGTGTCGGCATTGACGCCGACAAACACTTCCTGGGCGTTCTTGACCAGCGTGTCGGTCATCTGCCAGGCCACGGCAGAGTCGTCGAGCCCCTGTTCCATCAGTTTGACCAGTTGGTCGTCGAACCGCCCGGTCTTGATCAGGTCGGAAACGATGATGGGATTGGAGGTGGCGCCGGTCGCGCCGAGGGCGCGGTTCTTGAGGACCAGATCCGGATCGATGCTGTCCAGCCAGAGCTTCGTTCCCGATGCGACGAGAGATTGGAGCGGTGTCATGGTGGTTTTTGCCTGGGGCCAGTAGGATTTTGGATTGAACACGCCGCGCCGATGCGCTATGACTGCGCGGCATAATATCGGCTTGCCGCCCGCCGTGGAATCGAGCAGCCATTCTTCTCCCTCCCCCAAGCCACGTTTTTCTGGTTGAACGCGCCGGACGCGTTGGAAATGCTCATGTCCAAGACCCACGACATCTATCAGAACCCGCTGATTTCCCGGTACGCGTCCCGCGACATGGCGCAGCTTTGGTCCCCCCAGCGAATTCATTCCACCTGGCGGCGGTTGTGGGTCGCCCTGGCCGAAAGCCAGCAGGAACTCGGGCTGGCCATCAGCGATGAACAGATCGCTGAACTGCGCGGGGAAATCGACAACATCGATTTTGATGCTGCCAACCGCTACGAGCGGATCAAGCGGCACGATGTCATGGCCCATATCGCCGCCTACGGCGACCTGTGCCCGGCCGCGGTGGGCATCATTCACCTGGGAGCCACGAGCTGCTATGTGACCGACAACACCGACCTGATCTTGATGCGGCAGAGTCTGAAGATATTGCGGGACAAACTGGTGGGGGTGATCGACCGGCTGGCACAGTTCGCCGTGGAGTATCGCGATCTGCCGTGCCTGGGGTACACGCACCTGCAGCCCGCCCAGCCCACCACCGTCGGCAAACGGGCGACGTTGTGGTGCTACGACCTGGTGATGGACCTGGAAGAACTGGAGTCCCGCATCGCGTCGCTGCGGTTTCGCGGGGCCAAGGGGACCACGGGCACGCAGGCCACCTTCCTGCAACTGTTCAAGGGTGACCACGCCAAGGTGCGGCAATTGGACAAAATGGTCGCCCAAAAGATGGGGTTTGAAAACGTGGCTCCAGTCACGGGGCAAACCTATTCCCGCAAGGTCGACGCGCAGATTCTGTCGGTCCTCTGCGGCATTGCCACCTCCGCCCACAAGGCCGGCAGCGACCTGCGGCTGCTCCAGAGCTTCAAGGAAATTGAAGAGCCATTCGAAGCGCACCAGGTCGGCTCCTCGGCGATGGCTTACAAGCGGAATCCGATGCGCTCGGAACGGATGTGCGGCCTGGCCCGGTTCGTTGCCAACATTGCCCAGAATGGCGAACAGACGGCAGCGGTCCAGTGGATGGAACGAACCTTGGACGACAGCGCGAACCGCAGGCTCACCATTCCACAGGCCTTCATGGGAACCGACGCCATCCTGATCCTCTACCAGAACATCACCAATGGCCTGGTGGTTTATCCCAAAGTCATCGCCAGCCGGCTCAATGCCGAACTGCCGTTCATGGTCACGGAGGAGATTCTGATGGCCGGAGTCGAAGCCGGCGGAGACCGGCAGCAACTGCACGAGGCGATCCGCGATCACAGCCAGGACGCGGCGCGGCAGGTCAAGGAACAGGGCGGCCGGAACGACCTGATCGAACGCCTTTCCCGCGATGCGCTCTTTAACAAGGTCGATTTGAAGGCTGGGCTGGACGCCCGAAAATACATCGGCCGGGCTCCGGAACAAGTGGATGACTTCGTCGCCGAGGTCATCGAGCCGATTCGCGCCCGGTTCCAGGCTGCCATCAAGCAGACGGCGGAAGACGTGATTTTTTGATCGTAGCGTCGGCTGAAGCCGACCGGAGTGACCGACCGCTTTCGCTCAAACCAGTGACTCAGTTGATTCCGCTGAGGAGGCCACGCGCACTGTTGCCCATGTCGGCTGAAGCCGACGCTACGGGAGTGACCGAACGCTTTCGTTCAAACAAGGGAGTCAGTTGATTCCGCTGTGGGAGCCACGCGCACTGTTGCCCGTGTCGGCTGAAGCCGACGCTACGGGAGTGACCGAACGCTTTCGCTCAAACAAGGGAGTCAGTTGATTCCGCTGTGGGCCACGCGGACTGTTGCCCGTGTCGGCTGAAGCCGACGCTACGGGAGTGACCGAACGCTTTCGCTCAAACAAGGGAGTCAGTTGATTCCGCTGTGGGAGCCACGCGGACTGTTGCCCGTGTCGGCTGAAGCCGACGCTACGGGAGTGACCGAACGCTTTCGTTCAAACAAGGGAGTCAGTTGATTCCGCTGTGGGCCACGCGGACTGTTGCCCGTGTCGGCTGAAGCCGACGCTACGGGAGTGACCGAACGCTTTCGCTCAAACCAGTGACTCAGTTGATTCCGCTGTGGGAGCCACGCGCACTGTTGCCCGTGTCGGCTGAAGCCGACGCTACGGGAGCCACGCGCACTGTAGCCCGTGTCGGCTAAAGCCGACGCTACGGGAGCCACGCGCACTGTAGCCCGTGTCGGCTAAAGCCGACGCTACGGGGGGCACGCGCACTGTTGCCCGTGTCGGCTGAAGCCGACGCTACGGGGCCTCTGTTGCCATTCGACGATGAATCGACAAAAATGTGGTCATTGAACCTTCGGCGACCATCGCGCTCGCTGGCGCTCACTGCAGATCCACTGGCGGTGTCCCGGAATCACGCAAGGTCATTTGGCGCGTTAAAAATGCTCCGCGAAGCCGGGTCTCAGCGTAGTCCGCTGCGATCCCGGCGTTGAGGAGGGTTCGGAGCCCGTTTTGCTATCAGGAGATGCGAGTGAGTCTGCCGCGTAACCCGACCCGTGCGGTGCGGATTGGCACCGTGACCATTGGTGCCGGAAACCCGATCGCCGTCCAGAGCATGTGTGCCACGCATACGCAGGATGTGGCCGCCACCGTCGGCCAGACCAATGACCTGCATGCCGCCGGTGCCAACGTCGTCCGCATCGCTGTCGACAGCCGTAAGGACGCCGATGCACTGGTCGCCATCCGCGCCCAGACTCCGGCCAACCTCGTGGTCGACCTGCAGGAAAACTACCGGATGGCGGAACTCGTCGCGCCGCATGTCAACAAGCTGCGCTACAACCCCGGCCACCTGTACCATCACGAGCGCGAAAAACCGTGGCAGGACAAGGTCAAGTATCTGGCCGAGATCGCCACCAGGCATGACTGTGCCATGCGGGTCGGCGTCAACTGCGGCTCAGTCGATCCCGCCGCCGCCTCGAAATTCGATCCCGAAGACTCCATCTCTCCGATGATCGCCAGCGCCCTTGAGCACTGCGAACTGCTGGACTCCATCGGCTTCACCCGCTACTGCGTTTCCCTCAAGGATTCGGACCCGCAAAAGGTGATCGAAGTCAACGGGCGGTTTGCCAGCCAGCGTCCAGACGTGCCGCTGCATCTCGGCGTGACCGAAGCGGGGCTGCCGCCGGATGGCATCATCAAAACCCGCATCGCCTTCGAACAGCTCATCAGCAAAGGGATCGGCGATACCATCCGCGTTTCGCTGACGGTGCCAAATTCCAAAAAGAGCGAGGAGATCGTCGCCGGGCGGCAAATCATTGATGACATTGCCGCCGGCCGTGTCCGCAGCGTTGTGCGGTTCAATCTCGACGCGATGAACATCATCAGTTGCCCGAGCTGTTCCCGAGTTGAGAATGAGGCGTTCATCGAGCTGGCCCAAAACGTCAAGGAGATGACCTCGTACGCGAAGAACCATGCGATCACCATCGCCGTGATGGGCTGCCGCGTGAATGGACCGGGCGAAACCGACGACGCCGACCTCGGCCTGTGGTGCGCGCCAAACTTCGTGAACCTGAAGCGTGGCGGCATTGAACTGGGTGCGTTCCCGTACGATGTGATTCTCGGGAAACTCAAAGAAGAGTTGGACAGCCTGATCGCCGCCAGAGCGGCAGGTTAGGCCCATTGACTGAGACTGTTTGTCACCTCGACCGGCGCGACAATGCGTTTCGTGAGTCGGCGGTTTTAAGGGAACCACGAATGATCTCGAATTCTGCGAATCTTCACGAATGGTCGACTGTTTTGCATCGCGATTGATGCAATCCATGCATTTTTTATTCGTGGAATTCGTGAAAATTCGTGGTTCTCTTTCACGTGGTCTACGGTGGACCGCCGTCCACAGGACCTCTGCACGCCCTGCCTCACGCCAGGTCGAACAACATCACCTCGGCATTCGCCGTGGCTTGAATGTTCAACGTGGATTCCTCACGGATGGCCGCGCCGTCGCTGGTGTCCAGAAGCTGGCCGTTTAGCGCGACGCTTCCACGTAATACCTGCAGCCACGCGTGACGGCCGCTGGCCAGCGAGTGCTGGACCTGCTGGCCCTTATCGAGTTGCGACAGAAAAATGCGGGCGTCCTGGTGAATGGTCAACGAACTTTCCGCGGCATCCGGTGAGGCGACAAGTCGCAGCCGGTTGTGCCGTTCTGCTTCCGGAAATCGTTGCTGTTCGTAGCTGGGTGTGATCCCCCGTTTCTCGGGGTACAGCCAGATCTGATACAGATGCACCGGCTCCGTGGGCGACGGATTGAATTCACTGTGGGTGATCCCCGTTCCCGCGGACATCCGCTGGAACTCGCCGGGCCGCAGCACTTCGCCGTTGCCCATCGAGTCCTTGTGCTCCAACGCACCCTCCAGCACGTAAGTGACGATTTCCATGTCGGCATGTGGATGCGTGCCGAAACCCTGACCGGGGGCAACCCAGTCTTCATTCATGACCCGCAACGCGCGGAACCGAACATGCTCCGGATCCTGGTAGGTCGAGAAGGAAAACGTGTGATAGGTGTTCAGCCAGCCATGGTTGGCATGTCCCCGGTCGGCGGCTTTCCGGATTTGAATCATGATCACTCCTTGTAAGTCTCTTGACCCTAAAACATGTCGTGTGAATAGTTGACACGACAACAAAAATGCAAAAAAGAATCGTCCCGGTCATCCTCAAGTCTCTTCTGGCATTCCCTGCCGCGCCTTTTCCAACAGGTGGCTCAGTTCTTTCAACTCTCTGGCAGTGAGGTGTCCGATCAATGTGCGATTCAAATCTTGCACCGGTCCATCCAGATCCCCCAACACTCTCACGGCTTTGGGAGTCAATTCGATGTACACAACGCGACGGTCGTCGGTCGCCCGGTTTCGAGCCACGAGTTCCTGCAGCTCGAGGCGGTCAATCAATCCAGTAATCGCTGGCACGACCTGAATCATCCGCTCGGCGATTTCCAGGCAGGGCATCGGCCGGCCCTCGCCACGCAGGATCCGCAGGACGTTGTACTGCGACGACGTCAGCCCATACTGTCGAAACAGGCGGCCGAACCGGTTCTGGAACTGGTCGCCGGTTCGCAGGATGTTCAAAATCGCCTCCTGCTCCGGCCATTCAAACGGCTGCTTCTTTTTGATTTCCTGCTGCAGTGGCTTCGCTGCCATGTTGCCCTCTCTTCAAATTTCTTTCCACGCAATTAGTTTACACGTAATTCATTGTCGTGTCAAGTATCACGCAGCATCGGCTTGAGCCGACTGGTGCGCTGTCAGCGTCCAAGTATCACGTAGCGTCGGCTTTAGCCGACCCGGTGCACTGTCAGCGTCCAAGCATCACGCAGCGTCGGCCTGAGCCGACCGGTGCGCTGTCAGCGTCCAAGTATCACGTAGCGTCGGCTTGAGCCGACCCGGTGCGCTGTCGGCGTCCAAGTATCACGCAGCGTCGGCCTGAGCCGACCCGGTGCGCTGTCAGCGTCCAAGTATCACGCAGCGTCGGCCTGAGCCGACCGGTGCGCTGTCAGCGTCCACCACGTCCGCTGGAGTTAATCTCTAGACAAAAGCCCCCGCATTTCCGCTCTGTGATCAAGGCAAGACACTTCTGCCCACAACTGCGCCAAGGATCCAAAAGATGACCAGAGAGCGTTCTGGACTGACCTTGATAGAGACGCTCGTGGTCCTGGTGACGATTGACTTGACGAACGCGCGGTGCCAGGGCCACAGTCGAAGCGGGACACTGCCATGGCTCTTGGCCAGCCCGCGCCAAGGCCCGCCAGAAGTCCGTTCTGGACGCAGCGTGGTGGATCAACGTGCAGCTCTGTGAAAGTTCTGTCTATATCCGGCAACGAACGCCATCAAGGACGACCGATGAAGGTGTTGGTCACGTCGGCTGATACGACAAAACCGCGTGTGAGACGAATGTCATAATGTTAACCAAAAATATGACTAATATCACGAATGGTCGACCGGTTTGGCATCGCGGGTGATGGAATCCACCTCGTTGTCATTCGTGAGATTCGTCTTATTCGTGAAAATTCGTGGTTCCCTTTCTCGT
The DNA here is from genome assembly GCA_021732845.1 of Planctomycetaceae bacterium. Taxonomy (GTDB): domain Bacteria; phylum Planctomycetota; class Planctomycetia; order Planctomycetales; family Planctomycetaceae; genus JAKFUF01. Next base: position 111,598 of record JAKFUF010000049.1, on the reverse strand, counting down.
TGCCTAAGATCGGCTTTCTTTCTCCGGTCCCAAGCGTGCGGCCCGGTCATCCGCTTCAGGCGTGGTGTCCGCTCTGACGCGTGGCAAACGACTCTGCGGAACTCTGCGTCCTCCGCGGTTGAGATCCGTCCTTCCAAGCTGCCATTGGGATCCCAGGCTCTTCGTGTGCAGGCTTACACAAAGAATTCCCCTTGCAATTGCGAAAAGGGCCGTTATAAATCCCCAATGAACAGTGTACGTCCGTATTAATCGCTCGGCAACGGCAGGTCATGGACACACGTCAGGAGATCATTCGCTCTTTGCAGTCGCAGTTGCTGCGGGGGGTGAAGCCGGCGGCGTGTGAGCCGGTGGCCCATGGCCTGTTCTCCAGCATACCAGGGTTGGCGGCGCTTTGCCCGTTGAGCCACGGTTCCGGGGGGCTGCTTGTGGAGTGGCTGTCTTCCGGGCGGGGCAGCGGGTGCGAGATGCTGGCGTTGCTGGTGGCCCGCGAGGCACTGAAGGGTGGCGGAAAGCTGGTGGTCTGCGATGGGGCTGGCGATTTTTTTGCCGGTTCGCTCGTCGGTTGGGGGATGACGCTGGAACGGCTGATTTTGCTGCGTCCGCAGAACCGCAAGGATCTGTTCTGGGCGTGCGAACAGGCGCTCCGCTGCCGGGGCGTGAGCGTGCTGCTGTGCGAGTTTGACGGTCTGACCAGCAACGAATTTCGGCGGCTGCAGCTCTCCGCGGAAGAGGGCGGCACCGTGGGTCTGCTGCTGCGGCCGCTGGCCACGGAACGCGAGCCCTCGTGGGCGGCGGTGCGGTTCAAAGTTGAAGGGCAGACATCGCCGGCGGGCACTGCCCCGTCCCGTGCCATGCGTGACGGCCAGCCGGAAAAGAATGCGGTTCAAGGACGGCGGGTTCATTTAAAAATCCTGCGCAGCCGGGGAGGAAGAAGCGAAGGCGCGCTGTTGCTGGAGATCGATCATGCGGCGGGTGTTGTGCGTCTGGTTTCCGAACTGGCCCATTCAAAGACTGTGGCTCGCTCAGCCGGAGACTAAGGGCCGGCCGCTGGTGGTGTTCGCCGAACGCGCCCGGGCCGGGCTGCGGGTGATCGCCTGCTCGCGGGAGGCGGCCCGGATGGGGGTCCGCCCCGGCTGGCCCCTCGCCGAAGCGTTGGCACTGTGGCCAACGGGCACTGGCGCACCACGGCCAACGGGCACTGGCGCACCGCAGCGGACCGGTGGCATGCCTTCGCCCCCGGCACCTGCGCCAGCCATCTGGCGGCGCTCCGATCCCGAGGCCGACCGTCAGGCCCTGCATGCCGTGGCTCAAGCCTGCCAGCGCTACGCGCCGCTGACGGGTGTCGAAGACAGCGGCCAGAACCCACCAGAAGCCATCTTCCTGGACATTGCCGGCTGCGAACATCTGCATGGCGGCGAGCGGAAACTCCTGCAGGACCTGATGAAAGACTTCGCCCGGCAGGGGTACGAGGCGCAGTCCGCCGTCGCTGAAACCGTGGGGGCGGCCTGGGCCCTGGCGCATCATGGAAACGGTATGGTCTCGGTGCCCGCTGGCCAGCAGCAGGGGGCACTGCAGGGTCTGCCAGTGGCCGCACTGCGCATCGCGCCGGAAATTTGCGAGGCCCTGCGGCAACTGCAGGTCCTGACCATCGGCGATCTGCAGCGGCTGCCCCGCATCTCCCTGCCCTCGCGGTTTGGCAAGGAACTGCTCCGGCGGCTGGACGAGGCGCTGGGAACCCGCCCGGAAACATTTGCCGCGGAAAAATTCGTCGAACCGCTTTCCCGCGCCTGGACCACGGAATACCCCCTCGCCAGTCAGCGGGGGCTGGATGAGGTCTTTCGCCAGTTGCTGGACTCTCTGTTGGAAACGCTGGCTGTCCGGCGGGCGGGGCTGCTGGACCTGCGCTGCGAGTTTACCGGAGAGCGGCCGATCGAGCCGATTGTGCTGCGCCTGTCCCGGCCGACAGGCGATGAGAAGCACCTGCGGCAACTGTTTTCGCTGCGGTGTGAAAGGCACGACTGGGCTGCTGGCATTCTAAAGATGACGCTGGAGGTCGAGCGGGTGGGCTGGCTGGCCGAACGGTCGCGGTCCCTGTTTGACGACGAGGAGGAACAGTCGGGGCGGGCGGTGGAGGGGCTCTTGGAACGGTTGTGCAGCCGGCTGGGCGAGCAGGCTGTGCTCCGCTCGGTGGATCTGCCCGACCCGCTGCCCGAACGCTCGTTCCGCCTGGAGCCCTGCCTGGCGGCGGCGGCTTCGGCTGGGGCTGCGAGTGCAAGTACAAGCACCTTAAGGGAGGTGCCCGGACCAATGGAACGGCTGCGCGCCCGTCATCGCCCCTGTCGATTATTGCTTAAGCCACAGCGGCTGGATGTGCTGTCGATCATGCCGGAGAACCGTCTTCTCCGGGTCATCTGGCACGGCCAGTCCCAGGCGGTCACGCGGATTTGGGGGCCGGAGCGAATCGAAACCGGCTGGTGGCGGACGCAGGATGTCCGCCGCGACTACTACCGCCTTGAGACCGACCGGGGCGAACACTGGTGGGTGTTCCGCCGGCTGGACTCGGGGGCATGGTTTCTGCACGGCTGGTTTTGAAAGGAGCGTCAGCCTGGCGACGCCCACCCAACTCCGCCATCTCCAGGGAAATGGTGGAATTGACACGAAAGGCACGAAGAACACGAAACCGCGCGTGGACGACCGATATGACTCTGACTCAAGCAACGTCGGAGCCGCAGCGTGGCTCAGCCCCCGCGCAGAACTTCAAACGGCCGAACGATTCCACCATCAGGCAGCGTGGCATGATCGAGGCAGGCATGGGGGCCGATGGTGCAGTTCTGGCCGATCACGCAGGGGCCGGTGAGCGTGGTAAACGGATGAATCACGGTGTCCGCACCGATTTTCGACCGCGGGTCGAGCGCGACCTGCACGGGGTTGACGATGGTGACACCCTCGGCCATCAACTGCGCACAAAACCGCTGCTGAAGTACCTGGTGGACCTCCGCCAGTTGGGCGCGGGTGTTGACCCCCAGGGCTTCGATAATATCGAGCCGCCGGGCGGCGATGACGCGGCGGCCCTTACGCAGCAACACCTCGCAGACATCTGTCAGATAGTATTCGCCCTGCTTGTTGGCGGGCTTGATCTCATTGAGCGCGGCAAACAGGGCCTGCGATTCGAAGGCGTAGCAGCCGACGTTGATTTCGCGGATGGCAGCTACTTCGGGCGTGGCGTCCTTCTGTTCCACGATGCGCTGGAATTCGCCCTGAACCGTGCGGACGATCCGCCCGAAGCCGAAGTTCGCCGCGGTCTCCGCCGTGCCCACGACGCAGGCGGCCGACGGGGTGGTGCCACTTCCAGCCTGGTCTTCCAGCAGGCCGGCCAGCGACTCTGCCCGCACGAGAGGTGCATCACCCATCAGCACCAGGGAGACTCCGCGATGGTCGGCCAGCAACTCCTGGCACATCATGACCGCATGCCCGGTCCCCTTTTGCTCGGCCTGCACGGCGAATTCGACATCTCTGTGCGTCGCCAAAGCGGCACGGACCTGGTCGGCTCCGTGGCCCACGATCACGATGATCCGCTTGACTCCCGCCGCCCGTACGGAATCGAGCACATATTCAATCAAGGGCCGCCCACTCACCGGATGCAGCACCTTGGGCAGGGCCGACTTCATCCGTGTGCTTTTTCCCGCTGCCAGAATGACGGCGACCGTTCCCTGCATGTTTTTGCTCCAGACAAATCCGTTTGTGCCTGAATCAGCCGGAGGCGGTTAGGCCCCGGTTCTGACCGAACGAAAGAGCAGCGATCGCGCAAACTCGGGAACCGGACGCTAACGCGTTCCGGCTGATTTTTGCAAACTGGCCAGCCCTCGCGGGCAGCGTAGTGCCATTGAGGATTTGTGGCAAGTTTGTACGATCGCGATTGTTGCGAAAAACTTTGGTCGGATGCCGCGCCAACGGGGTTTCCCAGAGTGACACCGTTTCGAAATCTCCCTTCAAATCGCGTTCGTCGAGGGTTTTCCATGTCGGGCTGGCGGAAGTGTTGTCTCGTTGTAGCGTCGATCGTACTCCTTGGAGTGTCGGCGGCAACCGCCGCCGACAACAAGCCGTTCCTGGCCGCGCTCAAGGCGGCAGGCGATGCGGCCTCGCAGGAGAAACTGCACACGCTGGCCCTGCTGGTCCGGGTGGATCCGGGCAGCGAAGCGGAGTCCGATGTCAAGCAGTCGACGACAGCATTGCGCGACGAAATCGAAACGGTGCTGGAAACCGCGGGCTTCAAACTGCACGTGCTCACGGCGACACCGCCCGCCCTGGCCCCGTTCCTGCCGGAGGATCTGGCTCGCCTGAAGGAGGCTCAGGCCGATGACGGGCTGGTTTGCGTGGACTATAAGAAGACACCCAGAACCCGCACCGCCCGCATCACGCTGGTGACCGCCGACAAGAAATTGTTCGCCCGCATCACTGCCATCAGCGAAACTGTCGGCCTGAAAGCCGCTGCCAACGGCCGGCTGCAGCCTGGCTCGCGGCGTCGCAAGTCAAAGGACTGTTCCGTCCAGGCCGGCAGTCAGATGGTTCAGCGCGGGGGCGGAACGCTGGCCGGCATGGGCACGAGCAGTGCCCTGCTCGGTTCTTCGGTGGCAAACAGTCTGGGCGCGACAGGGGGCACTTCGACCGCAGCGACCACAACGGCAACAACTTCCACGACAGGTACGACGGTTCCATCGCTCAACAAGGCGATTCTGGCGTTCGCCGTGGAGAAAATCGGCCAGCAGGTGGGCGATGGCGAGTGCGCGGCCCTGGCAGTCGAAGCCCTCAAGGCGACGGATGCCAAACCCAACGATGGCTATGTCTGGGGCACGCCCGTCGACATCGCGGACATGCAGCCTGGCGACATCATTCAGTTCACCTCCGCGATATTTGTGACATCGACGATGCGGATTTCCATGGGTGCCCCCAACCACACGGCAATTTCCTACACGATGACCGCGGGTAAAGGGTCGATTCTGCAGCAAAACTTCAATGGCGACCGCACCGTGTCTTCCTTCGAGATGGATCTGTCAACACTCACTTCGGGCTCCATTCAGGTGTATCGCGCCCAGCGGGCCGACGGCACTTCGGACCCCAACACCCCGGGGACTGGAACGGGCTCTGATTCCGATTCGGACACTGGAACGAACGATGATTCCGAGGAGTCTGGGGGCAGGCGGTGCCACGGAAAGGCCGCCCAAGGTGCCGTCAACGTGACCGTGGTGGTGATCGTCAACATCGGCTCGACCGGCAGTGCGGCCTCGACAGGTGGGCAAGCTTGTGCCGGAGCCACAGATTCCGGTGGAACCACCGGCGGCGGAAACACGATGGTGACCACGCCGTAGTTCTACCGTGGGTGAGCACCCTCCGAAGAATTGACATTACAACTTGGCGTGGCCGCGACAGATCTGCTTTCGCGGCCACGCCCTTTCTTGATTGGCCCGTGTCAAAATCACGGCTCCCAATATGAGTAAAGGTATAAGCCACCGGGACCGTGTCCGCGCGGCACCAAGTGGCGGGTTCGCCTTGACGCGCTGGCCCGATCGCCGGAGAATCCGCCGCCCCACAAGCGGGGACCGCTGCGCCTGGATGGCACGGCGGAATTGGGTGCGGCCCGCGCGGCCGTGCAGCGCAAGGGATGGCGAACATGTCGTATCAACTCCTCGAACGTCTCGAAAATCTGGGAAATCCCCGGATTTTGGTCATCGGTGATGCGATCCTGGATCGGTATATCTGGGGTGATGCCGAGCGTGTCAGCCAGGAAGCCCCGGTCATCCTGCTCCGGGCCGATCACGATGAAGAGCGGCTGGGCGGCGCGGCCAATGTGGCCAACATGGTCCGTGGACTCGAAGCCGAAGTCACCCTGGCCACGCTCGTGGGCTCCGACGCCGACGCCATCCGGATGCGACGAGCTTTGGACGCCGCTGGCGTCGACTGTTCGGCGGTCTTCACCGATCCCGACCGTCCGACGACCGTCAAGGAACGCTATCTGGGCCGCGCGCAGAACCGCCATCCCCACCAGATGCTGCGGGTCGACCGTGAGCAGCGCCATCCGTTGAGCGCGGAGCTTGCCCGACAGATGGTGGACATGATCGTTCCCACGATTCATGACTATCAGGCCATTCTGGTCTCTGACTATGGCAAGGGGGTCTGCACGCCGTTGACCCTGCGGCCGATCATCCTCGCGGCCCGTGAGGCCGGTGTACCGGTGCTGGTCGATCCACGCCCCGGGTCAGACTACAGCCTTTACCACGGTTCGACGGCCGTCACCCCCAACCGCCTGGAGACGAAGCTGGCGACCGGTCGGGAGATCAAGACCATCGCCGATGCCTGCGCCTCGGGCAACGAGCTGTGCGACATGCTGGGTCTGACCCACGCCTTTGTCACGCTGGACAGCGATGGCATTGTGCTGGCGACGGCCGGGGCCGAGCCACAGCATCTGCCAACTCGGAAGCGGCAGGTGTACGACATCACCGGGGCGGGCGACATGGTGCTGGCGATGATCGGTGTTGGCTGGGCCGCGGGCATCCCTCCCGCCGACATCGCGCGGCTGGCGAATGTCGCCGGCGGGCTGGAAGTCGAACGCGTGGGTGTTGTGCCGATCCGCCGCGACGAAATGCTGGCTGATCTGCTGGCCAATGTCGGCTCAATGCCGGCCAAGATCTGTTCGCTGGATGAACTGGAGATGCACGTCGCCGCACGGCGGCGGCTCGGCCAAAAAATCGTGCTGACCAACGGCTGCTTCGACCTGCTGCATGTCGGGCATGTGACCTATTTGAGTCAGGCCGCCCGCGAGGGCGACTGCCTCGTGGTGGCGATTAACAGCGACGACAGCGTTCGGCGTCTCAATAAGGCTCCGGACCGACCGCTGTTCAGCGAGGAGCACCGAGCCACGATGCTCGCCGCACTGGAAGCGGTGAACTACGTGACCGTCTTCGACGACGCCACACCACACAATCTGCTAAACCGCCTGAAACCAGATGTGTTGGTGAAAGGTGGCACCTATGCCCACGATGAGATCGTGGGTTGGGAGATCGTCGAAAGCTATGGCGGGACCGTGAAGCCGCTGGGAGAGATCCCAGGTGTATCGACGACCAGGATCGTCGCGGCACTGCGAGAACAAAAAGCGAATCGCACCCCGATTCCGGCACCACACATGTCACTCGCGCCAAAATCGGCGGGCGTCTTGGAGTAGGGTGTGTGCAGCGAAATGTACCTGGGTGGCTGTCGGGTTGAAGGGAATCACGCGAAGGCGCAGAGTTAAGTTGTCCGCTAAATCATTCACTCCTCCTCAACGCTCTGAGACTCCTCCATTCTGAGATTTCAGATCCCTGTCCTCCTGAGGGTGCCCTATGTCTCGCGGCGCACGACTATCGATCGCACTCCTCGTTCTCGGGCTCTGTTGCCAGTCGGCACAGTCAGAGGAGATTGAACAGCAGCCGACGATGATCACCTTTTCCGCTGGCGATCTCGACGGAAAACCACGGGTGAAGGTGGCCTTCGGCGACATCGTGCTGCTCACAGACTCCGCCTCTCTTCTGGACAGCGCCGGACGGCGAACAGACCTTCGCCTGCGAGGGCGGGAACTGGAAGTTCAGGATGACGAGGACGAAGCGCCGCGGATTTCGACGGAAGTGGCGGTGAAGGTGTGGGACAAGCCGGAGAAGGACGACCGCAGGACCAAAGCCAGCTTCTCGGTGAAATCCTTTGACGGTCGGGCAACGCTCAAAATCGTTGTCGGCGACATCACGCTCCATACCAAATCGGCGATCGTCGTCAGGCCGAATCGAAAACAGGTCGCGATTGGACTTCAGGGCAACGACGTTCAATTCCGATCTGCAGATTCGATCACGACTGGCAACAAGCTGCAAATCGGCATTTGGGGCGACAGTTTCAGGTCCCTCTCGGCATCTGAGTTACTGGAATCGTCCAACCCAAAGTAGCGACTGGCCGAAGGGTGAGTGGTGCGCGTCTGGGACGGCCTGCTTCTAATTGAAATCTTCCATGCACATCGCCATTTTCTGTCCAAACTGGGTCGGTGACGTCGTGATGGCGACGCCAACGCTGCGGGCGGTGCGGGACGGGTTTCCGGAGGCGAAAATCACGGCGGTGCTGCGGCCGTATGTGCGGGACACGCTGGCGGGGTTGCCGCTGGTCGATGCCACGCTGGCCCACGATCCCCGTGGCAAAAATGGTCTCAAGGGCTGGGCATTCGCCAATGCGTTGCGGCAGCAGAAGTTCGACATGGCCATCCTGCTGCCGAATTCCTTCCGCAGCGCCTGGTGGGCGTGGCTCTCGGGTGCAAGGCGCCGCATCGGGCTGGATCGCTCGGCCCGTGGCTGGCTGCTCACGGACCGGGTGCCGGGCGCGAGCCAAGCCACGCCGCATCCGGTGATGGATGACTATGCGCTGCTGGCCAATCATCTGGGTTTCACCGTCACGCGGCAGATGGAGTTGGCGACGACCACCACGGACGAGCAGCAACTTGCTGCCTTCTGGAGGACGCAGCCCGCGAGTCTCATGGGTCTGGAAACGACGGAATTTCCGCGTTATGTCGCATTGAACCCCGGCGGTGCCTTCGGTGCCGCCAAACACTGGCCAGTCTCGTCCTTTGCCGAACTCGCTGCGAAATTCGCCCGCGAAGGCGAGCGTGTGCTGGTGCTGTGCGGCCCCTCCGAGCGAAACGACGCCCGCGAAATCGTGCGGCTGGCACAGGAGAAGGTTGGCGGTGATCGGCGGTTTTCGATCTGCAGTCTGGCCAATGCCGTGCCCTCCTTGGGCCTGACGAAGGCAGCCGTCCGGCATGCGGCGCTCCTGGTAACGACCGACAGCGGTCCGCGGCATTTCGCGGCCCCGTTTGGTGTGCCCGTGGTGACGCTGTTTGGCCCCACGCACATCGCCTGGAGCGAGACGTATTCCGGCGGCGTCCACCTGCAGATCCCCGTCGACTGCGGTCCCTGCCAGCTGCGGACCTGCCCGCTCAAGCATCACCGCTGCATGCGGGACCTCTCGGTGGATCAGGTGCATGCCACCGTCCGCCATCTCTTGGCGACGCCGCTCCTCCGCGCGGGCTGACCGCCGATGCAACGCAGCCCAAGAGGGGTCGCGCGGGCATCATCGACCGCTGTTGGCGACCGCTTGGATGCGTCCGGCGCCCGTGTTAGCATGGCCCCACAGTCGCCACCGGTTTAATTGCTTGATTCCAGCACACCTATCGTGGATCTGTTCGCTGGCGCTCCTTCAGATCCACTGCCGGCGTCCTGGAATCATGCGGGATCCTCAAACAAGTCTGCGGGGAAGCTGATGTCACATCGAAGCCTGATGCTGTGTTGGGGTGTGTTGCTGTGTGCCGCCGGCTGCTCGCCCGCCGCGCCGACCGGCATGGGCTCTGGCGGAGCCACGGGCTCGACTCCCACGGGAGCAGCGGCAACACCTGCCAAGAAGGACAAGTACACCCTCGCCGTGATTCCCAAAGGCACGACGCACGTCTTCTGGAAATCGGTCCATGCCGGCGCGGAGAAGGCGGCCGCGGAACTGGGCAACGTCGAAATCATGTGGAAAGGTCCACAAAAAGAGGATGACAAGGACGGCCAGATTACCGTCGTGCAGAATTTCATCACCAAGAAAGTCGACGGAATCTGCCTGGCTCCGCTGGACTCGCAGGCATTGGTGCCATTTGTGGTCGAAGCCAAGCAGGCCGGCATCCCGACGGTGATCTTTGACAGCGGACTGGACGACGAATCCAACATCGTCAGCTATGTGGCGACCGACAATTTTCACGGAGGCAAACTGGCCGCGCAGCAACTGGGCAAGACGATGGACGGCAAGGGAAATGTGATCCTGCTGCGGTATAACCCCGGCAGCGAAAGCACCGCCCAGCGCGAAGAGGGATTTCTGGAGACACTGAAGGCAGAATTTCCCGAGATCAAGATCCTCTCCGAGGACCAGTATTCGGGCACCACGCCGGAATCCTCGCTGGCCAAATGCGAACAGTTGTTCGGCAAGTTCCAAAAGGATGTGACCGGTTGCTTCGCCGTCTGCGAACCCAATGGCCGCGGGATGTTGGGTGCCCTGGAAAACCTCCAACTGGACAAGAACGTGAAATTCGTCGGGTTTGACCCCAGCGAGGAATTGGTGCAGGCGATGCGCGACGGCAAGATGCATGGCATCGTGCTGCAGGATCCCGTGACGATGGGCTACAAGTCGGTGATGGCGATGATGCAGCACCTGGAGGGAAAGCCGGTCGAGAAGCGGATCCCCACCGGTGAATACCTCGCCACTCCAGAGAACCTCGACACGCCCGAGATGAAGAAACTGCTCGACCCGGAAAAGTTCGGCGAATAACGCGAAAGACAGCAGGTCATGAGCCTCTTGGAAATTCAGCATGCGGTCGTCCGGCACCATCTGTCGGCGTTGCGGACGACCGCCACCGAGCCGGCTGAATTTCGGCGACTCATCCAACGGCTGGCGGGTTGCCTGGCCTACGAAGCCACGCGTGATTTGCGGTCGGCGGCGGTGGAAGTCCACACGCCGCTGACGACGGTGACCGGTTCGCAGCTTGCTGACAGGATCGGATTGGTTCCCATCATGCGCGCCGGGTTGGGAATGGTCGACCCGGTGCTGGATTTGATCCCCGATGCCGTCGTGTGGCATCTGGGAATCTACCGCGATGAAGAGCGTGCCACACCGGTCGAATACTACTGCCGTATTCCCGAGGCACCTCCAGTGGAAGTGGCGCTGATCCTCGACCCCATGCTCGCCACCGGTGGCTCAGCCCGCGCTGCGGTCACGGTGCTGAAAGCCCGTGGCATCCGTCAGATCAAAATCCTGTCGGTCATCGCCGCCCAACCCGGCATCCGCGCCGTCCAGGCCGAACATCCAGACGTGGCCATCTTCACGTGCGCGGTGGATCCGGATCTGAACAACCGCAGCTTCATCGTGCCCGGGCTGGGCGACGCGGGTGACCGGCAGTTCAAGACGTGACTGACTCGTCACGCCCCCAACCCACGCGATAACAGGGCAATTGCAACTCGCAGGTAGCTTGCGTCGTCCAGGGCGCCCACGGAGACGTCATGCCGAAGGACAACGCACATCAGTCCGGCATTCTGAGCCTTGATGGCCACATCATCTCCTATGTTTCCAGCCACTTCGGTTCCTTCTCCGTGCCAGTGGCGGAGGTCGCCGTCATCGGCGAGTTCACCACCGACAATGGGCCTTTCATCGACGACTGGTTCCTCGCCTGTATTTGCCGCGACGGGAACTGGTTCGAGGCGTCGGCCTATGCCGACGGATTCAACGATGTGCTGGAAGGCCTGTCGGCAATTCTTGGAACAAGCGTCTGTTGCGAACTGTACGGCGCGGCGGACTTTGCCAGCCGCATCATCTGGCCCTCCAGTTTGGCTGGGCATCCGCTTTTCGAGTTCAGCGGAGCTGCTGGGGCAGGCTTTCTTCAGCGTCTCAGGCTTGCCATCTTGCCGCAAATCTGCCGCAGCCTCACACCGGAGGTTTTAGTGGTCATCAACGCAGCCAGGTGACTTTCGCCGCAGCGTCTGCCATCTCCTCAACGACCGCAGCAATCCCTGCGGCCGTCGCTCTATCCGTTGCTGAAATCTTCGTTTTACGTCTCCCGCCACGCCGATCGACAAATGGAAACAACCGGCTTATCGCAGCGTATCACCGGATGGCTTGCGCCGTGCCGCTCAAATGGAAGCAGAAGAGCGCGAGCGGGCTCGCCATCCGGTGAGCCACCACGGGGCCTGCCGATTTTGAAGCTGGGATCATGCTTGAGCCGTCTAACACAGCGGGGTCCTCTTCTCCGTAATGCTCGGACAGAGCGGCGCAAGGTCACGATTGAGGGCGATGTAGTCACGCCATTCCGTGGGCACATTGTCCTCATGGCAGATCGCCTCCGTCGGGCATTCGGGAATGCACGCCTCGCAGTCGATGCATGAATCCGGGTCGATGTACAGCATCTGCTCGCCCTCGTGAAAGGAATCACAAGGGCACACGACCACACAATCTGTGTATCTGCAGCCGAAGCACGGCTCGGTCACGACCATGGCCATTTCTATCTCCCTCAGTCTCAAAACTGTGACTCGCGATTCGCCATGAATCCCGCTGAAGAGGGAATGCCGCTGGCTGGTCATTGGCGGGCGTGAAAAATCGGGAATTCCCTCGATTTTTGAAAGCGGGGATGCCAGCATGCAGAAACCATGGCCCACGGCGAGTCAAACCAGCGAGCATCAGGTCACGATGAGTCGAATTCGGCGTTGCTCGAAGCCTGGAAGCGAGGAGATCAGGCTGCAGCGGGGCTGCTGTTTCTCCGTTACCAAGCTCGGCTGCTGGCACTGGTGCGGACACGGTTATCGCGCAAATTGGCGCGGCGGCTGGATCCGGAAGACATTGTCCTTTCGGCCTACCGCAGCTTCTTCGTTTCGGTTCAGAACGGCCGAGCCACACCGGATGTCCACGACGATCTGTGGCCGCTACTGACGACCATCACCCTGCGCAAGCTCGCGCGCCAGGCACGGCGGCACACAGCCGATGCGCGGTCTCCTGAGCACGAGCAGCAGGACGGGTCAGGTTGGATGGAGTTTGTCGCCAGCGGTGGTCCCACACCTGAAGATGGGGCCGTGCTTGTGGACGAAGTGGAACGGCTGTTGGCACGCCTGGACGCGACAGCGCGCGAGGTGCTGGTGCGGACACTGCAGGGCGAAAGCGTGGCGACGATCGCGGCGTCGTTGAAGCTCAACGAACGCACCGTCCGGCGGGCCTTGGAGCGAATTCATCACGAATTGCCGCAGGATGACGATGCCATCTCGACCCCGGCAATTCTTGATCGGCGCGTGCTCCGCCACGCTGAAACTGCCTCTCGACCCACACCACATCTGCAAGGGACCACCACCTATGACCAGTATCTGCTGCGTCAGTTCGTGGGTGCCGGTGCGTTCAGCAAGGTCTATCGGGCGATCGACCGCCTTTCACAGGAAGAGGTCGCCGTCAAATTCCTCCGCCGCGACTGCTGCGGCGATGAGCGTGCCCGTGCCGCGCTGCTGCGAGAATATGAGATTCTGAGCCACCTGAAACACCCGCATATCCTGCGAATCCGTGGTTGGGGAACCACGCCCCGTGGGGCGTTGTTTCTCGTCACCGACTACATCCGTGGCTCAAACCTCGCCACATGGTCGCATGGATTGCCGACAGCCCTCACATGTGTCGAAGCCGTTGCCTGCGTGGCTGAAACCGTGGCCCAGGCCAATCGTCAAGGCGTGATCCACGGCGATCTGAAGCCGGCAAACGTCCTGCGCCGGGAGGACGGCCACCTGGTGCTGTGCGACTTCGGACTGGCACGCTTCACGACCGACCCCGAAGATGTTCCACGAGGCGGCACCGCGGGATTTTTGTGTCCCGAGCAGATTTCAGACGAGTTCGGCCCGTTGACGGCACAGGCGGATGTCTACGGTCTCGGCGGCCTGTTGTATGCCCTGCTGACCGGCCGTCCGCCAATGCAGGGCCGCGACCTGCCGGACACTCTGGCCCGCGTGCTGTCTCGATCAAATGCGGAGCCACCATCAAAGTGGCGCGGCGACATTTCTCCCGAGTTGGATGCGATCGTCGTGCGCTGTCTGCAAAAGGAGCCATCTCAGCGGTTCACGTCGGCGGACGAAGTGGCGAGCGGGCTTGCGGAGGTGGCCGTGAATCTTAATCATGACGTGTCGGAACAAAGTTAATTGCAAATCGCAAATTTGATGTCTCCGACAAAAGCCGGCGCTGCTGTTGCTTGAGCCTTAAAGCCGGAGTTTCCGCAAACAGTTTGAGGTCCTTACAGAAACCGACATCCTGTAACGAAGTCAATCATCCCGCGAGTTCTCCACATCCAGTCGGCTCCCTTCCGACTTGACCAACACATAGTCCAGGGCGACTTCGCGGACCATCCAGCGGCCAGATAGTGCGGGACCGCGGTAGAAGTCAAACTCCAAGTCTGGCGGGCCAGGCCAGTTCATCGTCTTCAGTGGTGTGAGCAGCCGCAGCGGATCAAAAATCGGATATGCAAACCGGAGGCCTTCCAAGGGAATTGGCTCTCCGACCGGGAGCAGACGTTCTGCCAGAATGTAATGGGCCCGGTCGGCACCGCGCTGCCCGCGCGACACCGGAAGCCGCGCATCGAGTAGATAGACAACACGTCCCGGCCGGGTCTTCAATGCGGCGCGAAGCAATTCTGGTGTGTGAACCCAGCGGCTGCGGTCGATCACCCCCGGGGCGGTCGCCAACAGGTCAATGTGTCCGTGGCTGAAATACCGCACGTCCTCAATATGGTGGGCATTGCAGATCACCACCGTTCCGGCGGCAGTCTGTGTTTGAAACCAGTCCGCCAAACGGTGAATCGAGGCATAGATGGTGTCGGTCGCTCCCCGCACGGCATAAAAATTCGCAGCATGGTCCGTCAGCACAACGGTCATGGCCACCGCCAGCACCGTGCGCCAACCCCGGCCAGACGCGAAGCTCCACGCCTGCTCAACGAGCATCATCAAAAGCATGGACAGCGGCAGGAGGCAATAGGCGAGGTGGACCTGTTCATTGAACAGCTTCAGGAAGGGCAGAAATGTCGTCAGGAAGAAGAAGCCGAGAAATGCCAGATCTTTCCAGAACCGTGCCGGCAGCTCCGCCCGGCGGCGCAGGCACAAGACGAACCCCAACAATGCCAGCAGAAACAGAGTGGGAGGCAGGATGCTTGGCAGGTCGAGCCAGATTCGCCAGTGAAGCTGCTTGAGAGCCTCCTTCCACGAGTGCGCGGGGCCGCCGTGGTTTAACGTGGCGGCGAGGTTTCCCAGGCGATGAACGGGGACGACCGGCAGATTCTTGAAGAACAACAGATGCACCAGCGCCGTGGGAAACAAGGCCTGGAGGAACGCCACGCCCGCCAGCAGCATTGCCGGAGTCGGCCGGCGCGTGCGCTGCAGCTCGCGGACGATTATCAGGACCGGCATCACGCCGGTGAACTCGCGGAACCAGGGGCTCAGAAAGAGAATCAGCAACAGCAGTCCGCGCCACAGCCACGGCCGGGATGAAATCAGGGAACGCTGGTAAGTGAGCCACGCAGAGCAGATCAAGATCGGCACAAACGCCTGAATGCCCGCGAACACCACGAGTGAACCGGTGAGCATCGGTGTCGACGCCAGGAACAGGAACGCCGCCAAAGCCGCCGCCCGGCTCGTCTGCGTGAAGCCCCGCGCGACGCGGAAGGCAAGAACGGCCAGCAGTCCCAGCAGGAGACCCGTCAACAAAAAAAACGGCCAGGGGTTGGCAGTCGTGTCCGCGAACCAGGCCGACCCGCAGCCACGGATGATGGCGTTGAACGGTCGGTAGCCATCGATTTGGATCTGGCCGAACGATTCACGGACGAGATCAGAAAAGAATTGCGGGTTCTGAAACGAATTGTGGTTGCCGTTCGAATACCGGTTGAACGACGCCCACGACGTGTCATCCCACACGATGCAATGCGGCGGCCGCCAGGCCAGATAGAACGCCGCGATGATCAGGATCACGACTGTCGACCGCACGCCGCTTCGCATGGTAAGTTACTCAGGGCGAAGGGAATGAGGCCGCTGGAAACGCTGGTTCTTAACCGAGGGTTATGATGGAGCGATCGGCGGTCAAATTCAATGAATGTCGCACCTTCAATGGCACGAAAAAACTGGCCGAACCCTGCCACGCAATTCGTGTCCACCTGCATCATCCAAAATCCTGTCCAAGCCTGAGTCCATGATTGACATCGCCATTCTCGGAGCCACCGGCTACACGTCGCTGGAGCTGATCAAGATTCTCCTGCGGCACCCCGAGACGCGGGTCGTGGCCTGCACGACGCGGCAGGAGGGCAATCCGCCGCTCCACACCATTCACCAGAGCCTGTATGGACGGATCAAGCTCAACTGCGAAGACCTGACGCCAGCGCAGATCAGCGAGCGGGCGAAGTTTGTCTTCTGCTGTCTGCCGCATGTCGCCAGCATGGAAGTGGTCCCCGCGCTCCTGGCCGGAGGGTGCCGGATTGTCGACCTGAGTGCCGACTACCGCCTCAACGACGCGGCGGTCTACGCCAAATGGTACGGACACGAACATCTGGATCCGTCCCGGCTGAGCCACACCGTCTACGGGCTGCCGGAACTGTGGGCGGACAAAATTCCCAGCCAGGCGCTGATCGCCAACCCCGGCTGCTACACCAGTGCTTCGATTCTTGGCCTGGCTCCGCTGCTTGCCGCGGATTGCATTAAGCCTCAGGAGATCATCATCGACGCGAAAAGCGGCGTCTCGGGTGCTGGCCGGGCTCCCAAGCTGGGGACGCTGTTCGCCGAATGCAATGAGGGCGTCGCCGCCTACTCCGTCGGCGGCAAGCACCGCCACCAGCCCGAGATTGAACAGGTCCTGTCGACATTCTCCAATCAGTCGGTCGAGGTCATCTTCACGCCGCACCTGATTCCGATGGACCGGGGCATCATCGCCACGATCTACGCCCCACTGAAGCGCGCAGCGACCCAGGCCGAACTCCTGTCGGTGTTTCGCGAGTTCTACGCCGGCAAGCCGTTCATGCGGGTGGTCGATCACCTGCCATCGACCAAAGACTCGGCGAACACCAACTTCTGCGACATCACCGTTCGGGTTGACCGCGGTCGGGCGATTGTGATTTCGTGCCTCGACAACCTGCTGAAGGGTGCCGCTGGAGTCGCTGTGCAGAACTTCAACTTGATGTGTGGCTTCCCCGAAACGATGGGACTGCTATAGGCGTGGTCACACCACGCAGGTTCTGATGGATTGGACGACCTTTGGACGAATGGCACGAATCAAACCGAGATCGACCCCATAACCCGCGTCGCGAAGCGGGGCGGTATCTCCAGGGACTCGTACGCACACTCGAAAACCGTAACCCTTGAGCTTCGTTACCTTCGTTTCCTTCTGTTCACATATTCTTACAGAAGGTTCGTTGCGAGCGTTGAGTTCAAAGATTTCACCCCCAGCCAGCCGTTCGATACGGTCTCAAAGACTGTGAAATCTGAAATTTGAAATGATTTCAGTCGTAATCCGGAGCGATTCAGGTGGCGTCGGACCACCTCACGCCCACAGCGACAGCAACTCAAAGCCGAGGTTGGCGGCGAGGATCGACGTAATGCCGCTGTGGTCGAACGGCGGGGAGACCTCCACCAGGTCGGCCCCGATGATGTTCAACCCCTTGAGGCCGCGAACCAGCTTCAGCATCTGGTGGCTCGTGAATCCTCCGACTTCCGGCGTGCCTGTCCCCGGAGCAAAGGCCGGGTCCACGGCATCAATGTCGATGGTCACATAGACCTTCTTCCCTGCGCAGACGCTGCCCACTTCAGACAGCACGGCAGGCAGACCGCGTTCGACGGCGTCGTCGAGCGTGATCATCCGCGCCCCCAGTTGCAGGGCATCGGCGTAGTCCTGCGGACCGGCGGTCGGTCCGCGAATGCCGATCTGCACGTAGGCCGAGGTGTCGACCAGTCCTTCGTCAATCGCCCGCCGAAATGGTGTGCCGTGGCTGAACGGCTGTCCCGCGTACTCGCAGTCCCAGGTGTCGGGGTGGGCGTCAAAGTGCACGAGAGCCACCGGTCCGTGGAGGGCCGCCTGCGCCCGCAAAAGCGGCAGGCTGATGGAGTGGTCGCCGCCCAAAGTCAACAGAGTGACGCCCGCGTTTACGATCCGCGCTGCCACATCCTGGATCGCCTTGTGCGTCGCGACGATGTCCGGCGGCACGACATCCACGTCTCCGTAGTCGATCACCTTCAGTGTCTGAAACGGAGAAACTTTCTGGGCGTTGTTGTAACCCCATAACAGCAATGACTGTTCGCGAATGGCCCGCGGTCCGAAGCGGCAGCCCGACCGGTAGGAGGTGCTGCTGTCGTACGGCACTCCCAGGATGGCGACATCGGCCCCATTCAACTCGCGGGTGTGTGGCTGCCGGCCGAACGTGGCGATCCCGGCGTACGGCTGGGCGGCAAAAGAACTCTCGGACATCGTGGGGCCAGTTTGTAACAAAGAGCTGCGAACGACGGTGTGCCGCAATTCTAGCAACCAGCGTGCCGAGCTGCCGTTGACCGCACGGTTGCAGATTTGAGGCGACTGCTTCCGCGTTCCGGCACGCTGCCGAGAACCGGTACCGCCGCTATACTGCCGCGGAAATGGATTTCGTCACTCCTCGTGGAACGCCTCCGATGCCGCCGATCCTGGTTGTCACAGGGCTGTTGATCCTGTCAAACATTTTCATGACCTTTGCCTGGTACGGCCACTTGAAGGATCTCGCCGAGAAGCCCTGGTACGTCGCCGTGGTCGTGAGCTGGCTGATTGCCTTTTTCGAATATGTCCTGCAGGTTCCGGCAAACCGCTACGGGAATGCGCACAAGTTTGAGCTGGGCCAGCTCAAGATCCTGCAGGAGATCATCACTTTGGGGGTCTTCGTTCCCTTTTCGGTCTACTACATGCAGAAGCCAATCTCGCTGAACTTCGTCTGGGCCGGCCTGTGCATGTGCGGCGCGGTCTATTTCATCTTTCGCACGTGACAGCCGCAGCCACGGCACGCGAGACTCGCCCACAAAAATAATGCCGGACTTGTGCGGGGGACGTGGCTGGTTTACGGTGACACAAAATCGTGACCGGGTTGGTGGGAGACAGGGGCGATGCACGGACACCTGACGATCATCAGCGGACGCGCGCACCCCAAACTCGCCGCCGAGGTGGCGGACTATCTGGGGATCGGCATGGGCAAGGTGGCCATTTGGAATTTTCCAGATGGCGAGATCGGCCTCAAGATCGATCAGAACATCCGCGGCATGGATGTCTATCTGTTTCAGCCGACCAGCCCGCCGGTCAATGAGAACCTGATGGAACTGTTGGTGCTGATCGACGCCTGCAAGCGGGCCAGCGCCGCGCGGATCACGGCGGTCATCCCCTACTTCGGCTACGCCCGGCAGGACCGCAAAGACTCCGGCCGCGTGCCGATCACCGCCAAACTCGTGGCCAACCTGATCACCAAGGCGGGGGCCGACCGCGTGCTGGCGATGGACCTGCATGCCGCGCAGATCCAGGGGTTTTTCGATGTGCCGGTGGACCATCTGTACGCCGCGCCGATCATCGATGACTATTTTCGTTCCCTGCGGCTGCCGCAGGACCAGATTGTCGTTGTCAGCCCCGACGAGGGCAGCATCAAACGCTCGGTCCAGCACCAGGAGCATCTGGGGGGCTCGCTGTGCATCGTGGACAAGCGCCGCTCGAGCGCGACCGAAACAAAACAGGCCAATCTCATCGGCGGACCGATCGATGGCAAGATCGCCCTGCTGTTCGACGACATGATCAGCACCGCCGGATCGATCGTCGGGGCGGTCAATATCGTGCATGAACACGGTGCGTCCAAGATCTTCGTGGGAGCCACGCATGCGGTGTTCTGCGGCAAGGCCACCGCGTTGCTGCGCGAGGCGCCAATTCACGAGGTGGTGGTCACCAACAGCATCCCACTGACCGAGAAGCAGACCTTTCCCAACCTCAAGGTGGTGAGCGTCGCCCCCCTGCTGGGCGAGGCGATCAAGCGGATTCACCGCAACGAGTCGGTGAGCTACCTGTTCGACTGACATTTGGCTCGCTCAGCGCGGTGACCTGCGCCACGTGCCGTGCCGTGGCCGCCGGCGAATCGCGTGACGGATGGCCCGGTTGCGGGCGGGGCCAGAACTCGCAGGACGGGGCAGGATTCTTTTCTCCCCGCGAATGTGGGCGAGATCATCCGCGCGGCACCAGGTCAATGCGCCGGGGCATTTTTCTCCAAACATCCTCTTGCCGATGGATATCTCGGCAAGCTATCGTCGAATTCACACATTTCATCAGGCGGTCCCTGGTCAGTCATCACTGCGGTCCCTGGTCTCTCTCATCCCTGGTTCACGATATTCGGCGGCGAGGCTTTCATGGTGCTCTGGAACTGGCGGAAACTCGGATCTTGGTGGGAAGTCCGCACGGTCACGGCGCGGCGGCGCGGAGCGCCGCGGCTGCGGACCCGCATTGAGTCACTGGAAAGCCGCGCGTTGCTCGCCAACATCACGGTCACCACGCTGGCTGACAACACGACAGCCGGCGACAACCAGGTGACCCTGCGGGAGGCGATCAATGTCGCCAACAACGGCGGCACGACCGACACCGGCACGTCCGTCAACGGACCGAACCCCGACACAATCACCTTCGCGGCGGGCCTGACAGGAACGATCAACCTGACCCTGGGCCAGCTCACGGTCACGAATCCGCTGATGATCAACGGCCCCACGAGCGGGCCGGGACTGATCACCGTTGATGCCGGCGGCCTGTCCCGCATCTTCAATGTCACCGGCACCGCCCCGCTGTCTGTCAGCCGGCTGACGCTGCAGAACGGATTGGTCACCTCCGGGAGCAGTGCCGGCGGCGCCATCCTGTTTTCTTCGAGCGGCGCGCTGGCCATCGACTCTTCGCAGTTTATCAACAACCGGGTGACCGGTGCCGTGTCCACGGGCGGCGCGATCGCCACCACGACGGCCGCCAGCGTGTCGATCACCAACAGCACCTTCTCCCGGAACACCGCGACCAGCGACGGCGGGGCGGTCTTGTCGGGTGGCGGACCGCTGACGATCAGCGGCAGCACCTTCGACGGCAACATGGCGGGCGGGCGCGGCGGTGCCGTTGCCGTGACCGTGGGGACGTTCACCGTCACGAACAGCACCTTCACCGGCAACATGGCCACGGGTGATGGCGGCGGCCTGTTTTACACCAACAACTCGGCCACGTTCCTCAATGACACGTTCACGCTGAACACCGCCGGCGGCACCGGCGGCGGCGTCGCCGGGACGGCGGCGCTGGCCATGCGGAACACCATCGTCGCCGGCAATACTGCCGCGGCCGCCATGGCCCAGGATGTGACCGTCGCGGCCGCCCCGGCCGCCGGCACGTTTATGAACAACCTGATTGGGACTGGCGCGAACACGGCCCTGGTGGAGGCCCAGACCGCCGATGCGCAGGGCAACCTCATCGGCGGCACTGTCGCGGGCTTGATCAATCCCATGCTGGGCGCGCTTGGTAATTACGGCGGCCTGACCATGACCCACTCGCTGCTCTCGGGCAGCCGGGCCATCAACGCCGGGAGCAATGCCGCCGCCGCTGCCCTGACGGGCGACCAGCGCGGTTCGGGCCGCTTCTTCCGGCTGAATGGCGCCAACGTCGACATCGGCGCCTATGAACTGCAGGCCTTCAGCGGCAATCCGCTGCTGGTGGACAACTCGTCCGACGAGAACGACGGTGTCTATACCGTGGGCGACCTGTCACTCCGCGAGGCCGTCTATCTTTCCAACGGCTTCCTGGGAACAGAATCAATCACTTTTGCCAACGCCCTCAACGGTGTGACGCAGACGCTGCGGCTGGATGAAATCGTCATCAGTGAGGCGGTCACGATCGGCAGCCTGACCACCACGCCCGTCGTGAGCGGCAATTTCAATTCACGAATCTTCAACATCCTCGCCACGACCACCAACGTCACCCTCAACGGCATGACCCTGAGGAACGGCACCGTCACCGCGGACAATGCCTCCGGCGGTGCGATCCTCTCCTCGCTGACTGGCACGCTGACCATCACCAACGGCACGATTACCGGAAACAGCACGGGTGGGATGAATGCCGCGGGCGGGGCGATCGCGGCTGTCACGGGCAACGTCGTCATCACCAACTCGACACTCTCCAACAACTTCACGTTCGGAACAAACTCTTCCGGCGGCGCCGTTGCCGTGAATGCCGGCAATCTCACGATCACGTCGAGTACGCTGTCCGGCAACAACACTTTCGGCCTAGGCGCGGACGGCGGGGCGATCGCGGCGGACTCTGGCCAGGTGATCATCACCAACAGCACGCTGTCCGGCAACACTTCGCAGTTCGGCAACGGCGGCGCGATCTGGATCAACACCAGCCCGATGACCGTCACCAACACGACAATCGCCCTCAACGATGCGGCCAGCGGCGGCGGCTTGTACCAGGCCGGGAATGCCGCGATCACCATCCGCAACTCAATTGTCGCCACGAACACCGCCACCACAAATCCAGATCTGCGATTCCTGGGCACGCTGACACTCCGCAGCAGCCTGATCGGCAGCAATGCGGGTACGATCCTGACGGCCTCCGCGCCCGTCGACGTGAATGGCAACTATACTGCCGATGCCAACGGTAACTTCATCGGCACGGCTGCGGCACTCATCGATCCCGTACTGGGTGCCTTGGCAAACAATGGCGGCCTGACCGCCACCCACGCGCTGCTGGTCGGCAGTCCCGCCATCAACACCGCGAGGCTGGCCTTGGCGGTCAACCCGGTCGGCGGTGCGACACTGACGCTGGACCAGCGCGGCACCGGCTTTCCCCGGAACGTCGGGGGTGTCGACATGGGGAGCTTCGAGAATCAGGATCCCTTCAATGATCCGCCGGTCAACAACGTCGGGGCCGTGCCCCAGGTCGCCGAAGGTTCGTCCGTCACGATCACGAACCTGTCAATCTCCGATCCGGACGCCGGCAACAACCCGGTGATGGTCACGCTCACCGCGACCAACGGCACCTTTGTGCTCAGTACTGGTGCCGGCCTGACCTTCTCGGTGGGGGCCGCCCTGACGCCCAACGCCACCAAGACATTCACGGGAACCATTGCCGCCATCAACGCCGCGCTCAGCGGTCTGGTATTCACGCCGACGGCACTGTTCAACGGCACCGCGACCCTGCGGATCGTCACCAACGACCAGGGGAACTCGGGGATTGGCGGCCAGCTGATGGATGACGACACGGCGAACATCTTCGTCACCGGTGTGAATGACGCGCCGATCAACACCGTGCCCTTGGCCCAGGCCGCCTTCGCCGGCATTCCCATCGTGTTCTCCACTGCGAACGCCAATGCGCTGTCGATCTCGGATGTGGATGCCGGAGTGAATCCCGTCCAGGTGACGCTGTTCGCGACCAACGGACGGATCAGCCTGGCTGGAAACGCCGGATTGACCTTCACCTCGGGTGACGGCAACAACGATGTCAGCATGACGTTCACGGGGACAATTGCCGACATCAACACCGCGCTCAACGGCCTGAGCTTCACCCCCACCGACGGCTTCAGTGGCCAGGCGCAGATCACGCTGATCACCAACGATCAGGGCAATACCGGCGGCAGCGCCAAGGCCGACACTGACATCGTCAACATCAGCGTGACACCCGGCAACATCGCGCCGGTCAACACGCTGCCCGCCACCCAGACCGTCGTGGCGGGTCAGCCGCTGACCTTCCTGGCCGGCACCAGCACGCTGGCCGGCAACTGGAGCATCGCCGGACAGACAACCCGGATCACCGCCAATGGCAGCAGCCTGATCCTCACCAACGAATTCGGCCAGTCCGTCCAAGGCAGGATTCTCAACGATAGCCAGATCATCGCCGATGGCTGGGGCGGACTGATCGGTAATGTCGTGGGGGGAACCGCCGCCGGCTCTGTCATCAACTGGGCCAATAACACCAGTTGGAGCCGGCCGGCCGTGCCGGGCAACCTGATCGCGGTCTCCGACGCCGATGCGGGGAATGCTCCGATCATGGTGACGCTGACCGCCGCCAACGGCACCGTCTCGCTGAGCGGCACTGCCGGCCTGACGTTTGTCGTGGGCGACGGCACGGCCGACGCCACCATGACCTTCACCGGGGCCCAGTCCAACATCAATGCGGCGCTGGCCGGGGCGGTCTTCGTCGCGCCGGCGAATTTTGCCGGAGCCACGACGCTCACCATCACCACCAACGACCAGTCCGCGGTTGGCGGCGGACCGCAGTCCGACACCGATGTGCTGACCATCAATGTGACCGGCGCGCCGGTGGCTCCGCCCGTCGACAACAGTTTCACGGGGAACCTCAGCGGAACGTGGCTCATCAACGGCCAGCAGACCAGCATCACGCAGAATGGTTCGCAGCTCACCTTCCGCAATGAGTTCGGCCAGTCGGCCCAGGGACGTGTCCTCAACGGTACTCAGATCATCGCCGACACCTGGGGCGGGCTGGTTGGCAACCTTTCCAGTGCCAACACGATCAACTGGGCCAACAACACCACCTGGACGCGGGCCGGCGTGGTGGCTCCTCCCGCTCCTCCCGCTCCTCCAGGACCGGCCCCGGTGTTCCCCACGCTGGCGACCAACTGGGTCATCAACGTGAACCAGGCCACCACGATCACCGTGACGCCAGACGGACTGCTGTTCACCAACGAGTTCGGAGCCTCCGCCGCCGGCCGCTTCCTGTCGCCGACGCAGGTCGTCGCCACCGGTTGGGGCAACCTGGTCGGAACGCTGTCCTCGAACAACCACCTCATCCAGTGGTCCAACAACACCCGCTGGACGGATGCGGCCTTCGCCGGACTGATCTGATCGCGTTGCCGTTGCCCATATCGATTGCTCGAACCGGGCCGCTGGACTTGTCCAGCGGCCCGGTTCCTTTCTTGAGGCTCGGTTGCCAACCCAAAGGCAATTCTCGCGGAAGGGTGCTCGCCGGCTTGCGCCGTACCGCCAAAATGAAAGCGGCAGGGCGCGAGCCGGCGCGAGCCCTCCGGTGAGCCACGCGGGTCGATCCTCATTCATCGGACGGTTTGCGCTGTGCCGCTACAATTGCAGAGCGACACACTATGGCGGCGGTTTCGACAACGGGTGTGGCGATTGCGAGTGAAGCGCGAGCCGCAACAGCCTCAACCATCAACGATGCTGTTTCTGTTTCTAGTACCTCGGCATACCTTGGCATGAAATTCACTCACTTCAATTCACCGCCGAGCGATCAGAACGGCTCCGCGGAAACGCCGGCGGCGAGACCTGGGCTGACGCGGCGGCAGTGGCTGCGGCGAGCCACTGCTGGAGGGCTTGTCATGGGCGTTGGGCTGGCCGGTTACGCGATTGGGGTCGAGCCACACTGGCTGGAATTTGTGGAGCACGATCTGCCAATTGCGGGGCTTGGCGCCGAGTTGGACGGGAAGCGGCTGATTCAAATCAGTGATCTGCATGTTGGGCCAATTGTTGACGAACAGTACGTCATCTCGGCGTTCAAGACTGTCGCCCAATGGGAACCCGATTTGTTGGTGCTGACTGGCGACTTTGTAACAAGCAACGCCGATGGCACCCCGCCGCTGGAAATGGCCCGCCGGGTCTACTCCGAATTGAAACCGGCCAGTTTGGCGACCGTGGGGATTTTGGGGAACCACGATTATGGACCTGGCTGGTCCAGTCTGGAATCGTCGATGGCCGTTTCGGCGGTCCTGACAGACTGCGGTTGCCGCATGCTCCGCAACGCTGCCATCACCGTGGCTGGTCTGCGGATCATCGGCTTTGAGGATTACTGGGGGCCGTTGTTCGACCCGCGGTTGATGACCGAGTTGCCTTCGTCGACAGAACCAACGCTGGTGTTGTGCCACAACCCGGATGTGGTCGATTTGCCGATCTGGTCCGGCTACCGTGGCTGGATCCTCTCGGGCCACACCCATGGCGGCCAATGCAAGGCACCGTTTCTTTCTCCGCCACGAATCCCAGTCAAAAACAAGCGTTACACGAGTGGTGCCTTTGACCTGTCCAACGGCCGCCGTCTCTACATCAACCGTGGCCTCGGTTACTCCATCCGCGTCCGATTCAACGTCCGCCCGGAAATCACGGTGTTTACTCTGCGCCGGGCGTAAAGGGCCGCGAGTGTGACGGACCACCCCCCGCGCGGAATCGAGCCACCGATGGACCTAGCCGTTCCGGAACCATTGCAATCCGCCAATCGCCTTGCGATTGTGCCAACGGCCACCGGAAGACGTGGCACTTTCCCTCAGATGGACCCTGTTCATGGCACTGTTTGAATCCCGGACTATCACTGCGACCCAACCGGGACCGCGGCTGTTGATTACCGGTGGCGTTCATGGTGACGAGTTCGAACCGATGGCGGCGATTCGCCGCCTGGCGGAAGAGCTGCCGACGGCACTGATGCGGGGATCGGTCACGCTGGTGCCTGTCGTAAATGTTGGCGCGTTTCGGCGCGGACATCGGACCGGAGACGACGGGCTCGATCTGGCCCGAACGTGCCCCGGCAGGGCCGACGGTTCGATCACGGAACAGGTGGCGTTCGAACTGTCGCAACTGATCCGGAAAGCCACGCATTACATCGATCTGCACACTGGAGGGACGCGGCTCAAAGTTTTGCCCTTGGCGGGGTACATTTTGCACGCCGATCCGTTGGTGCTGGCCGCGCAGCGACAGATGGCGCGGGTCTTTGGGCTGCCGATCGTGTGGGGGACCGATCCCTCCTTCAATGGGCGGTCGCTGTCGGTCGCCCGCGATGCCAACATCCCTGCCATCTACTGTGAATACGAAGGCGGGGCCGCGTGCAATCCCGCCGGCATCACCGCTTACGTGCATGGGTGCAAAAATATTCTGGCTTCGCTGCAGATGATTGCTCCCGTGGAACACATCACTTCGCTGGACCAGATCGTAGTGGAAGACAACCGGCCCGGTGCGGGCCACATGCAGATCAATCATCCGTCGCCGGTGGAGGGCTTCTTTGAGCCGACAGTGGCCTTGGGTGACGATGTCGAAACCGGGGCGCTGCTGGGAACCGTCGTCGACTTCTTCGGCACGCAGAAGCACGAGATTCGCGCAGGTTACGCTGGAAAAGTGATTGTGCTGCATACCTTCTCCCGCATAGATGCCGAGACCAGCGTGGCGGTCCTGCTGCGGTGAAGAAGTTTGGTCAGTTATTGCTCGCTGCGGAACCCCTGGCGCGGATGGGCGGCTTGAGCCACCTTCTCCATCCGCTGTCGGACTTCCTCGCTTGCGGGCTGCGCATCTTCATCCAATCTTCACATCTCCGGCGTGGCAATCTTCACAATTCGACACTAGCATGCATCCAACTCGAACTGACAAGAAAACGCTCGATCTCACGGAGTCCCCGCGTGTCCTTCTCGCGACCAATCTCGTCATCCCTGCTCGTGGTGTGTGGCGTGCTGCTTGGCGGCTGCCTCTCGGCCGGTGCCGCCGACCTCAAGGGCACGATCGTGGTCGATGGTTCGAGCACAGTGTTCCCTGTCACGAAGGTCGTGGCTGAGAAATTTCGCGAGAAACACAAGGATGTGAAAATCCAAATCGCCGTGTCGGGGACCGGCGGTGGATTCAAGAAGTTCGTGGTCGGCGAAATCGACATCAATGATGCCTCACGGCCGATATCCGAGAAAGAGATCGCGGAGTGCAAGAAGAACAACATCGAATATGTGAAGCTCACCATCGCCGTGGATGGCCTGTCAGTGATCGTGAGCAAGAAGAATAAATTCTGCTCGCAGTTGACGGTGGAGCAGCTCAAGAAACTGTGGTCACCCGATTCCAAGGTCAAAACGTGGAAAGACTTGGATCCGAAATGGCCGGACCAGGCAATTCGCCTCTATGGAGCGGATGCAGATTCGGGGACGTTCGATTACTTTACGGAAGTGATTGTGGGGACGGCGAAGTCCAGCCGCACCGACTACACGAAGAGTTCCGATGACAACCTGCTGGTCAAAGGTGTTGCCGAAGACCAGTACGCGCTGGGTTACCTCGGCTACGCCTACTATGTGGAGAACGCAGACACGGTCAAGGCCGTGGCCATCGCTCCGGCCGGTGGCAAGGGGAAATTCGTCAAGCCGCTGCCGGAGACGATTGAAGACGGCAGTTACACTCCGCTTTCGCGACCGTTGTTCCTGTATGTGTCGAAGAAGGCGCTCGCCAGGCCAGAAGTTGCCGCGTTTCTGAAATACTATCTGGTCGACGGGCAGGAACTCGTTTCCGATGTCGGATTTGTGGAAGTGGACGAGAAGGTCAAGAAGGAATCGCTGAAAGCCCTGGAAGGCAAATAGACACGCGTTTCACCCGGTGCGGATTGATTGGTTGAACGCACCGAAGGGTGGTTTGTGCCAAAAGTGCCTCTCGCTGAAAACTCGAAACAACCCTCACTGCGGCGCGTCTTTTCCTGGGGCAGAGCCTGGGAAGAAGCGATCCGACTGGCGTTGTTCGGCTGCGCCCTGCTGTCGGTGCTGACGACAGTCAGCATCATCTGCATCCTCACCTGGCAGACGATTCAGTTCTTCCGGGTTGAGCCAGAGGGCCGCCCGCACGTCACGGTGACCGAGTTCCTCACGGCTCCCGAGTGGACTCCGTCCAATGCGCCCGAGCAGCAGCATTTCGGCATTCGGCCGCTGGTAATCGGCACCTTCATGGTGGCGGGCATCGCCTCGCTGATCGGACTGCCGCTGGGATTGGCCAGCGCGGTTTATCTCAGTGAGTACGCCTCTCCCCGTTTCCGCGGTTTCGTGAAGCCTACGCTCGAAATGCTGGCCGGTATTCCGACAGTGGTTTACGGTTACTTTGCCCTGCTGTTTCTCACGCCATTCGTCTTGAAGCCCGTGTTCCAAGGGTTGCTTGGGTTTCATGTCGACACGTTCAACGCGCTTGCCGGTGGAATCACCGTGGGGATCATGATTCTGCCGATGGTCTCGTCGCTCAGCGAAGACGTGCTCCGGTCGGTCCCGCGTGGCCTGCGCGAGGCGGCATATGCCCTCGGGTCGACCAAGTTCGACGTTTCCGTCCGCGTCGTCCTGCCGGCCGCGCTCTCGGGAATTCTGGCCTCATGCCTCCTCGCCCTCTCGCGGGCGGTGGGTGAAACGATGGCGGTCACGATCGCCGTGGGGCAGAATGCCACGGGCTCCTTCAATCCGCTGGAAACCACCGAGACGATGACGGCCTTCATTGTCGACATCACTGGCGGTGAGACCTCCGTCGGTACCGTTCAGGATTACAGCCTGTACGCTGTGGCGGCCTCGCTGTTTTTGATCACTCTCGCGACCAATGTCGTGGCTCAGTTGATTCTGCGCCGGTTCCGGGAGGTCTACCATTGAGCCACGTGGCCCCCGCTCCTGCCAAAGCCGCAGGTACTCCCGCGAACTCCAACACGCCCTTCACACGCCGGGCGATTGGGGTCGTGTTTGAATTGGCCTGTGGCTCGTCCACCTGGGTCGGTCTGCTGGTGTTGTTGTTCCTGATCGGGATCCTGATCTGGCGGGCCAGTGGCTATTTTCAGGGGCCTGTCGGAGTTCAAGTCGCCAACGCCAGCCCAATTCTTGTCGTCGGTGAACAGAGCCAGGAGCATCTCAAGGGGTTTGTCAAACTCACGGGACAATTGACTGTCTCCAAGACTGGCCGCTTGGAATTTGCGGCCACCAAAGTCAAAAAAATCCGCCGACCGGTGGAAGAGATCCCGCCCGCGCGGGTCACCCTGACTGGTCTTGCGGTTCGACCCAGCCAGCCATCGCCTCTCGAGGTCAGACTCGGAGATCTGGTGGTCACCGTCCCCGACGCAACAACTTTGCCCAGCGAGAATGGCGTGTGGCAACTCAAAGGAACGCCAGTCCTGAATCAGGGTCGCTTGTCGCTCACGGGAGAGGTCGAGTGCGAACTGGTTGAGGAACAGGCTCCAGCGGCCGAGACCAGCGCGGAACTGGAAGGCGTCGCCACTCCCCCCCGTCAGACGGTCTGGGGGTTCTTGAGCAATTCGGACTCAACCTATCCTGGTCAGGCCGGCTTGCTGGCCGGCTTCTGGGGCACGTTCTGGGTGATTCTGTTCACGGTGGTGATTTCGATTCCGATTGGCATCGGCGCGGCCTTATACCTTGAAGAGTACGCGACGGCCAACTGGACGACCCGCTTTATCCAGTTGAACCTCGCCAATCTCGCGGGTGTGCCATCGATCGTCTACGGCATCCTCGGGTTGACAGTGTTTGTGCGGATGTTTGGGATGTTCAAGGAGCCAGGGACGTGGAAGGTTCTGGGCTTGGCGATTCCTCTGCCTCTCGGAGCCTCGGTCCTGAGCGGCGCTTTGACATTAAGCCTGCTGGTGTTGCCGGTGGTTATCATTGCCACCCAGGAAGCATTGCGGGCGGTGCCTCCGTCGATCCGCCATGGGTCGTATGCGCTGGGAGCCACGCGCTGGCAGACGATCTGGCATCAGGTGCTGCCAGCAGCCGTGCCGGGAATTTCCACCGGCGTGATTCTGGCGATCTCGCGAGCGATTGGCGAAACGGCTCCGCTGATCATCATTGGCGTGCCCACATTTTTGCAGGAGACACCGGGCGACATTCGTAGTGTCGGCCAGGTGTTTCAGTCGCCAGGCGATCTGGCCCATGTCCCGTTTTCGTCCTTCACGGCGTTGCCGCTCGTTATTTATCAGTGGATTCGGCAAGCCGATCCCACGTTTTCCGTATCACTTTCTGCCGCGGGCATCCTGGTCCTGTTGGCGATGCTGCTGGCGCTGAATGGCATCGCCATTTTTATCCGCAGCCGGTTCCAGCGGCAGTCGCGCTGGTAGGAATTTCTCAGCATGGTTATTCCACCCTCACTCTCCCATCTGGCCGCCAGCAAAGGGCCGCCACGTCCCGGCAGTGCTGCCGGCACGGGTGCGGATGATGAACTGCCCAAAATCGAATCGAAGAACCTCAATTTTTTCTACGGCTCAAGCCAGGCCCTGTTTGACATCTGCCTGCCGATCCGGGCGCGTCATGTGACCGCTTTGATCGGGCCATCGGGCTGTGGCAAAAGCACGTTTCTGCGTACGTTGAACCGGATGAACGACCTGATCGAAGTCCGGCGGCTGACCGGGCAGGTCTTGCTGGATGGCGTCGATGTTTACGACCCGGAAATCGATGTGGTTGCCCTGCGAAAACGCGTGGGGATGGTGTTTCAAAAATCGAATCCGTTTCCCAAGTCGATCTACGAAAACGTGGCTTATGGGCCGCGGATTGCCGGCACGAACAAACGCTCCATTCTGGATGGCATCGTCGAGGATTCGCTGAAAAAGTCTGCCTTGTGGGATGAGGTGCGCAACCGTCTCAACGATTCAGCCTTGAACCTCTCCGGCGGGCAGCAGCAGCGGTTGTGCATCGCACGAGCCCTCGCCACCAGCCCCGAAGTGCTGTTGATGGACGAACCGGCTTCAGCACTCGACCCGTCCTCCACCTCGCGGATTGAAGACCTGGTCTCGGAGCTGAAAGAAAACTACACGATTGTCATCGTCACGCACAACATGCAGCAGGCAGCCCGCGTGAGCGACTACACGGCGTTTTTCTACCAGGGGAAACTGGTGGAGATGGGCGAGACTTCAACGCTGTTTCTGAAGCCCAAAGAGAAGCAGACCGAGGACTACATCACCGGCCGGTTTGGTTGATTCACATGTCTGTTCATCTGACGCGCGATTTGGAAGTCCTGCACAGGTACATCATGTCGATGTGCGCGATGGTGGAGGATGTGGTCCACAAGGCGGTTCAGGATCTGAGTTCCCCGGACATCGAACTGTCCAACGAACTCCTGAAGCGCGACGATGAGATCGACAAGTGGGATGTGCGGATTGAAGAGGAGTGCCTCAAGATTCTGGCCCTGCACCAACCGGTGGCTCAGGATCTGCGGCGCGTCACGACAGTCCTCAAGATCGCCTGGGAACTGGAGCGGGTGGCCGACCTGGGCGTCAACATTGCCGAGCGGGCCATGGGCTTGGTCGGCGGTCCGAAGGTGCAGATTCCGGAGAAGCTGAGCCACATGTCCCATGTGGCGCTCGACATGCTGCGGCTTTCGATTGATGCGTTCGTGAACCTCGACAGCCGCCTGGCCCGCAGTGTCTGTGGCCAGGACGACATTGTCGACAGCCTGAACCGCGAGATTATCGATGAACTTTTGGTCCTGATGCAGGAGAAGCCGGAACTGATCGACCAGGCGATGCAGCTCTTTTCCGCCTCACGCCATGTGGAACGCGTGGCCGACCATGCCACCAACATCGCCGAGGACGTGGTGTATCTGGTCGAAGGGGAGATTGTCCGCCACGGGGCGGAAAAGTGGAGACCGGGTAAGGAATGACTCAATGACCAATGAAATAATGACCAAATGGTCGGTCACGTTTCAGGATCGCAGCAACAATAACTGTGACATTTGTCCCAATCCAACAGCGAACGCAATCAGGGATAACGAATGACGTTGTTGGTGAAGTCAAGAGGTCTGCAAAACGGTGCGGGAATCGTACGGTCATAAATGAACCAATACTTTGCACGAATTTTACGAATTCCACGAATCATCAACCGGCATGGTTTCGCTGGCGATGGAATCCTGCTCGTTGTCATTCGTGACATTCGACTTATTCGTAAAAATGCGTGGTTCCCCCTTGTCGTTGTCTAAGGCCGGCCTTTGGTCAGCACCTTGAAGTGTGCTTTTATTCTTTGTCCGGTCCTTACGGCCCATGCAGAATTATTTTCCGTCGCACCGCACTGGTCATTGGGACATTGGGCATTGATTCATTCCCCCAACCCGGCCTCCGATTCACTCATTTCTCGCAGCATTCCCCTCCCATGTCTCAACAGACGATTCTGATCATCGAAGACGAGCGGTCGCTCGTTGAGGTGCTGACCTACAACCTGCAAAAGGAGGGGTACATCGTCGCCAGTGCCACGGACGGACAGGACGGCTTGCGGCGGGCGATGTCCCTGCTGCCCGATCTGGTGCTGCTGGATTTGATGCTGCCCGTCATCGAAGGCCTGGAAGTCTGCCGCCAACTCCGCAGCAGTCCGCGGACGAAGGAAATCCCGATTCTGATGCTGACAGCCCGCGGCGAGGAGGTCGACGAGGTGGTGGGTTTCCAGATGGGGGCCGATGACTACGTCACCAAGCCGTTCAAACTCAAGCCACTGATGCAGCGGATCAAGGCGCTGGTCCGTCGCAAGCAACTCGTGGAGTCCGAATCTGACGTTGTGACCTGCCACGGTGTCGAAATCGACCGCCCGCAGCACAAAGTCTCTGTTGGTGCCGAGGAACTCAAGCTGACGCCAACTGAATTCAAGCTGCTGTGGACCCTGATCCGCCAGCCCGGCCGCGCCTTCAGCCGCCACGAACTGATGGAATCCTGCATGGGCGATGACACGCTCGTCCTCGAGCGGACGATCGATGTCCATGTGAAGTCGCTGCGGCAGAAACTCGGCGAGAAGGGTGACCTCGTCGAAACTGTCCGGGGCATCGGCTACCGGTTTAAGGAATCGGCTGAGTGAGGACGTTTGGTCCCGCTCCGTCCCGCAGATCAATGCTCCAGGCATCATTGACCTCGTCTTCAATCACCCATGCCGCGAGATTGAACCAGCGGCCACATTGGTCAAGGATCTGGCTGTCGGCGGACACGACAATGTCGGATGACGCTGCCAGCAGCGGATCGGGATCGGGAACGATCTGCACAGTGGTGGCCCATCCGCGCGTGGCCGCGACATCCTGGATCATCCCTTTCAACCGGCCGCTGTTGGACACGGGACTGTCGAGCAGCCAGACGCAGGACTCGGCACCAAGCTGTCCCACGGAATCTGCAATCAGCTCCAACGCACGGACAGTTTCAGCCACGCGGCGATAGCTGCCGTGCATGCTGGCCATATCGCGAAAGCAACCGTCGCGGCCGATGAGAATCACCCCCTGTGACAGCGCCGCCTCAATCGTCGTGAGCAGGTTGAAGCCGTCGATGGCGAGCGGCTGGCCGCGAAGGGCCGCTGAACTCACTTCGACGGTGTTCCGCCGCTCGAGTGACTGGTCCGCACAAGCGGAACGAAGCACAGCGGTCCGTTGCCGCTCTGTCAGCGCAAACCGGTCGCCCACCAGCTTGAGGGCCGACTTCCACGCGTAGCGGTGGCTCAGCAGCCACGACAGATGCGTGACCGCCTCGCGAAGCAGTGGCACATGTTCGGCGGCAAACAGCCGCTCGTCGTCAGGGTGCGGTCCGCGATGCTCTCGGGAGTCTGGCAAGGTGGTTTCTTTGGCTGGTACAGTTAAGGAAACACATCCGCCGGAATGCCCGTTGTCGTCGTGATTTCGTCGGCGATGGCCTGCAACTCGGCCAGGGTGAGCGAGGTCACAAAACTCTCGGTGGGGGTGCGGGCGACGGTATAAACCTGCACCTTCGACAGCCGACCTCCGCTTTGCAGAATTTCATCCAATCGGGCACAAAACGCCGAGATTTCTTCCGCGGGCGGGGCTTCACCATGAATCCGCATGAAGAGACTTTGAATGACGAGGAGCCGCGTTTGTGATGCCGTGGTAATGTTGTCAAGAATCTGTCGAAACGGGATCTTGGTGCGCTCCACAAGTTGATAATAGCCGTCGGTGCCGGCCTCCAGTTTCGCCCAGATTTCGCCCTGGTTCGCATCCAGAATCGACAATCCGCGCTGCACCACCGGCCGGTGCAGCATGCTCGCGTTGGTGATCAACACCATCTTCACGGCAGTCAGGCCGCGCCGGCGCTTCAAGTCCGCCACCGCCGACACGATCTCATCGAAATTGCGATAAGTTGTCGGTTCGCCATCACCCGAAAACGCCAGGTCATTCAATCGGCGTTTTTCCGGCGGCACGTCGCGAAAACCATCCTCCTCGAACAGCGTCCCCGAGGTCACCCGCTCCAACATGTCATCGACTTCGGCCAGCAGTTGTTCGATGCCGACAAACCGCGTCTCCGCCTCACTGCGGCGATCGACCTGGCAGTAGATGCAGTCGAAGTTGCAGACCTTGTCGGGGTTGAGATTGATCCCGATTGAAATCCCCTGGCTGCGGCGCGACAGCACCGGGTACACGAAGCGGTTGTCGTGCCATGTGCGCGGATGCAGGGTGTGAAGTGTCTGCCAGTTGGAATTCATGGTGTTCGATGTTCCGGTCGGACCCCGTTTTCTATCATCTCCCGTCCGAGTGCGTCGCGCCAATGCAACTGGCCAAATCTGAGATGATCCGCGGATTGGATTGAGACCTCGTCAATCTACTTCCACTCCAAATGTGAATAGCGTTCGTGGACCAACGCCTCGGCTCGAATACGCTCTGCCGCGGTCAGGGAGCCGGCTTCAATGGGGCCGAGCAATGACTGGCCGATCCGCAGGGCCAGAGGCATGGCCAGGGCGTCGGCATTGAGCGTGACCTGCGCCAGGTCGCACAGGCCGGGAAACATGGGAGCCCGTGGGGACCGATGCAGTACCAGGCTGCCGTGCTGCAAGACCGTGCCTTGCCGCCGCCGCTGCGCGCTGCCCAGGACTTTGAAGCCGGAATGCACCAGATCAAAGTCATCGCCGCGGGCGAAACACAAGAATTCTGCTTTGAGTTCCGATTTCGTTTCGCCGCGCGGAGCCACGGTTACGCCGTGTTCCGCGAGCAGTTCAATCACCTGCTGATGCACAATTTCATACAGGTCCCGCGGATTGCGCGCGAGCGGATGCCCGGCTGGCAGGGCGAACGAATAGGTCAGTTCGCGGTCATGCAGGATGGCACCGCCGCCGGACAGCCGGCGGACCGCTGGCGTTCCCGTCCACTGGGGGCTTTTGGCCTCGGCGGCAGGCTGAAAATATCCCAGGGAAAGGGTGGCTGCGGACCATTGGTAGCAGCGGACCGAGCAGGTTCCCTGCAACGCGGCTTCCAGCAGGACTTCCTCGACAGCCATGTTCCAGGCCCCAGAGGCCGGCGAATCGACGATCAATCGGCATACGGGCGCAGCTTGAGGCTCAACAATTTCGGGCGCGGCAGTCATCAGATGTGCCGCACCACTTCGTCGACCGGAAACCGGACCTTAGCCACGGCCGCCGTCTTGTCGTCGACCGCACGATAGCCGGCGGCGCAGGCAACCACCGTGGCAAAGCCCTGGCTCTTCAGCCCCAAAATTTCGTCATACTTGGCCGGTTCGATCCCCTCCATCGGGCAGGCGTCGATCCCCAGCACCGCCGCGGCGGTCATGAAATTGCCCAGGGCGATATATACCTGCCGTGTGGCCCACTCGTTCAGCACGCCGGTGGCCAGCATCTGCTCACGGGTGCCCAGCATCATCTTGCGGAAGCCCGCCAGCTTGTCCTTCTCCACGCCGCGGACCTCGACAATCCGGTCGAGATAGTGCTCGATGTCTGCAGGTGACAACTGATCGCGGAGCGCGAACACAACGTAATGCGAGCAACCGACCGGCTGATCCTGGTTCCAGGAGACGGCTTTGAGCCGCGTCTTGACCTCTGGATCGGTCACTACCACGAATCGCCACGGCTGCAGGCCGAAGGAACTGGGTGTCAGCACCAAGGCCTCTTCCAGCGCCCGCCAGTGTTCCGCAGAAATCTTCCGTTCGGTGTCGAATTTCTTGGTCGCATACCGCCATTGAAGCTGCGTCAGCAGGTCGGCGGGGGACAGGACAGACATGAATCCTCGGACGCTTTGTGGATGTGGTTTTCTGATGGAGCCAGGTGAATTATTGCGGATGGCAGGGACCGAGACAAATGACCGCCAGCAGGACCGGCCAGGTCAGCCTTCGGCGTCCGTGGCTCCGACATCGCCGTCATAATGCACTCCCAGGCTGGCGAGGACCATCAGCAACCCTTCGCGGGCTGATGCAAAGCTAACCCGGTCGCCGGAGGCCATCGACACTTCAAACAGATCCAGCGCCTCTTCGAGCGACTCGCGGTCGTACTGGCTGACCTCACCCACGGCCTTCTCGGCAAAGAGCAGCAGCCGCTGATTGACCACATCGTCGCGGGGATAGAACTTTAATTCCCGCATGCGGGCCAGCGTTGCCTCGACTTCGTCTTCGGTCAGATCCTGCGCGTTGTTCTTGATCACCGTGGTGAATTTCTTGCCGTTTGGAGGCAGAAAGGCTTCGACCTCCAGGATGCCATTGACGTCATAGGTAAAACGGATGGAAACATGCTGGCCGGCGGGGCCATTCGGAATGCCGGTCACTTTCACTTGTCCCAGCAGCAGGTTGTCCTGGACCCGCCGCCCCTCCCCCTGGTAGACGCGAATCGTCATTTCCTGCTGATTCTGCGAAACGGTAACGACATCCCTTTCACACGACACGGGAATGGTCGTGTTGCGATGGATGATCGGCATGAAATATCCATCCATATGCCGCATGGCAAACTCTTTTCCGACCTCCACACCCAGGGTAAACGGGCAGACATCCGTCATCACCATGTCTTCGACCGCGGCATCATCGGCGATCAACGCCGCCTGGACCGCCGCCCCAAGAGCCACGACTTCGTCCGGGTTGAACCGGCACAGTGGCTCACGCTGAAAATAGTCCGCCACGAACTTCCGCATTGCCGGCATGCGTGTCGCGCCGCCGACAAGGATCACGTCCTCCAGGTCGGCTGGTTCACAGCGCCCGTCACGCAGGGTTTTGCCAATGGGACCCTTCACGCGGTCCAGCAGTGGCTGAACCACAGTGGCGAATTCTTGTCGAGTCAATGTTACGGTCTTTGCGCCTTCGTCGATCAGCCCGCGGCTGTTGGGCAGGCGGATCACAGCTTCCTCTGCGTCCAGCAATCGGCGTTTGGCCAGCTCGCACTCCTGCCGCAGGCGGGACACGAGCAACGGCGATTTCATCTCCGCCGCCTCCAGTTCCAACCCCTGTCCCTTCAACACCGTGGCGGCCAGTCGGTCGGTGAAATCCTCGCCACCGAGAAAACTCTCGCCAGCGGTCGAAATGATCTCCAGGCTGCCCTCGAACACCTCGAGCAGTGTGACGTCGAATGTGCCGCCACCCAGGTCGATAATGAACAGTTTCTTGTCAGACTTGCGGTCGTGAAATCCATACGTGAGCGCGGCCGCCGTCGGCTCGTTGATGATCCGGCGGACGCGAAGCCCCGCGAGTTCACCCGCCCGGCGCGTCGCCTTGCGCTGCAGGTCATTGAAATAGGCCGGGACGGTGATGACGGCCTCCTTCACGCGGCGGCCGAGAAACGCCTCGGCGTCCACCTTGAGCGACCGCAGCACCAGGCTCGACAGGTCGACGGCCGTGAAGGTCTTGTCACCGATTTTCAACTTGCGGTCCGACCCCATGTGCCGCTTGAACGTCGATTGGCAGCGTTCCGGACGGGTGACGCGAAGTTCCCGCGCCGCGGCCCCCACCAGCACCTGGTCATCGTCCAGGATCCCGACAATGGAAGGGGTTAGAAATTCTCCGTGGGCGTTGGGGATGAGGACCGGCTGGCCATCCCGGAAAATCGCACACAGGGAGTTGGTGGTTCCCAAATCAATTCCGACGATGTCTGCCATCGCTTCTCACCTATCGCGGTTGCAGTACTCCTGCCAGCATGGTGCCACGAACCTCAACCTTCTGCCAATGCAGGGCGTAGGCAGCCATTCTCAGATGCGTACAAAAATCTTCCGCCGCCACATCCACAGCAGGATCAGCCATTCCAAGAGCAGGACGGACACTCCGAAGACGAACGGTTCATAGGATGCACCGGCGGCGGAGAATATCTTGGTGCCGAAGTGCGTCTTCAAACTCGTGCCAATAAACCCGTCCCAGAGATGGGCAATGACATAGGCCGCGATCGAGTTGGTGCCAACGACCACCAATGGGATGGCCCAGCCACGCCAGCCAAATCCGTCCACGACAGCATAAAATGCCGCCAGCATGAAGCAGCACAGGCCGCCGCTGAACAGGGTCCAACTGGGCGTCCAGATCTTTTTCACAACCGGGCAAATGCCGAAGTGTCCCAGCATCCATCCGGCCGCCAAACAGAGGGACCCGACGATGACGAGCCACAGAACTTTCCTGGCGGGCGATTTGGGGCTTTGCAATTCTCCCCCCGCGAGCAAACCCAGGATCATCGTTCCCAGCGTGGGGATGAAGCTCAGCGTGCTGTAGCCGCCACGGTTGAATTCCCAAACTTTTTCACGTGAAAACAGGTTCAGGAACCAGCGATCGAAGGCCCAGGCCACGTTGCTGTTTTTCTGCCAGTGGGCCGCGAACCCCGTGTGTCCATGTTGCTGGATCCACCCCGGTGGCACGCCGACGCGGGAATAGTCGAAGTTGGCGGGGGGCAGCGGCCACAGGGCGAAGGCCGCAAAATATCCGACAAGAACCACGACCAGCCCGATCCACTGGTCGCGCGTGGGGCGCATCCCCAGCAGGAACAGGAAAAAGTAGCCGAGGCCGATTTGCGACAGGGTGTCCTCGAACGTCCAATTGGTCTGGTTGCTGTGCGTCGAACGCAGAAAAACACCCAGTAGGACTAGCACCACCGACCGAGACCACGCGTGCAGCATCATCATCTGCGGCGTCTGGCCATGCGACCGGCGGGCCGCGAGCGAGAACGGCAGCGCCACGCCGACCAGAAACGAAAACGACGGCTGGATCATGTCGTGCAGCACGCAGCCGGTCCATTCGACGTGCGACTGCTGGCGGCAGAGAAAGTTCCACACTTGGCTCGCGCCGCCGAGGTTTTTAGCCACGGCACAGCAGCGAAGAACCTCGCCCATCATCAGCAGCATGACGAAGCCACGATAGGCGTCGAGCGATGTCAGCCGGTTGGGTGCGAGCCCCTCCGGGGTCAGGGCGGGGGCGGATTTTGCCATGGAGAAATGCCGGTCACGAAGTGTCTTGCAGTCCATCCCCCAGCCCGGCAGCCGGGTGGGAGGCTGTATCGTGGTGCATCCTTGATTGGATGACAACTGAACGCACCGCCGCATAGTCGTCAAACCGACTAAAACGATCCCTGCTCGTGAGATCGGGACCGCTACTAACTTTCGCGCCGCAATCGAAGATCCGTCTTCGAAAATCGAAAATCAGCGCAGCGCTCAGTCGTCGTCCTGCACCGCGGCGGCTTCGCGCTGCGAATAGGGCAACAGCGCCAGACGCATTTCGTCGGCAGAGGGGAAGCGATCAGCCGGCTCGCGGGCGAGACCTTGTTTGATGATTGCCGCCAAGTCGGCGGGAAAACCTGGCAGCCGCTTTTCGATGGGGACGGGGTCCTGTTCGAGGATTACGGCCAGGGGGTTGCTCCGGAGCGAGAAGTCGTGTGGGAACTCGCCCGTCAGAAACCAGTACAGCGTGGCAGCCGTGGCGTACAGGTCGCTGGTCGGTTTGGCGTCGCGGGAGTTCGAGACCTGTTCCGGTGGCATAAAGGCGCAGGTGCCGACCAGGTCGCCATCGAAGGTCAGGCCCGAAAATCCGGCACTCTCAAAATTCTTGGCCAGTCCGAAATCGGCCAGCTTGGCGCGCAGTTTCGTGCCACGCCAGCCGACCAGCACGTTAGCGGGTTTCAAATCGCGGTGGACGAAACCACGGGCGTGGGCGTAGGCGAGGCCCTCCAGCACTTGGCAGATGAGAGCCACGATCGCCCGAATGCGGACCCGTTCCTTAAACGGCGCGAGCACCTGCCGGACGTTGATCGTCTCGACATAGTCCATCACGAAGAAAAAGATGCCGTTCGACATGCCCATGTCGCGGAAGCGAACGATTCGCTTGTGACGCAGGCGGCTCAGGATGCTCACTTCCCGCAGGAAGAGGTTCATCACCCGTTCCGTCAGGGCGGCTTCTGGCAGGATTGTCTTGACGGCGTATTGGGCCCCGGTCGACTGTTGCCGGGCCAGATACACCATGCCCATCGACCCTTGCCCAAGCAGCCGGAGCACATCGTAGCTCGGCAGGAAAGGCATCTCCGGCAGTGTGTCGAGGGCGTTGAGTCCTGGGTCGAAATGCGGACGCTCGGCGACCACCACCGGCAGGTCGCCAAAATCGGTCCCGATGTCAGCGGAGGAGCCACAGATGGTTTCGCTGTGCGCTTCAAGTTCCCGAGAGAAGCGGATCCGGGTCCTGCCGCCGGAGATGACATCGCCGTCTTCGAGGTAGCAGCGAGTCACTTTTTTGTCATTAACAAATGTTCCGTTCAGGCTGTCCAGATCCTGGAGGAGACACTTGGGAGGATTGAATTCGAGGAGGAAGTGCCGGCGCGAGAAGTGCGGGTCCTGGGTGAGGCCCAGGTTGACGTCGGAAGCGCGGCCAACAAGAAATACGTCATGCTCCGCAAACTCAAAGCGGGCACCGCGATGCGGTCCTTCGACGATTTCCAACACCAGTTTCATGGCCTTGCCGCCTGCACGCGAAGAGAGTCGATCATTCTCTCCCGCTGATCACAGTTTGCCTCAACCAAAGCTGTCAAGGGGTTGCGACATTCGGCAGCTCCGAATGCGAGTTCTCTATTCTTACACAAAGTATACAGCCTGCCGCGAATTGCAACAAACCGAATCTACTCAATTTCGGACCGTCCTTAAGGAAATGGAGCGTCGCACGGCTTGTGCGGGTGCGATGCTTCCGAATCCGGCTGCGGCTTGCCTAGAATACCCCACGAATCTGACATCCATCACGGGCTGAGGGAAAATGCCATGTTGACGTGCAGAAATTGCCGCAGTCGATTGGTCGCGGCTGCGTTGTTGGTGAGTGCGATGGCCACGCTTGTCCAGGCGGGTGACTTGGCGTCGCTCGTGGCTCCGGACGCAAAGGTGATCAAGGTTGCCGGTGACTGCAAATTCACCGAGGGGCCGGCCTGGAGCCCCGCCGGTTACCTGCTGTTCAGCGACATTCCCAACGACCGGGTCATGAAGGTGACGCCAGACGGCGGCGTGAGCGAGTATCTCAAGCCATCGGGGAAGTCCAACGGGCTGATGTTTGATGCCACCGGACGCCTCTATATGTGCCGAACCGTTCCCCAAGGCATTTCGCGCGTTGATGCCGCGGGTGGCAGCCCGATCTTGGTGGCGGACCGGTTTGACGGCAAACGGTTCAACACACCCAACGATCTGGCGCTGGACGCCCATGGCGGATTGTATTTCACCGATCCAATCTACGGCCAGAATGTCACGCCCTCCCAGCCGGTGCAGGGCGTCTATTACGTCGCCGAGTCTGGCCTCGTGACGCGGGTCATCGACTCGCTGGAGCGACCCAACGGGGTGTTGGTGACGGCAGATGGCAAGCGGCTGCTGGTCGCCGAACCCAACAAGCGGGAACTGTACGCCTACGAGATCAAGTCGCCAGGGGTGCTGGGCGAAGGCAAGCTGATCTTCACGGCGGACGAAGCTGACGGCGGCGGGCCGGACGGGATGTCGCTCGACCAGCATGGCAACATTTATGCGACCTACAAGTCGCTGATTGTGCTCGACCCCGCCGGCGCGCTCATCGGCAAGATTGAAGTCCCAGAAGTCCCCTCCAACTGCGCCTTTGGCGGGACCGACGGCAAGACGCTGTACATCACCGCCCGGACCAGCCTGTACAAACTGTCGATGCAGGTCACGGGCATCGCTCTGCAACCAGCCGGCAAACTGCCGGCTTTGGCAGCGGGCGCCGTCGAAACCAAGGCCGAAGTCGCGGCCGAAGCGAAAGAGGACAAAGACGCCAAGGAACCAGAAAAAAACCGGGAAGTGAAGGCCAAGGAGATCACGTTGACCGTGCCCGAGTCCTGGAAGCAGAAGGAAGCCCGCGGCTTCCGCGCCGCCGAGTTCGCCCTGCCGCCCCAGGGCGACGAAAAGATCGACGGGGAATATACCGTGTTCTTCTTCCCCATGGGCGGCGGTGATGCGGCCGCCAACACCACGCGGTGGATCAGCCAGTTCGTTGCCGAAGGCCGGAAATCGAAGGTCTTCACCGGCAAGACGAAAGACGGAAGGTACACGCTGGTGGATGTCTCCGGCACCTACAACAAAAGCGTCGGCCCGCCGGTCGCCGGCCAGACCAAGACCCTGCCGAACTGGCGAATGCTGGCCGTGGTCCTCGAGACCGAAGGCGGAAACTACTTCCTGAAACTCGACGCCGGCGCCAAGACCGCCGCTGCCGCCGAAAAGGCGTTCCGGGCCTCGT
Source organism: Planctomycetaceae bacterium (assembly GCA_021732845.1). Taxonomy (GTDB): domain Bacteria; phylum Planctomycetota; class Planctomycetia; order Planctomycetales; family Planctomycetaceae; genus JAKFUF01. The sequence continues at coordinate 68,866 of JAKFUF010000049.1, read as the reverse complement.
TCGGTGCGGACCCCAAGGCCGAGACCGAGAAGAAAGTGGAAACGGAGTGAATGTCCAAATGACAAATGACAAATGACAAATGACAAATTCGCGGTCCGTTGGTGAAGTGATTCAACGTCGGGCCGCGAATTGTTGTTGGCTTACGATACCAGACAATCCTCATCCACAGTTTCGTGTTCTTCGTGCCTTTCGCGGTTATTTTCTTTCAAGAAAAGAATTCTTGAACCACGAAAGGCACGAAGAACACGAAACTGTTTTTAAGATCGCAAGTGTCTGTCGCGTTATTGCTGTTTCGCGGTCGTCGACCACCCTGCCAGTCAAGGTTTCCACGAAAGCCGGAGCTTCGGTTTCAAAAGTTTTGACTTCTTATCAGCACGACTTTGCACTGCAAGAATTGGACCTATCTTTGCGTGTCTGGAAAAAGTATTTTGCTGTGAAATTTTAAATCTGAAATTCGAGATTCCCCTCGGTCGACATGCGACCTTTGAACCGAAAGTCACCTGACCATGGCAGTCCATCCGCTGGCAGGCAAGCCGGTACCGCTGGAAATCCTCATTAACGTCAACCAGTTGGTCGCGGAGTATCAGAACCGGCAGCCGGATCTGGGCAACCCGCAGCAACTGGTCAGTTTCGGCACCAGCGGTCACCGGGGCACTTCGCAGGACGGGACCTTCACCGCCGCGCACATCCTCGCGATCACCCAGGCCATCTGCGAGTACCGGGCCGCCCAGGGCATCAAGGGGCCGTTGTTTCTCGGGCATGACACCCACGCTCTCTCCGAACATGCCTTGGCCAGCGCCTTGGAGGTTTTGGCCGCCAACGGCATCGAGACCATCCTCCAGACCGGCACACTCCCGGTGCCGACGCCTGTCATCTCCCACGCGATCCTCGGCTACAACCGCGGACGGACAGAGGGTCTGGCGGACGGAATCATCATCACCCCTTCGCACAATCCGCCGATGGATGGGGGCTTCAAATACAATCCTCCCAACGGCGGGCCGGCGGACACTGACGCGACACAATGGATACAGGACCGCGCCAATGCGCTGCTCCGGTCCGGGTCACGCGAAGTGAAACGCGTCACGATTGAAGCCGCCCGCAAGGCCGCGACAACACGCGAAGCCGACCTGATTCGGGCCTACGTCGACGACCTGAAAACCGTCCTCGACATGGACGCCATCCGTGGCTCAGGTCTCCGCCTCGGTGTCGACCCATTGGGCGGAGCCTCGGTGAATTGCTGGGCTTCCATCGCCGAGACCTATAAGCTCAATTTGTCGGTCGTGAACCCCACGGTCGACCCCACCTTCAGCTTCATGTCGGTCGATCACGACGGCAAGATCCGCATGGACTGTTCCAGTGCCTACGCCATGGCCAAACTCGTGGGCCTCAAGGACCAGTTCGATGTGGCCTTCGGCAGCGACCCCGACGCCGACCGGCACGGGATCGTCACCCCCTCAGCCGGGCTGCTGAACCCCAACCACTACCTGGCGGTGGCGATTCAATACCTGCTCACCCATCGCCCAGGCTGGTCCAAGACCGCCGGAGTGGGCAAGACGCTGGTCAGCAGCAGCCTGATCGACCGGGTCGTGGCTTCGTTGGACCGCCCTCTCAATGAAGTTCCGGTCGGTTTCAAGTGGTTCGTCGACGGGTTGTACAACGGGACCTGCGTCTTCGGCGGTGAGGAGAGCGCTGGGGCGAGCTTCCTGCGGAAAGATGGAACCGTCTGGACGACCGACAAAGATGGCCCGCTGCTGTGCCTGCTGGCGGCGGAAATTACGGCCAAAACCGGCCGCGATCCGGGTCTGCATTTCAAGGAACTGGCCGCCAAATTCGGCATGCCGCTGTATACCCGCATCGATCAGGCAGCCACGCCCGAACAAAAGTCCGCCCTGAAAAAGCTGTCGCCCGAGGCCGTGAAGGCCTCGACTCTGGCCGGAGAACCGATCACCGCGCGGCTCACGCGGGCACCCGGAAACAACGCGGCCATTGGAGGTCTGAAAGTCACCACCGCCAACGGCTGGTTCGCCGCCCGCCCTTCAGGCACTGAAAACGTCTACAAGATCTACGCGGAAAGCTTCCGTGACGAGGCGCATCTGGCTTCGATCGTCAGCGAGGCCAAAGAGATTGTGAACGTCTCGCTGGGTTCGGCGTAGGTCCGGACTCGGCAGTTCGAATGGCGGATGGATGTCTTCCGAAGCTTCCACCAAACTGCAAGGCAAACATGCTGAAACGGTGGCTCATCAGAATCGCGTTGGCGATGACCGTGACCGTGGCGGTTTTGGTCGTGTTGGCGGTCGGGAGTTTGACCTTGATTGCCTATGCCGTGAACGATCTGCCGGTGAATTCCGATTTGGAGTCCGAGGTCCGTCGGCTTGTGCACCATGACCGGGACTTGGAGCCTCTTCTGGCTCGAGCCACGGCGGACGGCAGGCTGACCATGGCGGAGGCCAATGCCATCATCTCCGCTGCTGAAAAGAAGCGAAAACAGTGACCATCGTCTAAACAGAGCCCGATCTCTTGGACCGGTTCTTAAGGCGGCAGAAAACTGGCCGGCCTCCCTGGGCTGTCGAATCCTGCCCCGTTGGGGCGGTTTGACCAGAACGTTGCCGGAAGAATAATCACCTGTTGTTCAGCATCTTCCAGCGTGTCCTGGAAAAATCGTGGCGGCGTGCAAACAACCTGACGGTGCGTAGCACAAAGAACACGAAACTCCGTGGGGGCAACGACACCCCTGGCGAGCGGAACCGCCCCCCAAAAACCTGTTACGGTCCGTGACGCTCAACATGCCGCTGGAAAGCACTGCGTTCCAGCGGCGTTTGAATTTTGGCGGCAGGTCAGGTGGTGCTGTGGGCCGCGTCTGGGTATTCGCCGGCACGCACCTCCGCGGCATAGTTCCGGACAGCACCGGCAACGATCTCCCGCAGGTTGACATACTCCTTGACGAATTTCGGATGGATGTCGCCACCCGTAAGCCCAAGCATGTCCTGGGTTACGAGCACCTGGCCATCGCAGTGCGGTCCCGCACCGATTCCGATGGTGGGGATCGTCAGTTCGCGGGTGATCCGCGCGGCGATCTCCTGGGGAATGCACTCCAACACAATCCCAAACGCTCCGGCCTGCTCGGCCGCGTGCGCATCGGCCATAAGCCGTTCTTCATCCCGCTGGATGCGATAACCCCCCAGCTTGAGCACCGACTGCGGCTTGAGCCCCACATGAGCCATGACCGGCACATCCGCGACCGCCAAAGCGCGGATCGTTTCCGCTTGATTGACTCCGCCTTCCAGCTTCACGGCACTCGCCCCGGTCCGCTTCAGAATCTTCCCCGCGTTCGCCAGAGCCTGTCGCGGGCTGACGTGAAACGAGAGGAACGGCATGTCAACGACCACGAGGGCATGTTTGACCGCGCGAACCACCATTTCCGCATGATAGATGATCTGGCTCAATGTCACCGGCAGCGTGGTGGTCCGCCCCTGCACGACCATGCCCATGCTGTCACCGACCAACAGGGCATCAACACCCGTTGAATCCAGCAGACCGGCCCACAGATGATCGTAGGCGGTGAGCATCGCCAACTTCCGCCCCGCCTGTTTGGCGGCCACGAATCTGGGCACCGTCATCGGCGTCTGTCTCGGCGCGATGGCGGCCTGCCCGCCCGGCGCGCCAGCGGCTCCCGTCTCCGGAGTGTCACGGGAATTTCGAACCGGCAAAGATTTCGGCATGAACGCGGGGATCCTCAGTGAGACGCAATTCGCCCTCGCTGAGAATAGCCGAAGTGGCCTCTCGCACCAAGGTGACGCAATCTTGACCCGTGGCGGGCCAGTTTGCCAAAAATCAGCCGGAACTCATTGGCGCGCATGAGCGTCCGGTTCCAAACCTCTACAATCGCTTGATTCCAGTCAGGCCATCACCGGGCCGAATGGTCTCCGAATGGCATCTGGCCAATTCGAGATCCTCATCTGATTTACACGCCAGTACACATCGGGTGATCGGGGGGACCTACACATGTAAGTCAAAACAATGTTCAACACAAATATTTACGTGCCGGACGCCGTGAGGATCCCGGCCCGCGCAGACTCACCGGAGTGCTCGCGCCCTGTCGCTCCCATTTTAGCGGCACGGCGCAAGCCGTCCGGTGAATGAGGATCGACCTGCGGTGGCTCACCGGAGTGCTCGCGCCCTGCCGCTCCCATTTTAGCGGCACGGCGCAAGCCGTCCGGTGAATGAGGATCGACCTGCGGTGGCTCACCGGAGTGCTCGTGCCCTGCCGCTCCCATTTTAGCGGCACGGCGCAAGCCGTCCGGTGAATGAGGATCGACCCGCGGTGGCTCACCTGAGTGCTCGCGCCTTGCCGCTCCCATTTTAGCGGCACGGCGCAAGCCGTAGGCGGCGGCACAAGAAAACTCATCTTCGCAGGCTGCCCACTTTTGGCTATTTTCAGGCAGATGACGTGATATTCGAGGACGCGGAGATCAGCGATTGAAATGGGGTGGCAACACGGACTTCCAAGTGGTCAATGGTCAATCCACGCTGAATGGATTGGCTGATGACTCGGGTGGACCGTTCCCCATCGCAATAAAACACAGCCTGCTCAGGCGGGCATATCCAAGGCAGGGAGGGCGATTGTGCTGCAACGACAAGGAACGGCGGCGGTGCTGCTGGCACTGCTGTTGACGACGGTGGCGGCGGGAAAAGATTACGAAATCCGACTGTTGAGACCGGCGACGGTGGGACAAAACTACCGTGTACAGGTGATCTTCACCCGGCAGCAGAAGGAGACCGCCACGCTCGATGGCGAAGCGGTCAAGCCTGAAATCGCCTCGATCATCACCACGATGATCGCCAGTGTGGAAGTGCTGAAGGTGAACGCCAAGGGGCAGGCGATTGCCGAAGAGTACACGATCGAGAAGTGTTCCCAGGTTCGCGACGGCAAGACAACCGAATTGCTTCAGCCGGGACATGTGCTGGTGGTCGCCGCCGGTGAAATCGGCCCGGACATCCGCAGCGAGGGCCAGCCCCTGACCGAGGCCGGCCACTCCATCCTGAGCGAACTGTTCGACATGCGCGAGTCACAGATCACCGAAGACGAGATCTTTGGCACCCGCAAGCGGAAGAACGCCGGCGACAGTTGGGAGATCAACACCGAGGCCGCGAAAAAGTTCGCGGAAGGGGTGGGGATCAAGATGGATGGCGTGAAAGGCACCGCCAAATTTGTCGGATTGAAGAAATACGGGGAGGCCGACTGCCTCGAAGTCACGGCCGAATTCTCCGCGTCCAAGCTGGCCGTGCCCGCGCCCGAAGGGTTCGTGGTGGAGAAGGGCACGATGAAGAGCAACGTCTGGGGCCTTTACCCCGAGGCTCCCAACTCACCTCGCCAGCACGAAAAAGTGACGACCGACTTCGAAATGGTCGTCAGTGGTTCCAAGGATGGCAAGAAAATCACCGCCACGACATACGGGCGGACCGTTCGTGAAGTGAAGCGGCTTGGCCCAAAACCGGTCGAAGCGGCCGCGAACAACTGAGTGCGGTGGGTGGAGGCAGCGGTTCAGCGGCCATGGAATCCGTCCGGTTGTCACTGCGAACCACTAAAAATGGAAATCCACGCGCCGCAAGCGGCGCGTGGATTTTGTCATTCACGACGCGTTGAAACTATTCAGACTTGGCGGTCTGGACGGCCTCCTGCACGAACTTGCCGGCGGCCGCGGCAGGCACGGCGAAGATCGGTGCCGGATTCCCGTCGGTCGCGTTCATCACGAGTCCCACCGCCTCGCTGTTGGCGTTGAGCAGCAGGCTGCCGCTGAGTGCCGCACTGGGTTCCAGCTCGATCAGCCCTCGGAGCATCACCCCGTTGACGAGCGCCTCGCGGTCGACGGCCACGACTTTTAGAGGGGTGATTCGGCTTGCCGCAGCGCTGCGGCCGTTGTTGGTGGTAACCGGAAGCACTGTTTCCCCCACGGCTGCGGGCTTCTCAGCCCAGCGGACGCTGCCGTGACGAGGGTCGCTGCGTCGGTCGCCGGAACCGACCTGCAACAAGGCCAGATTTTGCTTCGGGTCGCGGGCCAGAAAGGTCACCGGGTTGTTGAAGCCACCGCCGCCACTGCCGAATCCACTGAACGGATTGGCTCCTCCGTTGGTGTTTCCAGTCAACACGGTGATGGACGATCCACCGTCCACCGTGCCCAGCGGTGCCAGGATATATCCCCGTTCATCCACGAACACCCCTCCGCCGCCACTCATGCGGGAAGCCCCAGCACCGCCTCCAGCGCGGTCCGAGCGGGAGTCAGACCGGGGAAGCAGGCTGACACACCATTCGAGGCCCTTGGCACGCAGCGCGTCGATCAGATCGGCGGAGAATTCGCTGTTGGAGCTGGCAGGGAGGTCCGCCTCTTTCATGACCACGATTCGCCGGACGAACGGGTCGGCAAGCTGATGGGAATCGAAGATCACCACGTCGTCGTCGCGCAGATCTTCGGCAGACATCGCCTGTTCGCCGTCCTTGGTCTGCCGCACAAACTTTGTCTCGGGTGTCACCGCGATGGCGCGGCCGTCATTGAGGATCAGAACTGAGGCATTGAACGTCCCGACGCGAGAAATGATCCGTGCATCTTCCATCTTGGCTCGACGGTATACCGCCAGTTGCGGATAAAGATTCGCCCCGGATTTGAAGGCACTTGGCCGGGGAGCATTGGGTGCGCCCAGACACAGCGTCAGTTCGTCGCCATCCAGCTTCAGCAACCCTCGAATGTTGGAGTTTTCGGTCGACAGGTCGATCTCGACCGGGTTGCGGGTTTCATTGAGCTTCACTCGCAACTTTGGGTGTCGCTCGTTGTGCCGCAGGGGCACGGTACTCCATGTCGATCGATCCACATACACCAGTGAGCGAGTGCTGAGCGGCACGCCGTTTTGCGTTTTTTTCTCCCAATATCCCTGCAGCGCCTGGGCGGCTTTCGACTGCTCTTCAACGGCCGTAGCCTGTTCCACGCGTGCATCGGCCGACGCCCCGTCTGCCGCGCGCGGCCGGCTGGCAGCCTTGGCCTTGGCGGCGGCGACGGCTGTGGCGGCAGCCCGACGCTGAGCCACATGAGCGGTGGATTTCAGCTCGGCGCGTTCCACCGCGATTCTTGCCTTTTCCACCTTGGCAAGAGTGAGCTGCACTTCCGCTTCGGAGATGACTCCCCGGGTTTTCAATGAGTCCTGGTTCTTCTGAAGGATGACCTGCGAATCGAGTTCAACTTTCGCCTCACGCAGGTCCAGTTCCAGCAATTTCCCCTCGATGGCCATTTGCTCCTCATCGCCCGAATTGAGGACGGCCAGGGCCAGTTTCGCCCGTTCCACCGCCAGCGCGGCATTATCGCGGGCGCTGCGGGCACTCCTGGCGGTTTCGGAATCCTCGTCACCGTTCCGCCCGTTCTGATAAGTGCGATAGCGTTTTTCCGCCCGCTGCAGTTCCAGCGTGGCGGTCCGCAGCTCCAGTTCACGCAACCGCACCTCTTCGGACGAGTCCGATGTTCCCTCTGGTTTCTCCGCTTGTGCGACCTGCCTTGCGGCCACTTCGGCCTGCCTGGCCGCTTCAGCCTTGGCAGCCGGTTCGGCGCGCGCGGCTGCTCTTGCCGCAGCGGCATCCGCCTGGGCAGCGGAGGCTGGAGCGGCTGTCTCGGAGGCCGCGCCCCGTGTGGGCTGCGCGGCGGCCGGCTGCAGGCTGAACAGTGACAAGCCGCCAGCGATGGTCAGGAACGCGCAGGCGGCAGCCAGGGATGCGCGGCGGGAGACAGGACGAGGTCGCGGCGCGGTGGGATCCAGCAGCATGTCAATTCTCCGGGTGAGGGGAGGGCGGTTGTCGAACAACGACAACGCGTGCAGAGTGTTGAAGGGAGAGTGGGAGCGGGTCAGCTTCTCTGTCGCGGAGCGGGCCCAGGCGACCAGCGCGTCGGCGTAAGCCACGGGGTCATCGGCGCTGGCCGCCGCATCGGCCAGCAGTTCTTGATCGCCCCGCAGCAGCCACCGCCAGATCCAGAACAGAGGCTGCAGGAAATAGAGTGGCAACAGCGTGCGTTCGAGGGCGAGCAGCCAGAGGTCGCCCTGGCGGATGTGTGCCGCCTCATGGGCCAACGCCAGCCCCACAAGTTGCCGGTCAGTCAGGTGCTCGCTGTCGGCTGGCAGCAAGATGCACGGGTGCCAGGCATTCATCGCCACGGCCGTCACCACATCCCCGCTCAGCTTGATCCCGGCCGAGCGCCGGGTCCGGTTGGCAGAGGTTCCGTCAAGCTCCCGCAGTTGTTCAACCATCCACTCGGGAGCCGGAACCGCGTGGCTCAAAATCCTGCGGACCCGCCAGCCACCGGCCACGATCCAGCCACAGGTGGTTCCCGCAGCCACCAGCCAGACGATCGCGGCATAGGTCAGCAGATTGACGCCGAGCCACGTTGAACTGGCTGGTGTCGGCTGAGGTGTGGCACTCACGAAACTTGATGTCGGTTTGTTCTTGGTCGCGGCCACCAGCGGCGGCCTTGCGGCTCCGGCAGCGATGCGGTTCGCCGCTGAGGGTGGACTCACGGCGGATTGCGGTGCGCGTGGAGGTTCAACCGCGGCGACATTGGCTGTTGGCACAGGCGTCACGACCGCAGGCGGGGCAGCCTCGACCGTTGCGGCGGCCGAACGACCATCCATGCGGAGGCCTGCCCGTGGCACAATTGACAAGCGTGGCAGAAACCATGGTGCGATGGTCAGCACGATCAGGCCCAGCATCGCGCCCCAGCCCAGCATGACGCGTGCTCCGGGCCGCCGTACCGCGAGCCTGAGTGTCAGCATCAACGCCAGGAAAACGGTCGACAAGACGGCACAGTCCATCAGCCGCGGAAGAAACCAATCTGACCAGATCGACATGCGGGCCTCGAAACGCAATGGGGCGTGGGACCGAAAGGCTGCGACTTGCGCGACTGCGACTTGCGCGACTAGGACTTGCGCGACTGCTGCTTGGCTTTGGCAACCGTGGCTTCCAACTGCCGCACTTCGTCCGCGGACAGTTGCCGATGATCGAGGGCGTGCATCAGGTACTGATCGACAGCGCCGTCGAACACGCTCTCCAGAAACCCCCGCGCCAGCGACTTGAAGGTTGTGTCGCGCTGCACGACGGCGTGGTAGGTGTAGGTCTTGCCGGCAGCCGTGTGCCGCACCAGCCCCTTCTGCTCCATCGTCTGCATGACGGTCAGCACGGTGGTATACGCCAGCGTATGCCCCTGCTGGGCCATCTGCTCGCACAATGCGCGAACCGTGCCGCCTTCCCGCTCCCAAAGGATTTTTAAGAGCTGCAACTCGCGTTCGCTGGGCAACTGAGTCGACACGTCAGCCTCGCCACCGGGACCAGATCTGAGCCAGCACCATGAAGTGCGCCCTGACAACGACCTGTATAGTACTAGCGTAGTAGTAGATTGCAAGAGCCGTGGCTGGATTTTCGATCTGCGATTTAGGATTTTCGATTGATTTTTATCCGATCATTTCAGCCGAAATGTTCAAGTGTTGTGGTCACATCCGCCCCCGGACTGCTACGATTCATCAAGAACACGGGAGGTTGCGTCTGGAGTCGCAGGGGCGATGTCGCAGAGAGTTTGACGCGTCGACTCACGCGGTCATCTCAATCCGGAAAGTGTGCGATCATGCAGTCGCGGCGGAAGTTTCTTCAGATGTCGCTGGGCGGCCTGACATTGCCAGCCCTTTGGCAATGCCAGGCACTGGCCGGACCGGCACAGCACACGGGTGAGAAGACCGCCGTGATCCTCGTGTGGCTGCGTGGCGGATGCAGTCACCTCGATACCTTCGACCCGAAGCCCGAATCGGGTTCGGAGTATGCCGGACCATTTCGGCCGATCGAAACCGTTGTTCCCGGCATGCGACTCACGGAGTTGTTGCCGCGGTTGGCACGGACGGCTGATCGATTTTCGCTGTTGCGGTCGGTGCATCATACCGGTGGGGGGCATCCGGCGGGTTCACTTCAGGTGCTCGCTGGCGACCCGGCGGCTCAGGACAAACTGACGCCGGAACTTCCCGACTTCATGTCGATCGCCCATTTTCTGCGGGCGGATCCCGCGCGAAAGATTCCCAACTACGTCGGCGTCAACCCGATCGTCAATTACGACAGCTTCACGATCGCCGGGCCAACCTACCTTGGTCCAGCCTACGAGGCATTCGCCGTGCGCGGTGATCCCAACCAGCCACAGTTCGAAGTGCCCAACATCGGCCTGAAGGACGCCAGCCAGGGGGAACGGCTGAGGGAGCGCGTCGGTCTGCGGCAGGGGCTGGATGCGCTTCGCCGTGATCTCGATCTGACGGGCACGATGAGTGCGGTGGATGCGTTCGAGGCGCAAGCCATCGGGCTGCTCACCAACGCCGAAGCACGGGGGGCGTTTGACATCCGGCAAGAGCCTGATGCCGTTCGCGATCGTTACGGGAGGAATGCCTGGGGCCAGCAATGCCTGATGGCCCGGCGGCTGGTGGAAGTGGGTGTTGAGATCATCACCACGACATTTGATGGTCCGCTCTGCGGGCGGGTCGCCAACTGGGATGACCACGCGGTCAATCACCATGTCTTCGACGCCCTGCAATTTCGGGCTCCGGTGTTTGACCAGGCGGTCAGCGCGCTGGTCGAGGACCTGTATGCCCGCGGGCTCGACCGCCGGGTGCTGGTTGTCGTGACGGGAGAATTCGGCCGGACGCCGCGCATCAGTCACGTCGCCAGCAGTGGCGGTGGCGTGGCCAGTGCCGCAGCGGGAACGGTCCAACCGGGCCGTGACCACTGGCCAAATGCGAACACCATGCTGTTTGCCGGTGGCGGCATCCGTACCGGCCAGGTGATCGGCGCGACCGACCGTCGCGGGGAAGAAGCGGTGGAACGCCGTGTCGGCCCGGGCGATTTTCTGGCAACAATTTATCGCCACCTGGGGATCGACGCCGCCAACGTGGCGATTCCGAATTTCGGCGGCCGTCCGGTTCCCATTCTGCCGACTGGCGAGCCGATCGCCGAACTGGGGGCGGTGACGTAGCAGGCGCGGCACAACTTTTGTCGGACACCTCAAATGTGAAATCTTTAAGGTCATTCTCTGCCTTTATTAAGGCAGGTCAGATGCATGGAAAGTGCAATCAAAAAAACCGCCGTGGCCTGGTGCCACGGCGGTTTTGATGGATGCGAAACCGATCGATCCTAGTACTCGCGCTTGGTCTGGATGCCCGGCTGCGGGACGGGATATTTCCCGTTGGCATCGGCCAGAACTGGAGCGGGGGAGTCGAGCGTGAGCTTTTCCAGGTCGGGGGCGAACTCGTGTTCGCAGTTAAGCATCTGGTCGAAGGTCACCACCTGGCCAGTGTGGGCCGCCATGCGGCCCATGGCCGTCACGAGGCTGGCTTCGGCACCGCGCTTGACTTCGCTGTACGGCTTGTCATTGCGGATCGCCTCGATCAGATCGTCCCATTCCAACTGGTAAGGGTTCGGTTCCTTTTCAGGACCGGCCCAGATGATGTCTTCCTTGACCATCCGCTGCCCCTTGTAAATGCGGGACTTGGCGGGGATGTGGCCGGCGGTGGAGATGACCGCCGAACCCTTGGTGCCGTGGGCGAAGCTGTCGAACTCCTGGTGGCAGCCACCCTGCGTCCGGCCTTCGAGGAACAGCTTGGCGCCGTCGGCGAAGGTGTATTCGACGGAGTAGGTGTCGAAGTTCTGGTCGACATTGTCGCCACGGTAGTGGCGTCCGCCGGCACCCTTGGCTTCCACCGGCCAGGCGTCCTTCATCCAGCACGATTCGTCGATGTTGTGGATCAGGAAGTCGCTGAAGCCACCGCCCGAAGCCCACAGGAAACCGTGGAAATTGCGAATCTGATACATCAGCTCGCTCATCCCGTCGGGCTTCTTGCCGACGGCCGCCGAGCCGGTGGGGCCGGCCTGGCGGTAGGCCCGCAGCAGGACGACATCGCCGATTTCGCCATTCTTGATGCGGTCGTGCAGTTCACCACGCACGCGGCAGTGGCGGCACATCAGGCCGACGCCGACCTTCAGGTTCTTCTTCGCCGCTTCTTCGCCCAGGGCCAGCATCTTGCGGGTGCTGGGGCCATCGACGGCGATCGGCTTCTCCATGAAGACGTTCAGGCCCTTCTCGATGGCGTACTTGAACTGCACCCAGCGGAAGGCGGGGGGAGTGGTGAGGATCACCACGTCACCCTTGTTCAGGACGTCCATCGCCTTCTTGTAGCCATCGAAGCCGATGAACTTGCGGTCTTCGGTGACTTGGAGCTGCGATTCCTTTTCGCCCTTGATCCCTTCGTAGCTGTTGCGGAGCTTGTCTTCGAAGACGTCGGCCATCGCCACGAGCTTGATCGGACCGCTCGTCGTGGAAAGGGCGTTGACGGCCGCCCCCGTGCCACGCCCGCCGCAGCCGACCAGGGCAAGTTGAATGGTGCTGTTGTCGGCCGCATGGACATGCTGCGGAATGACGATTCCCGCCAGTGCGCCGACGGCGACCGCCTGGCCCGTGGTCTTCAACACATCCCGACGCGTCACTCCGCCTGCATTCGTCTCACTCACAGTTGCCTCTCCTTCGGTTGCCTGCCCGCGCTCGGGCTCCCTGTGCAGGATGCACTTGTGCCAGACACGGACAGCGGACGGATCTTGGAACGAGATTGCAGCGCCACCGCCGAACACCTCCGCCAGGCAACCCCTTGCACCGGCATTTCCGCAGGTTTGACGCTGAATCTCACTGTAGCCAAATCGTCGCGCGCTGGGGAGTGTGGGTGATTTTCGATTTTCGAGGAAGGATTTTCGATGGCTGCGCGCCAACGTCAGCAGTTGAAATCGGAATGAACTCTTAACCTGACAAACCCACGGTCATACAGACACTGCGGTTTTGCGCGCCCCACAATCAAAAATCCTTCTTCGAAAATCGAAAATCAGCTCCCCGTTGACCCGGTGGCTCAAGTCCGGTGAAATGACGTGATTCCTGCCCGGCACTTCCTGCCGACTGGATGGATGTCAATCACGCAAGCCACGGCGGGTTTTCGGAAGCACGCAGGGCACCTTTGAAAGTCGTCATGTTTTTTGGAAATTCAGAGCCGACCGATTACGACCTGCGGTTTGAGTTGTTCGGGATTCCCGTCCGTGTCCACCCCACGTTCTGGGTGGCGGCGACTTTTCTTGGATGGGGCAACCTCCGGGGCGAGAATGGCCCCATCCTGCTTTTCATCTGGGTGCTGGCTGTCTTTGTCCATGTCCTCGTCCACGAGTTCGGGCATGCCTTGACCGCCCGGCACTACGGCTGGCCCCCCCAGGTCGTACTCTACAGCATGGGTGGATATGCCTCATTTCATCCGGGCCGAGCCTACACCACTGGCAAGCATGTCCTGACGCTGTTCGCCGGACCTGGTGCCGGGTTCGTGCTGTATCTGGCAATTCGAATGGCGTGGCCTTACTTGCTGCGCCTCCATCCCAATGAGTTTGTTCAGCATTTCGTTTACGATCTGCAAACGTTGAACATCGTCTGGGGCATCTTCAACCTGTTCCCGATTTTCCCGCTGGATGGCGGTCAGATTTCACGTCTCCTGCTCACCCACTGGTTTCCGCGGGGCGGATTTGAATGGTCGCTGCGAATTTCCTTCGGCTGCGCGGCGGTGCTCTGCCTGTGCGGGGTCCTCACGCAGAATCTGCTGCTCGCGATCATGATGGCGATGTTCGCCGTCGAGAGTTACATGGCCCTGCAGCAGACGCGCTATTGAGTGAAGTGAGCCACGCCATCGAAATTTAGCAGGTGGGATGCATGCCCCTCGCCCAGGTCTTCAAGATCAGTTTGTACTGCCTGACGGGCATCGCGAGCATCGCGCTGATTCTCGGTGACGAATATCCGCTGCTGGCATGCCTTTCAATTCCGATTGCGATCGCCGCCTACCTGCTGAGCGAGCATTGGTCGGTGCTGCGGCTGTCCGGCAGCAAGAGCAGCGTCGTGGGGGTGCTGGCGCTCGTCCTGGCCGCTGCGGAATTCGCCTGGGTGACCGTCAAGGGAGACGAGCTGATCTTCCAGTTGCTCGCCGGTTCGCATCTCCTCCTGTATCTGACGTGGATTGTCATGTTTCAGGAGAAAAAAACGCTTCAATACTGGCTGCTGCTGGCGCTGGGTCTGCTGCAGGTTGCGGTCGGGGCCGTCCTCACGATCTCGCCGTGGTTCGGTGTGCTGCTGTTGACCTACATGTCCCTGGCCATCTGGACCGTCTCCATCTTCACGCTGCACCAGGGTGAACTCAAGTTTGCCGGCATGCAGCGGATCGGCATGCTGCCGGTTGCAGGAGGCATCACCCGCAGCGTGGTGCGGAACTCCGTGCAACTGGATCCCGACGAGCGGTGGCTCAGCCCCCGCTTTGTCATCGGCATCTTTTCGATCACCGTGGTGGGGCTGTCACTGGGGTTTGGTTTTTTCCTGTTCGTACCCCGGTTTTGGCAGGGCGGACTCAATTTTCTCGCCCGGGATGCCGCCAGTTCGCTGGTCTCCGGCCAGACGTTGACCGGATTTTCGGAGAAAGTCCAACTGGGAGACATGGGACGGATTCTGGAGAACCCCGAACCGGTGTTGTCCGTGACCTTGTCGCTCAACAACAAGATGGTCGGTTCGCTCAGCAACAAGCGCAGCGATCAAAGCCGAATGCCGCTGACGCTGGAAGAGTTTGTCGATGGGAACGACATCCCCGGTCCGCTTTTCCGTGGCACGGTGTTTGACATTTACGAACGCGATCTGGCCAACCGCGCACAGTGGCGGTCGGAACTGCAGACGAGCGGCGGTCGGACACGAGAAGCGATTGATTCGGTGCCGCCAAACACCAATTTGAACGTCGTCCGCCAGGAATACGTTCTCCAGCCGATCGGAACCTCGGTGCTGTTTGCACTGTTTCCGATTGATGGCGGAAAAATGACACTGGCCGATGGAACGATCTCCGTCGACACTCCCCGAATTTTTCAAGTGACCTCCTCCGGCGTGTTCGTGGCGGAGTCCGCCAAAAGCGGAGAAGTCTATTACACCCTGTTTTCCTCGATCCACGAGGACCGAAGACCCTCGCTCAACGTCAGCCAGCGCCTGGGAGAGGCGGAGACGCGGTACCTCCAGCTTCCACTGCATGGGCTGGAGCGGATGACCGAACTGGCACGCAATGTTGCGGAGGGAGTTGTGGTCCCGTCGGCGACGACGCCAGCGCAGCCACCCGCGGAACGCACCAGTCGGCAGAAAGTGAACGCGCTGGTGGCCTACCTGCGTGACTCGGGGATTTTCGACTATACGCTGGATGCCAGTGTCCAGGACACCGGGATCGATCCGGTCGAGGATTTTCTGTTCAATCGGAAAAAGGGGCACTGCGAGTACTACGCCTCGGCGCTGACGCTGATGCTCCGCGCGGTCGGTGTTCCGGCCCGCATGGTCGGCGGCTTCAAAGGGGCGGTGCGTGGCTCAAAGGACGGCGAGTACATCGTTCAGCAGCGCCATGCGCATGCCTGGGTCGAAGCGCATGTCGATGGCCGCTGGATCAGTCTTGACCCGACGCCAGCGGCGCGCGACGAAAGCGTCGCCAGCATGGAGGTCGAGCAAAGCCTGTGGAAGGACCTGAAGCAGGAATTGTCCTCCTTCTGGTCTGCCTACGTTGTCGGGCTGAGCATCGAACGGCAGCAGCGTGCGTTCTTCGAACCTGCCAAGGCAATGTTCATTGATGTATGGATGTGGGTCAGCCAGTTTCCGAGAAAGTTCGCCCCCGAGTGGTTCTCACTGCTGATCTCGCACCCGGAACTCTGGTTTACCTGGCGCGGCGGCCTCACCGCGGTCGGGCTGGCCGCCTGCTGCAGCATTCTCATCCTGTTCGTGCATTGGTTCTCGGTGATGGCCGACGCCGTCCGCCGCAAGCTTAAAACTGGCCAGGGTTCACAGATTCATGTGGAATTCTATGAGCGGTTTCTGAGGGTGCTGGCCACCGAGGGCCTGCTCAAGAGCGACGCCGACACTCCGCGCGACTTCGCGCTGCGTGCCGCCACGGCCCTCCAACTGCGGATGGCCGCTGCCGGCCTGGAAGGCCTCCCCACCGATCTGACCAACCACTTCTATCGCATTCGGTTTGGCGGGGAGAGAATCGACCCGGCCGACTCCACCCGCCTTGGCCAGCAACTCGACCTGCTGGAACGGACGTTGCGAAGCGGAGGCAAATGACCGACTGGCAGCGGGATCTCGAACTGCGACGGAAGGTCTCGATCTCAGATCGATCTCAGATCGCACAACTTCGACGATGCCAGTCGCTGTCTTAGCGGCACGGCGCGAGCCCTCAGGTAAGCCACCACGGGTCGGACCTCGCTCACCGGACGGCTTGCGCCGTTCCGCACAAATGGAAGCGGCAGGGCGCGAGCCCTCCGGTGAGCCACGCGGGTCGAACCTCGCTCACCGGACGGCTTGCGCCGTTCCGCACAAATGAAAGCGGCAGGGCGCGAGCCCTGCCTTTTGAAGGTGTGAAAACAACGGGAAACTCCGAGCTTTCTGAAGAGTCCGGCCACCTGGATCCAGCGTCGAAAGACGCTAAAGTCCCGAATTCTCGGTGTTTTTCACGACAATGCACCTTCAAAAGGTTGGGCGCGAGCCCTCCGGTGAGCCACGCGGGTCGAACCTCATTCACCGGACGGCTTGCGCCGTTCCGCACAAATGAAAGCAGCAGGGCGCGAGCCCTCCGGTGAGCCACGCGGGTCGAACCTCATTCACCGGACGGCTTGCGCCGTTCCGCACAAATGAAAGCGGCAGGGCGCGAGCCCTCTGGTGAGCCACGCGGGTCGGTCCTCATTCACCGGACGGCTTGCGCCGTACCGCTACTAAAGCGGGCGCGAGCCCTCCGGTGAGTGAATTCGATCGCTCCGCCGCTGTTTCCGTGGCTCCCCGTCACAACATCATTTGAGGCGTTTGTGCCACGTCTCGCATCCGGCACCTCGCGCCCGGCCTAAAGGGGGTGTTAATGGTGCCAAGAGCGCAAACACATTCCCAGAAATACTTTGCGGCCTCAAGGAAAGACGGTGTTCAGAAATCTTTACAGATTGTTCAAGCCGGCATTGCGCGTGCTTAATACGTTAAACATCACCAACGCGACGACGACAAAACAACAAGACGACAGAACAACAACAAACACTCAACAGATCACTCACATAAATCTCCCCAGGACACGCACAATGAACCTCCTCAACCAACTGTTCCGCGACGAAGCTGGTTTCATCGTCTCCGCTGAACTCGTCCTGGTTTCGACGATCGCCGTGATCGGCCTGGTTGTGGGGCTCACCGAAGTGTCCAACGGTGTGAATCAGGAACTGGAAGACGTCGGGGCCGCAATCGGCAGCGTCAACCAGAGCTTCCGCTACCAGGGTGTGACGAGCTGCAAAGCCCGTTTCGTCGGCAGCAGCTTCAAGGATCACGCCGACGAGGCTGACAGCGAACACGACATCTCCTGCAACCTGGGTCCGGTCAGCGAAGACAACTGCCCGAATTGAAATGATTCAATGACCAATGTCCCAATGACCAAGGGCTGATTCGCCAGCAGACCGAAACACTCGCGGTCAACGAAATGAGGGCCTGGCAGCATTCGCATGTGCTGCCAGGCCCTTTTCTGTTTGGCCTTGCTGTACGCTTCTCGCACTGTGGTTCATCCCGTTTTCAAGTCGTGGCTCGATCCGTCAAACGACAGCACGGCCACCTTGTCGTCGATCACGCTCTCCAGATGCACCGGGCGGTGCCACAGTTTTTGCAGATTGACCAGCGTGTCCTGGGCATAGTCCTTTCGCAGCTCCACCCCCTCGTAGTGATGTTGCAGGTACAGTTCGCCGCGGTTCTTATAGTTGCCATCAACCACATAGATGAACGGCCGGCCGTGGTTGGTCAGCGAGTTCAAGAGCTGCGTCTTGATCTGCTGGAACTCACGCGTGGCGATCTCGTAGTAGTTCTCGCCTTCGTTGAACTTGTACTGGAAAAAGTTCTGCCGCAGACAGAACTCCGGCGTCAGAAAGCTGTCGATGAAGGTCACGTCGTTATGAATCCGGCGGACTTCAAAAATCTTTTGCCGGCCGAGACCGAGTTGCAGATCCCAATCCTCCCGCTCGCGCTGGTCGGTGCAGGCGTCGAACGCCGCTCCGAACTGGCCCTTGTTCCAGCGGTCTTCAATGTCCTTGAACAGCTCAATCCCCACCTTGTAGGGGTTGAGCCGGTTGCGGCTCGTGGCCATCGTGCCGGCGTGGTGGTCGGCGTAGTCGATCAGCTCGTCATCGGTCAGGCCGTGGCGGGTCATGATCTTGGAGTGCCAGTAGCTGGCCCACCCCTCGTTCATGATCTTGGTCTGCCCCTGCGGGGCGAAGTAGTACGCCTCGTCGCGGATGATCGACAGCACATCATGCTGCCAGTCCTTGAGGGCCGCGTGCTCCAGCAGGAATAACAGCACATCCCGCTGTGGCTCAGCCGGAAACGAGCGGTTCTTCTCCTTCTCCCGCTCCTGCTTCTCCTTCTCTTTGGCCTCTGCCTCCAAGACATCGGGCGGGTTGATGTACGAATCCATGTACCCCTTGGACTGAAACCGCGTCCCCGATTCGTGGTGTTCCTCCTCATCGTCACGCTTGGTCTCCGTGCTCTCGCGAGGCAGCGGAGAGTGCCGCCGAATGTGCGGCGCGTGCGGGTCGATCAGGTCTTCCAGTGACAGGCAGGCATCGATAAAGGTTTCGACCTTCTCGAAGCCGTGGCGGTCGATGTACCGCGAGATCCGCGCGGCATGGTTCGCCATCTGGTCCAGCATCTTGCGGTTAGTGGGGGCGAACCAGGCGTTGTTCTTAAAGAAATCGCAGTGGCCGTAAACGTGAGCCACGACGAGCTTCTGGTCCATCAGCGGGTTGCAGGCGAGCAGGTAGGCGTAGCACGGGTCATTGTTGATGACCATTTCGTAGATCTTTTGGAGACCGTACGAATAGCCCTTCATCAGCTCGTCGAACTGCGCCCCGAACCGCCAGTGCGGGTACCGCACGGGGAAGCCACCGTAGGCGGCCACCATGCTGATCTCTTCGTAGTCCAGCACCTCGAAGATCGTCTCGTAGAAGTCGAGACCATAATCCCGCGCATGCCCCTCCATCTTCTCCTGGATGCGGGCAATCTCGAGGGGCAGCGGACGGTGGGTGCTGATCGACATGATGACGGCCGGAGCTTAAATGACAAACGATGAAACTTTAGCCACAACTTACTGGCCTATAAAATGGGCGACCGGCTTTTGTCCTTTCTCTTGAACCACGAAAGGCACGAAGAACACGAAATTGGCTGTCAAAGGCCCCATAAGTCTTCTTTGCCTCTGAATTGGGTTTGCCATCCATTTCCTGTCTTTCGTGTGCTTCGTGCCTTTCGTGGTTAAAAGAATCCATATTTCTTCGTTCGACCGTGGTCAGCATCACGACGCCACGCGCAGATACGGGTTCTCCAGCTTATGCACCCACCCCCGCAATTGTTCGGTGTTCCGTACCGGGTGGTCAAACACGTGGCACATGAACAGGTGCTCGATCCAGCGGGCGTTCTTGAGGATGCGTTGGTTCCGCAGGCACGGGTGCCGTTCGATCTTGCGCGCGGAGTGGTCGAGATTGAACTCGTTCACTGCCGCCAGTTCGCCGCACCACGAGTTGTGCGAGGGCTCTTCCATGTCGTCGACATACATGTAGGACTGCGGCAGGTAGCAGTCGGCGGGGCCATCGAACAACTGCAGTGCCGAGACAGATGATGAGTAATAGTCCACGTCCAACACCGTGTAGCCGATCGGGGCGTCGGGCGTCAGGCAGTCGCGGAAGGCGGGGACGGTTTCATTGAGGTCACCGAGGATCAGGCTGACGTTGGGAGGCAGGCTGGCTTTGAGGCGGGGAATATCCATGGGATAGTCCCCCTTCATGTACAGTTCGGGATGGTCGCGGTATCCCTGCGGTGGCGGCATGCCGGTGCCGGTGTCGAAGCCGACAATCTGGAACTCGATGCCGGTTTCCTTGGTGACTTTGGCGGCGACTTGGGCCATGTTCAGCAACCCCGCCCCAGCCGCTACGCCAAACTCGACGAGCGTCACTTTCGGCACATGCCAGCGCAGCGCCTGGTCGGCCGCATACAGAATGGCGAAGGCGTTATGCGGCCGCAGCACGAGGTCGAAGTCGATCTTGGTCCGCAGGCCTCCAAACGCCGCCACACCCAGCGAGAGCAGATTCAGATGCACCGGTTCCGTCAGCCGCTCGGTGAGAATCCGCCGCCAGATGTAGGGATGCCGAAGCTTGGAGAGTAAACCGAACATGGGGCCTTCCGTGGAGCTGATTATTTTCGATTTTCGATGACGGATTTTCGATTGGTTGTGCAGTGACGCCGATTTGGGAATCGGAATCAATCAGCCGTCTGTTTTCACCGCAAACGAGCGGCTTTCTTTGGGACTCCAATGTTTCCAAACCCCATGGGTCAACTCGCACGCCATCAATGCCATGAGTCCGTACACACAAAACTCGATCATCCACTCCGCTGCAACAAAGCCACGCAGCCACGATTGGATGCAGGCCCCGAGCAGGCCGATGGAAAGTCCCACTACCGGATAAAGGCGGCGACTTGGAAACGCGACGATCAGAATGCACCAGAGCGCCATGAGTGGAATGCTCACGAGGTAGGGGCCAATGAACCAACCCAGCACCGCGCCACACACCGCTCCCGCCAGTCCGGCCTCCAGATTGTTTGCTTGAATCCCAATCAGAATTCCACCGAGAATTCCCACTTTGGCGAAAAATACGGACGGGCCAAATTCTACCAGCGCGGGGTGTTCCCGCATCCAGAGTTCGAGCTTGGTCCGGGCGCTCATTCGGGTCATCATCTTTATTCGGAGTAGCTACCGTCAGCTTACTGCTGTGGTAAGAACTTCAATGGGTTTGCCTCGCCTGACCACCAAATATCCCTTTCGCATCGCGAGGGTGCGTTGATTAATGATGAAGGGCCAGATCCGATCGCCTGGCTTCAACAGTGCCTTCACTCGCAGCCACTCTTCACTGCCCCACGGGTTTAGAAATATTGCGTCCATTTGCGCGATGGATACTGACCGACGGAAGAAGCGAAATCTCGGCAGTCCTTTCATGGCCTGATTGAGAAATTCCGCCTTCTCTTCCGGCGAAATGAAGGAATTCCATTCGCTGTACGTCAGCAATTTGTAGGGCCTCCGTCTTACTTTCCTTTGCCGAGAAACGTCTTGATCGAGTCATAAATCGCTTCCTTGCTGTCGATTTCCGACAGCACCAGGTTCTCGTGGCTGTCGCCGATACGGCGGAGTTCGCGGATGAAATCGCCCGAGCCGTAGGGGCTTTCCACCTGGCCATAACAGAACAGGTTGCAATTGGGCAGCAGGTCGTCCGTCAGCATTTCGAGGCAAGCCTTATTGTCTTCGCCCCAGTTGTCGCCGTCGGAGAACTGGAACAGGTAGATGTTCCACTCTTCGAAGGGGAAGTTCTTTTTGAGGATGTCACGAGCGCACTTGTAGGCGGACGAGATCCGCGTGCCACCGCTTTCGCGCGTGTGGTAGAAGGTCTCCTCGTCCACTTCTTTCGCCACGGCGTCATGGATGATGTAGCGGATGTCGACGCCGTCGTACTGGCTTCTGAGCCACGTGTCGATCCAGAACGCTTCAATGCGGACGATCTCCTTCTGCTCGTCGGTCATCGAGCCCGACACGTCCATCATGTAGATGATCGCCGCGTTCGTCTGCGGCTGCGTCGTGGTGCTCCAACTGCGGTACAGCCGGTCTTCGCGCGTGGGGACGATGACCGGATCTTTGGGGTCATAGTCGTCACTGGCGATGAGCCGCTTAAGGGCACGCTTGTAGGTCCGCTTGAGGTGCTTGAGCGACTCCGGACCGGTGCGGCGGATGCTGTTGTATTTGTCCTTGTCGCTGGAGATCGTGTTTTTGCCCTTGGGTTCGACGCGGGGCAGTTCCAGTTCCTGACCGAGCATCGCCGCCAGCTCTTCGAGGGTGACCTCGACTTCGCGATAGTGTTCGGAACCTGGTTCGGAACCCGCCTGCCCCGTGCCGTCGCCGTCGTCGTCTTCACCCTTGCCGATCGGCTGGCCGTTTTCGCCGTCGCCCTGGCCGACGCCGCCAGAGCCTTTGGGGCCGTGACGGAAGTGCGGGATCTCGATGTTCGGGACGGGGATGCTGACGACGTTCCGCCCCTGCCGGCCGAGCATTTCGCCGTGGGTGATGTATTTGCGGAGCTGCTGCCGGACCTTCCCCCGCACAATCTCCTTGAAGCGGTTCAGGTCGCGATCAATCGGCCGGGACATGCTTCGTTCCTTTAGAACGAACTTCAAATCTCAGATTTCAAATTTCACAGTCGGGTGGGGGTGTTGTGCAGTGCGTTCTATTGCGCGTTTTAGGTGACACGCAAAGACGCAACGCCAAGAAAGAGCTGCCTCGACAAGATCACATGAATCGAGGCAGGAGGTGTGATTGGCTGTGTCGCACCAAGCCACTCCTTTGCGTCTTCGCGCCTTTGCGTGCCACCTTTTCCCGAATAATCAGTTGACTCCATTCGCTCGTCCGACCTGACCCACAACATTCGTGTTATTCGTGAGATTCGTGGTTCACCCTTCAAATCTGGAAACCACGAATTACACGACTTTCACGAACAACCTGGTCTTATCCTCATTGGTTCTTTGCGTCTCCCCGCGCAAAAATGCTGGCCACATACTGCAGCACGTCAGTGGCCGATTCGTCGTCGTACCCATAGTCGCGGATCAGGCGGCCCTTGACGATGTCGATCTTTTCCTGCGTGTCCTTGTCGACCACGTTGGAAACGAGGCTGGTGAGCTTGATCGTGTCCTTCTGGTCTTCGAACAGCTTGAGTTCCAGCGCCTTTTGCAGACGTTCGTTCGTCTTGTAGTTGAACGTCTTGCCGTCGAGGGCCAGCGCGCCGATATAGTTCATGATCTCGCGGCGGAAGTCATCCTTGCGCGTGTCGGGGATGTCGATCCGCGATTCGATCGACCGCATCAGCCGCTCGTCGGGTTGTTCCGACTGGCCGGTGAAGCGGTTCTTCACCTTTTCCTTCTGTGTGTACGCCTTCACGTTGTCGATGTAGTTCGAGCAGAGCCGCATCAGCGCCTCTTCGTCGGCGGCGATGGCCCGCTGGACTTCGTTCTTCACGATGTCCGTGTACTCATTCTTCACGACGGCGATCAACTGCCGGTAGTGGTCGCGGATCTCTTCGTTCTGCACCAGCGAGTGATGCTTGAGCCCGTTTTCCAGTTCATTGAGCACCATGAACGGATTCAAACTCGTGGCTCGGGTGTTGATCACCAAAGCGTTTGAGATCTTGTCCTGCACATACCGCGGCGAAATGCCGTGCAGCCCCTCGCTTTTGGCCTCATTCCGCAACTGCTCGATGTTGTCCTGCGTGAAGCCGGGCAGCGTCTTGCCGTTGTAGAGCTTCAGTTTCTGCAGGAGCGTGAGCCCCGCATTCTTCGGTTCTTCCAGGCGGGTTAAGATGGCCCACATGGCCGCGATTTCGATGGTGTGCGGGGCGATATGCTTGCCGCGGACGCGCTTGCTGTTGTAGTCCTTCTCGTAGATCCGGATCTCGTCCGAGAGCCTGGAGACATAAGGCACGTCGATTTTCACCGTACGGTCCCGCAAAGCTTCCATGAACTCGTTCGACTGCAGCTTGCGATACTCGGGCTCGTTGGTGTGCCCGATGATCACGGTGTCGATGTCGGTCTGGGCGAATTTTTTCGGCTTGATCTTGTGCTCTTGAGACGCCCCCAGGAGGTCGTACAGGAACGCCACGTCGAGCTTCAGGACTTCGATGAACTCGATCACACCGCGGTTGGCGACGTTGAATTCGCCATCGAAGTTGAATGCCCGCGGATCGCTTTCGCTGCCAAACTCGGCGATCTTGCGATAGTTGATGTCGCCGGTCAGTTCCGTCGAGTCCTGGTTCTTCTCGTCCTTCGGCTGGAAGGTTCCAATGCCGATCCGGTCCTGCTCGGAGAGGAAAATCCGCTTGACCTGGATCTCGTCGACGACGTGCGTCCAGTCGCCGTTGGCGGCCTTCAGCTTTTCGTTGTACATGAAGCGGCACAGCGGGCAGAGGTCGCCCGAGATCTCGACCTTGAAGCCGTCCTCGTCGACCCCCTCGTTCAGGTCCGCCGCCACCGTGGCCCGGTCTTCCACTGGCACCAGGTGCAGGGGCTCTTCGCGCATCGGGCACCAGAGCACGGTGCCGTCGGGGTTCTTCCAGCCGTAGGAGTAGAGCGCGCCTTCCTCCGTTTGGCTATAGCGCTCGACACCGCGCTTCAGCAGGCGGGCGATGGTGCTTTTGGAACTGCCCACCGGACCGTGGAGCAGCAGCACGCGGCGTTCGCTGCCGTACTTGAGGGCGGCGCTTTTGAAGACGTTGACCAGTTCCATCAATGGCTTTGTCAGGCCAAAGATGGCGTCGCGGCCATCGTTTTCCGGATCATCGAAAAAGTTGTACCGCATCTGGTTGTCTTTGGGACCATCGACGGCATAGGTCCCGAAAAACATCACCATGTCGTACAACCGCTGGTACGCGGTGCGGGTGACTTTGGGGGTCGCCCGGACGATGTCCAGATACTGGTCAAACGAACCTTCCCAGTGTTCCTGCCGGTATGCGTCGACGTTTTTCTGTTCACTGATTTTCTTCAGTAGAGCCTGACCAGTTCCCACGAGACACCTCCATTATGTGGCGGGACGGCGTCCATTTCACGAATTCCCCCTGAGTGAGCCCGGGCCTGCCGCCGCACGGGAACGCGACCGGCCTCACCAGCACCGCGGAAAAACTCGCGGGGCGGAGGGGGATGACCATCCTTGGCCATGAGTCACCGGGTTGTAAAATCGGGGATCAGCGCGATCGCTTGCGGGCATGAGCCGGGCGACCAATCAGCCTTCGCAGGTTATGTGAAGGGCACACTGTATTATTCCCGTGACGCCAACTGCCTGCAATACCGATCTTTGCACGATTCTTAGCGCATGACCGTTCGGGAGGAGACTTGCGCGGCCCTTCAGGTTCGCTTTGGCGGGCCGGCGGCAGGCGCACAAATGCAGCAGCGAACGCCATCACGACAACGAATGAAGGTGTTGGTCAAGTCGGCCGGTCCGGCAAGTCGGTCCGTGAATCGTCCGGTCAGAAATTGAACCACGAATCTTACGAATCTCACGAATGATCAACCGGCTTGGCACCGCGGGTGATGGAATCCTTTGTGTTGTCATTGGCCAGGTGTCATTCGTGACATGGTCCCCCTTCTCGCTGCCTCAGACAGGGCTGCGGAAGGCACTCAACGCGGAGTCGTCGAGCGGCAAGGCCGCACTCCCATTACGCCGTCTCCAGGGGCGGCAGGCCGACCCGCGGGCACAGCTTCAACAGGTCGCACGCGGTGCATTTCGGCCGGCGGGCGATGCAGACCTTGCGGCCGTGATGAATCAGCCGATGGGAAAAGTTGACCCATTCGGTGTCCGGCAGCATGGCCATCAAGTCTTTTTCAATCTGCACCGGGTTGTCGCTGGCGGTTAGGCCCAGTAGGTTCGAGATCCGGCGGACGTGGGTGTCGACGACGACGCCGGTGGCCAGGCCATGCACGGTTCCCAGCACGACATTGGCGGTCTTGCGGCCCACGCCAGGCAGTTCCGTCATCTTTTCCACGGTCAAGGGCAGCGTGCCGTTGAACTTCTCGACCAGCAGCTTGGCCATCCCCCGCAGGCTGGTCGCTTTGGCGCGGAAGAACCCCAGCGAATGAATGATCTGCTCGACATCTTCCTGTTGGGAATTTGCCAGATCGGCCGGTGCGGGATATTTGGCAAACAGCGCCGGCGTGACGGAGTTGACGCGTTCGTCCGTGCATTGCGCGGAAAGAATCGTCGCCACGAGCAGTTGGAACGCCCCGTCGTGATGCAGCGCGCATTCCGCGTCCGGGTAGGTTTTTGCCAGCGATTTCACAATTTTTTTGGCCCGCGCGCCCGCATTGATTTCGGGATTGGCAGGTTCGGACTTCGGCACGTCTATCTCCGGCGAGTTGACAGTGGCTGATGGACACAGAACGGGAAGTGGTGGATAATTGAAGCGTGGCCAAGACTTGAAGCGAATTCCAGTCACAGCCACGGTTTTGCCCCGCTGATGATCTTTGGAACAGACAGCTCGAATGCGCCGTGATAAATGGCCAACTTACACAGCATGATTCCGGGACACCGCCAGCGGATCTGGGGTGAGCGGCAGCGAACGGATCCGCGACAGGTGTCCCGGAATCATGCAATTTTTTAGAGTGAATGTCCGTCATGCCTTATCCCGCACAGTATCTGCAAGGCTTGCGGCTTTTCAACGAAGAGGAATTCTTTGAGAGCCACGAGGTGCTGGAGGAGTTGTGGGGCGAGACCCTCGACGAGCGGCGAAAATTCTATCAGGGGTTGATTCAGGCTGCGGTGTCGCTGCTGCACTTCGGCAACGGCAACCTGGGCGGGGCCCGCAAGGTTTACACCTCATCCCGCAAGTACCTGGAAGGTTATCCGTCCCCCTACGAGGGGCTGGATGTCGCCAAGCTGATTGTGGACATGCAGTTTTGCTTCCAGGAACTGCTCGACAGCACGGAGGCCTATCCCGACCACATCGTGCTCCGCGACGAGCGGGTTCCGAAGGTGGAGGTTCGCGATGAGGATTCGTTGCTGATTGATTTGTCGACGATCGAACTGGGAGAACATGGACCGGAGGAAGAGTAGGATGGGAATGACAGATGACAAATGACAAACCGGTCGTCCGTTGAGGAAGGTGTCGGAACGAAATGGCTTGCTGCCGTCATTTGGCTTGGTGATCAATGCCGCAACTCAGAGTCACATCTTTGAAATCACATCATGACGACGCCCTCCACGGTTTTCGATCCCGCCCGGTTTTCCGGGTGCGCCCCGCTGTTTCCGCTGCCCAACACCGTTCTCTTCCCGCAGATGTCGCTGCCGCTGCATCTGTTTGAGCCACGCTACCGGCAGATGGCCGAGGATGCGTTGCGCGGGGAGCGGCTGATCGCCATGGCATTGCCGCTTCCCGACGGGGAAATGGAAGCGGATGACCGCCCCGCCATTCACGAAATGACCTGCCTGGGTGAAATTGCCGCCGAAGAGAAGCTCCCCAACGGCCGGTACAACATCATCCTGCGGGGCCTGTTTCGGGCAGTGGTGATCGAAGAGGTTCCGGGAGACACGCCCTACCGTGTCGGGCGGCTGGAACTCTACAAGGACTTTTATCCGCGCGACGGGCTGATCGACCGCGATGCCCGGCGGCATGAACTGCTGCTGGGGCTGCACCGGCTGTTTCAGCAAACCGATGTGCGGTCGCTCGTCGCCACGCTCATGCAGTCGGCGATTCCGCTGGGGATTTTGTGCGATATCATGGCGGCACTGCTGCGGACCGACGCCGAAACCAAGCAGCAGATCCTGGAGGAGGTCGACGTCGACCAGCGCAGCGAGCTGATGGCGATGCAGCTCAAACGGGCCTGTCTGGCCGCCGGGGTCCCTGCCGGATCGGCCGCGTCGAAAGCGCAATTCAGCTTGAACTGAAGTGGGGAGGGGTTGAGTTTCGATGGGGCTACTGCCAGGACGCTTGGACTCGTTGACAGCGCGGGATGTGATGACCGAGCGGCTGCTGGTGCTGCACGAGCATGACACGATCGCCCATGCCGCCAGCGTGTTTCTGGAACAGCAGATTTCCGGTGCGCCCGTCGTGGCGGCAGAGGGCCGCGTGGTGGGCTTGTTGTCACTGGCGGACATCATCCCCGTGCAGACGACACGCCTTCGGGAAGCTGCCGAACGGGGAGCCTCCCCCACGCTGCAGGCGGAGTGGGAAGAGTTGAGCCGGATGCTCGGCACGCGCACGGCGATGAGCAGCGCCGAGGAACTGGTGTCGCACTACATGACCCGGGAACTCTCCGTGGTCCAGGAGGAGACATCCCTGCTGGAAGTGGCCCGCATCATGTGCGACCATCACCGCCACCGCGTGCTCGTGCTGGATGACAACCAGCGCCTCCGCGGCATCGTCTCGACGCTGGACATTTTGGCGGCCCTGGTGCAGGTGGCGGACGAGCCGGACTTGTAGAATGGTGGAGGTCGACAAAAGGCCGGATGATTATTCGCAATCATCACTGGAACTGCCCATCCCCTGCCCGCGTCCGCAGAGGAGGCCCGCGTGCCTGAGACATCCTGTCCCGAACTGCAGACGTTGCGGTTGTTCTCCGTTGGCCGCATGGCTGGCGAGGAGTGGCAGGCGGTCGCCACGCATGTGGAAACCTGCGCCGCCTGCATGGGGCAGTTGGATTCCATGGACGCCGCCGGGGACCCACTGACCGCGGACCCACTGACGGAGCAACTGCGGCAGATCTCGTCCTCGATGTCGTGTGTGCCGGAGCGAGACTACGACGAATGTCCCTCCGCAGATCAGGCGGAACTGCAGGCGTTGGTGGCGGCGACGCTGGGCAAGTCCGGCTGGCTGCCGCGGATCGCCGCCGACGCGGGCCGCGACCTGGCGCGGCGGCTGTTGGCGGGGCCGGTCAAGCTCGACCGGTTCGAGCTGCAGGCGGAACTGGGCGTCGGTTCGTTCGGCTACGTCTTCAAGGCTTGGGATCCGCGTCTGCAGCGGCTCGTGGCCCTGAAGGTCCAGCGGGCGGGAAACGTCGCCACCGAGGACGAGATCGAGCGGTTTCTGCGCGAGGCCCGCAGTGCGGCGCAGCTCAAGCATCCGGCGATCATTGCCCTCTACGAGACGGGTCAGACCGAAGACGGCGTCTGGTTTTTGGTCTGCGAGTATGTCGATGGCACGACGCTCGAAGAACGCCTGAAGACCGGCCCGCTGCCACCGCGCGAAGTGGCCCGCGTCGTGCGAGAGATCGCTAACGCCTTGCAATACGCCCACGAACAGGGGGTGATTCATCGGGACATCAAGCCCTCGAATATCCTGCTGGACCGTGAGGGCCAGGTTCACCTGATGGACTTTGGGCTCGCCAAGCGGGAGAGCGGCGACCTGACCATGACCTCTGACGGCAGGGTGATGGGGACACCGGCCTACATGTCGCCGGAACAGGCGGGCGGGGCTTCGCACCGGGTCGACGCCCGCAGCGATGTTTACAGTTTGGGAGTGGTGCTGTACGAAATGTTGACCGGCGTCCGCCCGTTTCAGGGACAGGGTCGATTGCTGCTGTTGCAGGTGCTGGAAGATGAGCCACGGCCGCCGTGGAGCCTGCAGGGACGGGTACCGCGGGAACTCGACACGATTTGTCTGAAGGCCATGAACAAGGCACCGACGCAGCGGTATCAAGCGGCCGGAAGCCTGCGGGACGATTTGCAGCGCTGGCTCGACGGGCAGCCGATTCTGGCCAGGCCGATGGGACCAGTGGGCCGGATACTGCGGTGGAGCCGGCGCTATCCGCTGGCGATCGGCGTGCTGGCGGCGGTGATCGTCGGTTCGGCCAGCGGGCTGTGGTATCTCTCCAGCCTCTCGGAAGTGTTTGTGCAGCAGACCGCCCTGGAGAGCGCCCGGCGGGAAACCAAAATGCTGGACGAAGTCTGGCGGTTTTATAGTGAGGAAATCGAGGACATCAATCCCCAGGTGAGCAAGATCAGCATCACCGAGAAGTACCGCACCGTTCACCCAGCACTGCCATTGCCCGCCACATTCGCCATCGACCTGGGCGAAAGGATCAGCCGCCGCAATCCGGGAATGCAGGTGCGGGTCTTCAGCAGCCATCCCTGGCCCGGCCGGGCCGATGGCGGGCCACAGGATGAACATGAGCGTGACGCCCTGCGGCTGCTGGAGCCGCGGAGCGGCGTGGCTCAGGACCCGGTCGAATACGCGCGGTTCATCACCCAGGAGGGCCGCCGCAAACTGCTGTATTTTACGCCACGGCTGATCGAGCAGAGCTGCATCGGCTGTCACAACCATCCGGCCGGCCAAAGTCCCAAGAAGGACTGGAAGGTTGGCGAGGTGGTGGGCGTGCTCAAGATCGTCCGGCCTCTGGACCGGGAGATCGACAACACGCGCAGTGGGCTGCGGGGAGCGGTCATTTTGATGGGCACAATTTCGCTGTTGCTGCTGGCGATCACTGTTGTGATCAGCGTGCTCACCCAGCGCCGGCAGAAGGCGGTGGGCGAATGACCGTCGACCGTGCCCACCCAGCCGACTCAGCAGGCCGATCCGGTCCCGCCGGCTCCACATCATGGAACTTGCTGGCGTCAGCGCGCAGCGCTGATCCCGCCGCCTGGGAGCGACTGGTCAGGGACTACGCGCCCCTCGTCGCTACTTGGTGCCGCCGCTGGGGTGTGGCCGAACAGGACATCCCGGACATTTTGCAGGAAGTGTTCACGGCGGTCGCCACGCACCTCGACCGGTTTCGGAAGGAGACACATTCCGACACATTTCGGGGGTGGCTGCTCACAATTGCTCGGAACAAAGTTCGCGACCATGGTCGCCGGCAGGTGCGCCAGCCGAACGCCGCCGGTGGCACCGAGGCGGGCGAGCGCCTCAATCAGATCCCCAACGCCGAAGTCCTGCGGGCCATTGATGAATCCGTCAACCAGCGTCCCTTGCCCGAAAACCTACAGGAGGCTCTCAAGTCCATCCGCGGTGAGTTTCAAGACCGCACGTGGCTCGCCTTCTGGGGCATGGTGGTCGAAGGCCGCGCCGCCCGCGATGTCGGCATCGACCTTGAAATGACCCCGGGAGCAGTCCGCGTGGCAAAATCACGAGTTCTCCTGCGCCTGCGGGAGGTACTTGGGCAACAGTTTCCGCCCGCCCCCGGATTGGAATGACTGGTCACACTGGTTTGGTTGACGGTCTCCGTCGGAAACATCCATCCTCAGAAATAACTCCTGACAAAAATAGGACATGACAAAACTATCTGTGGCTCGTGGCGGTCGTGCTGGCCAGCTTTTTTCTGTCAGGCTTTTCCCAGGGTCGAGTTTGCCGCGGAGTCAGACTTGCATGTTGCGCTTCGTCTCACTCGCTTCGGACCCGCTTTGCAAATTTTGAACAGAAGGAAACGAAGGAAACGAAGATGGGGATCCATGTCGATAGTTTTTGAGCGAAGGCTTGTCGTTGATGCTCCAGCAACGTCAATTTACCGTGAACCTTTTGTACAAAAAATGCGACATTACACCACCGAACGCCTTTGCTCGCACACGTTGGCAACCCAAGGTTTTCAGCGGTACACTCACCCAGCGTCGACGCATCAACAAATCGACATTCATCCGCTCAGAGTGGGCGGGATCAAGAAGATTACGACCAGCGGGAGGCGGTTGCACGATGGCCCGGCCGAAAGTGTTTGTGACGCGGCAGATTGCTGCCGCCGGACTGGACCGGATTTGTGCCGAGTGTGACGCCGAAGTGTGGCCCGAACAGCTCCCGCCTGCCCGCGACGTGTTGTTGCGAAAGATTGCCGGGTGCGAGGGGGTGCTGACGCTGTTGACCGAGAAGGTCGACGCCGAATTCATGGAAGCGGCGGGGGCGCAGCTAAAAGTGGTCAGCAATTACGCAGTGGGGTTCAACAACATTGACGTGCCCGAAGCCACGCGGCGCGGAGTCCGGGTGGGCAACACGCCCGGCGTGCTGACAGAAGCCACGGCTGACATGGCGTTCGCGTTGCTGATCAGCGCGGCGCGGCATGTGGTGCCCAGTGACAAGTATGTGCGGGATGGCCGGTGGAAGACTTGGGAGCCGATGGGGTTCATTGGCCTGGATCTGCGCGGCAAGACGGTGGGCATCGTAGGGATGGGCCGGATCGGCATGGCGATGGCCAAAAAGTGCCACGGTGGCTGGGACATGCGCGTCCTGTATGTGGACCACTCAGCGAATGCGGCGGCGGAAGAGGCGTTTGCGGCACAGCGGGTTGATTTCGAAACGCTGCTGCGGGAAGCGGATTTCGTGTCCGTCCACACCGATTTGAACGACACGACACGGAGCATGTTCAACGCCCAGGCATTTAGGACGATGAAGAACACCGCCGTATTCATCAACAGTGCGCGCGGGCCGCTGCATGTGCAGGCGGATCTGTACAACGCCCTGAAGACGGGGGAGATTTTTGCCGCCGGCCTGGATGTCACGGATCCCGAGCCACTGTTGATGGACGACCCGCTGCTGACTCTTCCAAACGTCGTGATCGCCCCCCACATCGCCAGCGCCACGGTGCAAAGCCGCAATGGCATGGCAGAAATCGCGGCCGACAACCTGCTGTCGGGCATCGCCGGCCAGCCACTGCGAGCGTGGGTCAATCCGCCCAAGTGAGCATTTGCGCTTCACCGCCTGTCGGTTTGCGGCGACCACGCCGACGTGCCGGGTGACACGTGGTGGATCGCTGCCGCCCAGCTTGAAAACCGGTTGGTGCCGAACAGCCGGTTGACAACGCCCGCATGTGGCAATAGATTAGCACATGGCAATTCACTGCCACATTGTGCGGGGTCGCGGCGAACTGACCCGGAGTCGCGGAGGGCAGCATGGCGAAGAGGCAGCCGATGAATGATCTGGCCCGCCGCGAGCGGCAGATCATGGATGTCGTCCACCAGCAGGGGGAGGCAACCGTGGGCGAGGTGCTGGCACAGATTGCCGACCCGCCGAGCTATTCGGCCGTGCGGACGATGATCCGGCACCTGGAGGCGAAGGGGCTGCTCAAGCACCGGCAGGATGGCAAGCGGTATGTCTACCGGGCCACGCAGTCGCGCGAGGCGGCCAGCCGTTCGGCGCTGCGCAAGCTGATGGATGTGTTTTTTGCCGGGTCGGCCTCCGATGCCATGGCGGCCATTCTCGATGTCTCAGCCGAAAAGTTGGAACAGGCGGATCTGGACCGGATGGCGGCTCTCATTCAACAGGCGCGGGCGGAGGGGAAATAATGCTGACCTTGTGCGATCTGCTGTCCCGGATCATTCTGGACGCTGCCCTCAAGGGCACGCTGCTGCTGTTCGTGGCCTGCCTCGCGGCGTGGCTCATGCAGCGCACGTCGGCGGCCCTCCTCCACCGGCTGTGGAGCCTGACGCTGCTCGGACTCCTGCTTTTGCCCCTGCTGTCGCTGGTCCTGCCTGCCTGGCGGCTGCCGCTTTTGCCAGAGGTCTCGGTGCTGCCTGAGCCAGTTGCGCCAAAGGCACTCGCCGCCAATGGGCCGAACCAGGCGCTTCCCCAAAATGCGTCACCCGCCTTTATGACGGATGTCCCGGACGCGGAGCGTGGTAAGACGAAGGCCGCTCAGAAGTCCAACATTGATGAGCTGGTGCGAGCCTTCAACCCAGACCGTCAAATTCCACTGCAGCAACCGTCGTTCTGGAGGCTGGGCGTGCCTGTGGCAGTGTCTGCGATCTGGCTGAGCGGGACGCTCTTGTTTCTCGCCGGACTGTGCATGGGAATCTATCGCACCTGCCAGTTGTCGTGGCGTTCTCAACGGATGGCGGGATGGCAGCCCTACGCCGACGAACAGCGGCAGCGACTGGGCCTCTTGCGTGCCGTGGAGTTGCGGGAGCATGCGCAGCCGTTCGTTCCGCTGACGTCGGGAATCTTCCGGCCGGTGGTCCTGCTGCCGACACAGGCGCGGGACTGGAGCGAACCCCTGCAACGGGCCGTGCTGCTCCACGAACTGGCACACGTTCAGCGAGGCGATGTGATTTTCCAATTGCTCGGTCGTCTGGCGTGTGCCTTTTACTGGTTCCATCCCCTGGCCTGGTGGGCGCTGAACCGCCTGCGTCTGGAACGCGAACTGGCCTGCGATGACGTGGTGGTGCATGCTGGCGAGCGGGCCTCCGACTATGCCGCCCAGCTCTTGGAAGTGGCTCGGATGTGCCGCCAGCCTGCTGGCGTGCCGTTGCTGGCGGTGGCGATGGCACAGGGCAGCAACCTGGAGCATCGGGTACGGACGATGTTTGACGGATCCCGGAGCCACGCGCCGCTGCGGTCTGGGCTCGCGGCCGGTTCGCTGTTCGGAGCGCTGGTCTTGGTGGCCGGGCTGGCGGTCTGCCAGCCTGTCTCCCGCACGAGCATGGCACAGGCTGCCCAGCCTGCCCCTGGCGGCACTGCGCCGACCAGGCCAGTGGATGAACGCCCCGCGGCCACGGACAAACCACTGCTGGTGTCGCAGGTGGTGGATGCCGATGGCGGCAAACCGGTTGCGGGGGCCGAGGTGGAACTGCGCTACTACGACGGCAATTGGCAGAAGCGGATGTCGACTGTCGAGCCTGACGGAACGCTGCGGCCGCTGGTCAGCCGTCGCCTGAAGACCGACGCCGAGGGCCGCTACACCCTGCCGCTCCCACTCGAATGCCAAAAACAGAATTGCGTGCTGGAGCAGGTCGTTACTCATCCCGACTTTGTGGTGGAACGTTCCTTCGGCTATTGGGATCTGGATGAACGGCTGCTGAACGACCCCGAGCGGTTGCAGGCAAACCTGGGAACGAAGCGGATCAAGCGTGGTCATGAAGTCACGGGAAAGATCTTGGGGCCAGACGGCAAGCCGAAGGCTGGCGTTCCCGTGCTGGTTGCCGAGCAGTACCCGGAGTACTTGGGACGCACGCCCATCACTGTGACGGATGCCGCTGGGCGGTTCAAAGTTCGCATTCCCGATCGTCAACACCGGCTGTATTTCCTGCCGGCTGACGCCGTTGGCGTGGCTCGCGTCGTTAGCCGCGACTACGGCGAGCAAAAGCCGCTCAAACTGGAGCGGGGGACGCGCGTTCGCGGGCGCGTTGTGGATGCCCAGGGCAAGGGTGTGCCACAAGTCGCGGTCCAGGGCGA
Organism: Planctomycetaceae bacterium; assembly: GCA_021732845.1. Classification (GTDB taxonomy): domain Bacteria; phylum Planctomycetota; class Planctomycetia; order Planctomycetales; family Planctomycetaceae; genus JAKFUF01. The sequence continues at coordinate 34,050 of JAKFUF010000049.1, read as the reverse complement.
CGGTGAAGATGGGGTCTATGGCGGCAAGGAACGCCCGTTGTTGCGGGTGCTGACGGATGCGGAAGGTCGGTATGAGTTGCCACCCGTTTCGCTGAAGAATCCCGTCGACGTGCGGTTGCGGGATCACGGGGATCTGGGAGCCTGGAAGCAGCGTGGGATCAAACTGCCGACCGTCTATCTGCCGACCTTTGCGCAGGTCAAGGCGGGAGAGCCGGTGCCAGAATCGCTGGAAATCAATTTTGCACCCGTGGCTTCGGTCAAACTCACGGCGAAGGTCCTGAACGCGGACGGAAGCCCGCACACCTCCGCCAATCTGGAGTTTTACGGGTCGTCGCCGGCTGAGCCACACTTGCGGTGGCGCGGTTACTTTCAGGACGTCAAGGACAAGCCAGGTGTTTTCGAGCTGCATGTCCCCAAGGGGCTGACCGACGCCGCCATGGACTTGAGCCAGGACTGGCTGGACCGCCAGGGTGGTTTCAATCTCTGCAGCCGCGCGGCTCGTCTGGGGGAAAAAGGACCGCGAACGGAAGCACGCTATGCCATCGTGAATGAAGACGACGACACGCTCATCGTGCAGGTGCCGCGGGATGAGAAGAACGAGGATGGTCAGGCGGCGAAGACGGCCCCTGCAGAAGCAGTCGCCACGAAAGAGCCACCCAAAACTCAGACCGAAGCGGAGAAACTCGAAGCTCAAAAATTGTCCTTGAAGCAGATCATTCAAGCTCAGGACGCGCTCGTCGCCGAGACCAAGTTGGCCAACTCTGAGCTGGCCAAGATTGTCGCCGAATTGAAAAAGGCCGAGGCCAAAGTCCAAAATTTTCGAGTCAAATCCACCGCCAACATCAAGCAGAGAACCGGCTTTGACAACGAAGGCCCGGAACTTTCGCGGAGTATCACAACCACCTTCGCCGTCGACGACAAAGGCCGCATTCGTTCCTCGGAAGACGGCGGCCGCCCGGGAAGGATCGGCACTACAGACGTCTTCCAACAGCGGGAACTGGCCGTGTTTGACGGCAAGCAAACCACGGTACTCCGGGGACAGACCAAATTTGACTGGGCCTACATCGGTCCCGACAAGAGTCGCATCCCGATGGAGGTCGACCCGCGCAGATACTTCATGCACTACTTCAGCACGCTGCTTTCGGAAGAACTTGGCTCCGGCCGCTACAAAATCGTTGGCCGTGAGAAACTGGAAGATCGCGAGCTGGTGCGTGTTGAAGCGGAACCGGTGGTCCGCAACGGCAGTGGCTACCGGGGACAACTGCTGCTGGACCCCGAGCACGACTGGATCCCCGTCAGCCGCGGGGCCGCAATCCGTTTCGAGGGCCAGGAAACGTGGCACGAATACACCCTCACCGAAACCGCTGATTTCACCCGTACCGGCACCGACGGCCCGTGGCTCCCGGGAACCGGCGTCTATACGTCCTGGAACGTCAGTGCCGAGAAGGCCAAACTCAAGCAGGAACCCACGATTTCCTGGCAGTACCACGTCACGTTCCAGGATTGGGAGATCAGTCCCAAGTTCACCGACAGTGACTTTGAACTGCAAATTCCCGAAGGGATCTTTACGCAGGATGAACGCGGGAAAGTGGCCAATTAGCGCGGAGAGGCTTTCCGAGATGGCCGTTGTACGGTCAGTAGAGCGAGGCCTCGTGACCGTCATTCTGGTGAGTGAGTGGACCGTAGCCACCCCATGGGGCTGATAACCCACCAGTGTGAGGGCTGCCGTGGTTTTCAGCGCTCCACCCACGCACTTCGTTTCCTTCGATTCACAACTCCTTTTGTTCTATCCGATGTTCGCGCAACCGCGTGACTGTGACGAAGAACAGTTCGCGCAGGGGCATCAACCGCGCGAGGTGCGCCGGTTCCTGTTGACTGCGGCTGTCTCGACGCCCCGAATCCGCCAGGATTTCGGCGGTCAATTCTCCGAATAACGCATGTTTAAACGAATGTAGTCTGGACGCTTGTCTGCGGAAGGGTTAAAGTCGACCTCTATGTCCTGTTTTCAAAATCACTCCTGTCCACATCCCCAACTGGTGGTCTTTCCGCGGATTGAACCCATGCAGCGGGAAACGGCAAGCGGACGGGGACTGGGCACAGGCTGCGGCGGCCGTCGCCGTGAATTCGTGATCTGACTCAGCAGGACGTGCGCGTCTGGGAACTCGCCGTGACATCCAGGAAAGATCGCCATGAAAACTCGAATGATGGGATTTGGGTGCGCCATGCTGTTCATGGTGCTCGTCTGTGGTGTTTCCTGGGCTTTGCAGGCACAGTCGCCAGCGGAGGACAGAAAAGCCGCAAAAGCCAAGGCGGAGGCCGAGGCTGTTGAGAAGGCGCGGACTTCGGTGGCGACCGCGCGCGACCGGGCGGAGGTGATGCACAACGTCTACGCCTCGACACTGGAGACGATGCACCGGCACTATTTCCACACCAATCGGGCGGTGCTGCCAGCCCGCGCGCTGGAGGATGTTTTTGAAGACGTCGAGCAGGATCTCAAGATCAGCGCCCGCTGGATTTCGGTCAACACCAAGCCGATGAGCGTCGAGCATGAGCCCAATGATCCGTTCGAGCGGCGTGCCGTTTCGGCCATCGTCGGCGGCAAGGATTCTTACGAGCAGGTGGAAGACGGGTTCTTTCAGCGGGCGGGTGCCATCCCGTTGGGGGCCGGCTGCGTCAGTTGCCACACCACCCCGTTCCTTCCGCCCACCAAGACACAGAAATTTGCCGCACTGATCATTCGCATCCCCGTGCATGCGGAATAGTCCGTCCGGAATCACGATGAACCAGATGATGATCTCCACGCACCAAACCCGGGGGTCCGAATGAAACGCAACTCGCTTCCGCGCCTGCTGGCGTTCGGGCTGACGGCAGGACTTTTCGTGTGGACATTCGCGGGTGGAATCGTCAGCGAACCGGCCGTGGCACAGCCGGCGGTGGACTCCGCCCGCGATGCCGCCGACAAAGAAGCGACCGACCAACCGGTGACGGAAGTCCCCACCGTCGAGGCGGCCCGTGGCCGGGCACGGCTGCTGCACGAGGCGATGCACGCCACCCTGCAGGTCGTGCATCACGAGTATTATCGCGAGGACGAGGGGCTGGCCATCCCCGCCGCCACGCTCAAGACCGTCTTTAAGGAACTGGGGAAACGTCAGAAAGTCGAGCTGCGGTGGCTCGTGGTCAACGCCAAGGCGATGAATGTGGACCACAACCCGCAGAACGACTTTGAGAAAGAGGCCGTCGCGGCGCTGGCCAGCGGCAATCACGAGTTCGAACTGGCAAAGGGTGGCGTTTACCGTCATGCCGGACTGATCCTGCTGACCTCGGAGTGTCTCAAGTGCCATCTGCCGCGGCGGACCAGCACTGACCCGCGTGCGGCCGGTTTGGTGATCTCCGTGCCCTGTGCGCCGGATTGAGCAGGTCTGCCTGATGCCATGCATCTGGAACAAAAGGGCGGCGAAATGATTCGACTGAAGCGGGCATGTCAGCGGGTGGCCGTCTGCCTCGCATGCCTGCTGATGTGCGGCTGCATCGGCCTGTATCTGCTGGCTGAACAGGATATTCGGCGGGAAACATTTCTGACGCCGGCGCGGTTTGAAGGATTCGGCCTGTCCAATTCCCTGCCCACGATCGACTTCTCGGTGGCTCCTCGGCCGGACACCGCCATCCGTGGCTACCGCTGGAAACTGCGTCCGTTCCAGGAAGTCGAAGTGGTGTTTGCCGGCGAAATTTGACCCCGGAGAGCCACCAGTCGCCGGACCCGGGCGTGTCCCTTGGATGAGAGGCTCCCTCCCTGCCTAACTTCCGGGGCAGCGCGACCGGAAGGCGTCTCAGACTGCCCAAAGCACTCTTAGAGACTGCCATGTGTCTCAGGCACAGATTGCCTCGCGGATGTCAACGGAACTTCATGCTTGGAACTTCCCACGGACGGTGCCCGGTCGCCGTATTCGCGTTGACACCCAGTCACTTGAGTGATTAACTCACATCATTGCTTTGAATGGGCATTGGAAGTGCGATGTCGAGGCTCAAAACGTCATCGCACAGTATCGAACTGCAATAAGGACGGCAATTTCGCGGGCCTGCGATTGAGCGCATGCTTCGGATTCCGCGTGGTTTTCGAAGTCAGAGTGCTCATTTTTGGTACTGATCGCCGCACTCCCAGGGCATGGTGAGTGGCGGCGGCCCTGGTCGGTGGGCGAGCAGCCTGCCTGAGGATGATGCGCATGTTGGCCCTGTTATTGATCACGTGGGGACTCGGAGTGGGTGCGCCGGGCGTTCCTGTCATTCCCGTTGCGGCCGGCCCCGTGAAGGCGTGCATTCCGCTGGAGATCTTTGTCCGCCCCGACTCGCGGCATTGTGAACGCGCGAAAAAGTTCGTTGATGAGTTGGCGAAGCGGAACCCGGCCGTCCGGGTGACCGTTCGCGACGTGATTGCCAGCCGGGACGATCTGGTGCGATTCCACGAACTCTGCAAGAAACACCAGATCAAGTCTCCCGGTGTGCCCAGCGTCCTCGTCTGCAACAAATTCATCGTGGGATATGCCGACGAGAAGACCACTGGCAAGCAGATCGAGGCTCCGCTGGTGTTGGAGGTCTACACGCGCCAAGGCTGCCCTCACTGCGACGGTGCCAAGCTGTTCGTGGCGGATTTGCAGCGGCGCTATCCGGGCCTGCCTGTCAAGATTTACGATGTGGTGAACGATTCCGCCGCCCTCCAGCGGATGGACAACCTGACTCGTGAGCACAACGTGGCGGTGCCCAGCCTGCCGTTCTGGATGATCTACGGGCAGCCACTGGTCGGCTACCAGGATGCCGGTTCCACGGGCCGCGATGTCGAACGTTACGTCAACGCCGCCGTGAAACTTCTCCCGCCGGAAGCACCGCCAGCGCCGAAACCACCCGCCGAGAAACCGGCGGAAAAACCCGCTGCGGAAAAACCCGCTGCCGACAAGCCGGCAACAGAGAAACCGGCCGCCGAGAAGTCCGCCTCCCCCGCGCCGGCCCAGGCCGCTCCGAAGACCTCCCTGCGCCACCGCGGTCTGGACCAGCGTCCCGTCGCGGCGATCTTTCGTGCGGCCGCGCTCAGCCTGATGCTGTGGCTTCCGCCGCCCACCGCTCCCTCCGACCCAGTTCCCGGACTGGACGCGGTCCCCGCAGTGGAGACCGTTCCTGGTGTTGATGCCGTCCCCGGCGTCGATGCGGTACCAGGGCTGGATGAAGTGCCGCCAGCCCCCGGCCAGGGGCAGTTCTTGAAAGCCAACGCACCCAACGCGGTGCCTGTCGATGCGGTGCCGCTTCCTCCAGAGATCTCGGGTGGAGAAGTCTCCGAGGGAAGCAGTACCGACACGAGTCTCGGACATCAGGAGACAACAGGCATCGACGTCGAGGGGATCGGCCGGGTCGATGTGCTGCGCTTCGGACTGCCGGTGTTCACGATCATCATCGGGCTGGTCGATGGCTTCAACCCGTGTGCGATGTGGGTGCTGGTGTTTTTGTTGTCGGTGCTGGCCGGCATGAAAGACCGGCTGCGGATGGTCGCGATCGCTGGCAGCTTCGTTCTGGTCAGCGGCCTCGTCTACTTCGCCTTCATGGCGGGGCTGCTCAGCATCCTCAAGGTGATCCCGTATGTGTCCCGGATTCAATTCGCGCTGGGGATCCTCGGGATCGTCATCGGTCTGGTCAACATCAAGGATTTTTTCTGGTTCGGCAAGGGGTTCTCCTTTTCCATCCCCGATTCCGCCAAACCGGGAATCTACGCCCGCGTGCGTCAGATCATGGCGGCCAAGAACCTGTTTGGCGCCATTTGCGGAGCCATCGTCCTCGCCGCATTGATCAACACTGTTGAATTGGCCTGCACCGCGGGCCTGCCGACCGCTTACATCAACATTCTGCACCTGCAGAAGCTGCCCGTCTGGCAAAACTACGCCTATCTCGGGCTCTACAACGTGGCCTACATGTTTGACGATTCGATCATGCTGGGTGTGACCGTCTACACGATGTCCAACCGCCGTCTCCAGCAGGCCGAAGGTCGCTGGCTGAAGCTGCTCAGCGGCCTGGTCATCTTGTCGTTGGGCGTGTACCTGACGTACGCCGCGGCCTCCGTCATGCTGAAGAACCAAGCCGCGGTTGGCTCAAACGCTCCCAACCAGGCGCAACTGTCGTTGTAATCACCTGCACGATTCCAGGACACCGCCAGCGGATCAAGTGCGAGATCTGTCGAGCGCATCCGCGACGGTCCCGGAATCACGCACGATCATTTAGGATCCCCATGAACGCCTTCGGTTTCCTCCGTGTGTCGTGTGTCACGCCACGGGTGAGCGTGGCCGATCCCCTGGCGAATCTGAAGGCGATTCTGCAGGCGCTGGATTTGACGGCCGTTCGCGACAGCGACGTGGTCGTCTTTCCGGAACTGTGTATCACAAGTTACACCTGCGCCGACTTGTTCCTACAGACAACGCTTCAGGAAGCGACGGTCTTTGCCGTCCACGAACTGGCGCGGGCGATGGCTGCCCGACCCCAGTTGATCGTCGTGGGCCTTCCCGTGGCTCACGAAAACAGCCTGTACAACTGCGCGGCGGCGGTGCATGGGGGCAAAGTGCTGGGCATCGTTCCCAAGCAGTTCATCCCCAACTACAAGGAGTTCTACGAGAGCCGCTGGTTCAGCGGGGCTCGTGGCGGCGAACCCTCTGAAATCGACTTCGGCGGCACCCGCGTGCCGTTCGGCATCGACCTGCTGTTCGAAGCCGGCAAAGCGGTGGTGGGCATCGAAATCTGCGAAGACCTGTGGATGCCAATTCCTCCCAGTTCCTTCCAGGCGATTGCCGGAGCAAACGTGCTGGTCAACGTCTCCGCCAGCAATGAGACGATCGGCAAATCGGCCTACCGCCGGGACCTCGTCGTCGGGCAGTCTGGCCGCTGCATCGCCGCCTATGCCTACTCCAGCGCCGGCCCGACGGAGTCGACCACAGACCTGGTGTTTGGCGGCCATTGCCTGATTGCCGAGAACGGCTCGCTCGTCAAAGAATCGCCGCGGGTGGGAGACGGACAACCGCTGAACCGCGAGACCTACGCCATCACCGCCGATGTCGACCTGCAGCGGCTGCAGTCCGACCGGCAATTCACCACCAGCTTCGATGACTGCGTGCGGCACCTTCCCGCGCCGTATCGTCGCATCCCGTTCACGCTCCGCACGGCCATGACCGGCCTGCAGCGGACGGTGCCAGCGACCCCGTTTGTCCCCCAAGCCAATGCCGAACTCCATCGCCGCTGCGCCGAGATTTTTGGGATCCAACAATCCGCCCTGGCAAAGCGGCTGGAACGGGTTTCGGGCTCCCTCAACATCGGTGTCTCCGGGGGCCTGGATTCGACGCTGGCCCTGCTCGCGGCGGTCAAAACCTGCGACCTCCTGGGCCGCGACCGGACCACGGTGCGGGGATTGACGATGCCCGGCTTCGGCACCACGCCGGAAACGCAACGCAATGCCGTCGATTTGATGCAGCACCTCAAGATTTCGCACGAAACCATCGACATCCGCGAATTGTGTCTGGAATCGTTTCGTGCCCTTTCACATTCGCCGTTTGGGATCGACTGTACGAAGCTGACGGTATCCCAACTCCAGTCGCAGTTGCAGCAGCTTCCCGACGACAAGCGGACCGACCTGGTGTTCGAGAACGTCCAGGCACGTCTCCGCACGTTTCTCTTAATGAGCCGTGGCTTCGTGCTCGGCACCGGCGACCTCTCGGAATCGGCCCTGGGGTGGAGCACGTACAACGGCGACCACATGTCGATGTACAACCCCAACGGCTCGATCCCCAAAACCCTGGTCCGGTTCCTCGTCGAGTACGTGGCCGAGCATGAATTCAGCGGGGCTGTGCGCGACACGCTGCTGTCCATTGCCCAGACGCCGATCTCGCCCGAACTCTTGCCGCTAAGCGCCGAAGGCAAGATCGCCCAGTCGACGGAACAGTCGCTGGGTCCCTACGAACTACACGACTTCTTCCTCTATCACTTCATTCGCGGCGGCTGCTCGCCCGAAAAAATCCTGTTCCTGAGCCGGTCGGCGAAGTTCAGCGTGCCCTACTCCCGTGAGCAGATCGCCTCCGTTCTGCGAACCTTCTACCGCCGGTTCTTCTCCAACCAGTTCAAGCGGACCTGCGTTCCCGACGGCCCCAAAGTCGGCTCCGTCAGCCTCTCCCCTCGCGGCGACTGGCGCATGCCCACCGACGCCGAAGCCACGCTGTGGCTCAAATCCCTAGAGTGACACGGCCTCTCGCGGAGCGAGAGCGACACAAAGTCGCCGAGACACTCCGTGACTTGCATCTTGGCTTTTCTGGACGGCGCGCAATCCAAAGTAGGCGGAAGGGCGCGAGCCGGCTCGCGCCCCGTTCCATCTAAGCTGCACGGCGCAAGCCGTCCGGTGTTAGGCTGGGACAAACCGGCTGTTTCCATTTGTCAATCGGCGTGACGGGAGGGCTCTCGTGCTCCAGAGCCGCGAGCAACAGCACCTCCGGCGGTTCTTCCAGTTCCTCGTCCTCCAGTTCCTCCTCTTCATCCGGCGGCGAAGGGTTGCCACGGCATGCGCTGAAGTTCGTCGTCAACCCGGCCTCCTTCGTGCGGCTGGCGGCCGATCCCAATGTCACCGATCCGCTGACTGCCAGCGACATGCTGGTCTCACAGTTCGCGGACTTTTTCTACGAATATACGCCCGACCAGATGGTGTCGAGGGAGACAGTCCAGAGCGGTACGCAGACCGAAACCTTCGAGATGGCCTTCAGTGGCTTCAGCGATGGCTACAACCGCTGGACGTCGAAAAGAGCGGCCTGAACGGAGCGGCCTGAACGGGGCCATCCATTGTTTATGATTGTTGCGACCGTCTCACAGAAAAATGCTGAGCACATCGGAGTTCATGTGAACAGGCCGCTCAATCGCCCGTCGAATGCCCTGAAATCGTGCAGTCTGGTGGAGCGTGGGCGCAGCATCCCCACTGATGGAGTTCGGCGGGCACGTTGTGCTGACGGCGCCGGCGAAGCGGCCTGAACGGGGCCATCCATTGTTTATGATTGTTGCGACCGTCTCACAGAAAAATGCTGAGCACATCGGAGTTCATGTGAACAGGCCGCTCAATCGCACGTCGAATGCCCTGGAATCGCGCAGTCTGGTTGAGCGTGGGCGCTGCATCCCCGCTGATGAGGTGCGGCGGGCACGTTGGGCTGACGGCGCGGTTTCAGGCAAAGACCTGTCGCGCCGAGGCACTGCCTTGGAGCCAGCGTTTTTCCCGGCGCGTGGCTTCCTCTTCCAGGCTGGAGGGCCGTCCGGCGGCGCCGCGAAAGAGCTTGCCGTAGTGCGAAACCAGGTGCAGCCACTGGTCGGGTTGGATGCCCAGGCGCAGGACGATCGGGGCAAGGTCGGCGGAGATCGCTCCGCGCTTGTCGCGGCGGATCTGGCGGCCAGTCCAGTCGAGAAGCTGCAGGTATTCGGCCAGGGACAGCGGCAGGCAGCCACGGTTCGAGGCGCGGCCCAGTGGCACGGGCTTCGCCGATTCTTCTGCATGTGTCGAAGCCAGCTCCAGCGGAGCGAGCCAGTCGTCCCGCCGCATCGGCTGAGCTGCCGAACGAGCAGTGGCAGCGGCGGTTGCTTGGGTCTTGGGTGTGGCTGGCGTGGCGGTCGGAGTCTTCGTTGTGCTTTGCGCGCTCGTTGCCTGAGCGGTAGGGGTCTGAACCGGATTGGCTTGAACCACGCCGGGTTGGGAGTGCGGTGTCGGAGCTTCCGCTTGAATGCGTTCATGCGCCGAGGTGAAGGTGCTGGCTTCCGGTGTGGCGGCGATCCCCGCGCGGACGGGGTTGAGGTCGACATACGCCATGCAGGCGACGATGGCCGCCTCGTCCAGCAGTGGCTGGCACTTGTAGCGGCCCTCCCAAAAGCGGCCGGTGCAGTCGTCCTCGCGGTTGGCCCGGCGGGCGATTCCCTCCGACAGGCACCGCATAAACCACGAGACATCCGCCAGCCGCCCCCGCAGGGTTTCGACCCGAGCCACGAGCACCTGCAGTTCGTGGTCCTCCGGTTCGGCGGGCGAACCGTCCGCCTCGCGCCGTAGCGGAAACAGACGCCACCAGCGTTGGGCGACTTCGTCATCGGACCAGCCGGCGATCACGTCCGGCCGGTTCCGCAAAATGATGTGCAGATGATTGCTCATCACGGCGAAGGCCAGCACGTCGATCCCAAAGATCCCCGCGAGCCACCGCATCCGGTCCTGAATCCATTGCCGGCGATGCTCGAACGATTTGCCCGACACCGCGTCCACCCCGCACAAAAACGCCCGCCGCACACACCGGCTGATGCAGTGGTACACCCCCACATCCACGGGATCGACGACCATCGCACGCGGCAAGCGGGGCATAATGCTGAAACCACCTTCGAGGACGAAGCAGCGGAGAACATTTTGCCAAAAATACTTGACGACTGGGTCCAAAGTCAATAAACAATGGGTGGCCCCGTTTGTGTGTGCCTGACCCTCTAGTGAACCGATTGACGATTGCCAACGCCGGGCACCTTCCACCAGTGATACGACGGGAGGACGGAACGATCGAATTCCTCGGAGAGGCGGGAATTGGTTTGCCAATGGGGATTCTTGACAATCCACAATATGAGACGGTTGCGACGCCGTTTAATCCGGGGGACTTGGTGATGCTCTACACCGACGGGATCACTGACGCCATGAATTGTGACGACATGGTGTTCGGCAAGGCACGGCTGGCGTCGATTTTGGGACCACCGCAGAATGACGCCGTCAAGTTTGTCTCAACATTAATTGAGAGCGTGGACGAGTTTTCCGGCCCGCGGGGGCAACGTGATGACATCTGTGTGCTGGCGTGTCGCAGGAAGAGCGAGAAACCTGATTAATCGCGGGCCTGCGGACTGTTAGCATAAGTGAGTAGACTTAGGGTCCGCTTCGCGGACCACGAGTTACAGCGCAGTTCCTCCCCAGAGAGGCAATGCAGGTCCGCGAAGCGGACCTTACGTCGGCTTACGGTGCGCCAACGCTGGGGTTTGTTGCCTGCCCCGCCCTGTCGGCTTCGGCGGCCTGCGGTTTGCATTGAACTTTAAGTCGCATGGTCAGGATAGTGGGCCAGCACGATCCGGCCGGTCGTTTCCCCGAAGAATACTGGCTGTTGTCTGGGGTTTGCCACTTGATGGTCGATGAATTCGTAGAGCGAATGGGCTGTCACTTCTCCCTGAGCCGACTTCGCTTCGCCCTGCAAGCCCCGGAGAAGTGCATGGGTGAAAAGGCCGTGACCGATGGCCGACGATTCGTAGGACATTTGCGTGGAGGTGCAGGCAGCGACAAGCACCTTGCCGTGACCGCTGACGACCCCGATGGACCGCCTGATGATGTCCATATCATTAGCGCCATCTCCCCTCGCCAGAATCCCCCGCTGTGGCAAAAGTCAAGCCAGAGGAAAGCGGGAGTAGTTGGCTATAGGTTGAGCATGACTTTCTCATGGTTCTTGAGGAAGTGGGGGATGCCTCGGAGTGAAGTAGGGTTTGGTGTTTATTGAAACGTCAACCCTGTTCGTGGAAGGTCATCCCCCATGAGAAAGAAAGCTTACAAGTCGGTGCCCGTCAAGGGTGTGGATGTGGCGGTGGCGGTTTCGCGGCTGCCGGAAGGTCGGCTGGTGGTGGGGATTGATGTGGGGAAGACGGAGCTGCTGGTGGTGTTGCGGGGTGAGGATGGGACGATTTTGCGTCCCTGGTCGGTGTCCCAGCCACGGGAACTGCCGGTGCTGATCGAGCGGCTGAAGGCTGTCCGGTCGTTGCGGAAGGAGATCGTTGTGGCGCTGGAGCCGACGGGCACGTATGGGGATGCCTTGCGATCCGCGACGATTTTTACATGCCGGTCACGCGGTTTTTTCAGCAGCTCGACATTCAACTTCAAGAAGGCCGCAACCAGACGGCGATCGACCTGTTCGACATCCCGCATGCCCGCAAGGTGCTCACGGCGTTTGGCCGGGCCTACAGGGAGAACTTCCGGCGGATGGATCCGCCGCTGGATCCCGCCTGGGGACCTACAACGGCCTTTGACACCGCCGAAAGCGGGGAGACCCAGGTCCGGCGGCAATTGCGACAGCTTCTGGAAGTACTCGTTCCACGTCAGACCAGACCAGCCGGGGACTTCGACCATCGGTGGTGGTGGAACTGGCGTCTGGTACACGGTGTTCGAGTCGCCCTCTGAAACGCTCAGAAATAGGGGGCGGCGGAATGGAGTGGCCCTTTTAAGAGGAACTCTACAGCAGACGAGCCCTTCAGTCCAGAACTTCCGCGAGAGCCACGAGGCGGCTCTTTTCCTGGTGCGATTTGGCGGCAGCATGGATCATTGCCGTGACTTCGAGAATTTCCTGGTGTGGCACCGGTTCAATGCCCGTGTGCAGCATGCCGCGGAACGCCCGCGCCATGTTGAACATTTCGTAGTGGTGCCCCATGCGGAAACTGCCCTCAATGGCGGGCGAATAGCGGTAGACATCCTTGGCGAAATGCACGCTGGTTTCGTTGTACTTCCCTCCCAGGTCTGGACGGCCGTACCAGAATTGGCCGGGGACTCCCTTGGGGTAGGTCACCAGACCGTGGGCGGCATTCCCCCGGGCGTACAGGCTGATCGCCTCCGCGCCGGCCCCCAGCAGCGTGACGAGGGTCCACAACGGGTGCTGGCCATAGATGAACCATCCTTCCGGCGAGTAGCCACCCTGCATGCTGGCCACGACATGCTGAATCTCGCCCAGGTGACCTTCGGCCACCAGCCGCCGCACTTCCTCCACCCCCCATTCAAAGCTGAAGATGCTGCCCGACATCAGGGGGGCCTTGTGCTTCTGGGCCAGTTCAAGGATCTTGCGGGTGCCCGCCACCGTTTCGCCGATTGGTTTGTCGCAAAAAGTGGGCAGGCCGCGTTCGAGTCCGGGCGCCACCAGATCAAAGTGGTCGTCTCCAGTCCCCGACGCATCGCCGAGCCAGACGGCGTCGACTTCCTTAACCATTCGCTCCAGTGAGGTGGCCACTTCGACTCCGGGAAACGCATCGGCGAACAGCCGCGCGATCTCGGGGTCGGCTTCGTAGTAGTGCGTGATCCGCGTGTCCGGAAAGGGAAGCACCCCGAAATTGCAGGCCGGGTTGCGGACGATGGTCTCGAAGTACTTTTGGTTGCCGGGATCGAGATGTTTTTGAGCCACCGCCAGGTCGATGGTTGGATGCAGATATTGGGCAAAATGCCAAGTATGCCCATTGATCCGCTGTGGCTTCCCCTTGATCCGGGCGGAAATGACACCCACACGCCAAGTTTTTCCATCGGCAGGCTGCCGAGGAGATTCGGGCACTTGCTGGCCAGCCTCGAGCGTCGTCGTGGCTCCGATCCCGACCGCTGCCAAAGTCGATGCCGATTGCAACATCCAGTTACGCCGGTTTTGAGGCAAAGTGCAATTCCTGTGTTGAAGGACCTGATCACGGAGAGCCAATGGACGACTATACCACCTCAAGTCGCTTGTCCTTTAAAATCAAAAGACGTACTTGAACGACCTGTCGATTCGCAGTGCCGTCGCCCTGCTCTATGCGCACTGGGAAGGCTTCATTCGAGGCGCGGCCAGCGCATACGTCGAGTTCGTATCCCGGCTGCAAGTTCCCTGTGAACAGCTTTCCGACAACTTCCTGGCAATTGCCAGTCGTTCCTTGCCCCGTGATGCGACTGAATCCCGTCGAATCAAATCGCACGTTGCCATAGTTGAGTTCGTCCGACAACGGATGACTGGCCGGAGCAATTTGGCATTCGGGAGTGCCGTGAGTACGCAGAGCAACCTGAATTCTGGCGTGCTCCAGGATATTATTCTCACCATTGGTCTTGAGTATGCACCGTACGAGACCAAGGAAAAACTGATTGACGAAAGACTGCTGCGCTCAAGAAATTCGATTGCCAATGGGCAGTATCTCACAATGGACACGACCGAGTATGTGGAATTGCACGAGGAGATCCAGTCGCTGGTGCAACTGTTCTACAATCAAGTTGACAATGCTGCGCAGACCTCAGCGTACCGTGTACAGGCATGATCCTTGAGTCGTTTTCGGGAAGGTGTTGTGCGTACGGTGTCGGTGGCGGGCCAGACGCTCCGAATGTTGAACTTGATTGGGCTCCTGCAGTCGGGAACGCGGCATAATGCGCGTCAGTTGTCCGAGCTGTGCGGTGTGAGCCGCCGTACGATCTTTCGGGATCTGGCGGCGTTGCAAATGGCGGGACTGCCGGCCCATTTCGATTCGGCCCAGCAAGCGTACTGGCTGCCCGGGAAGGCGTTCTTGCCTCCCACGGGTTTTGCACTGGACGAGGCATTGGCGCTGCTGGTCCTTTGCCAGAATCTGGGAGCCAAGAGCGGCTTTCCCTTCCAGATTGCCGCCCATTCGGCAGCGACGAAAATTGCCAGCCTGCTCCCACCGGCATTGCGGGACCAGACCCAGGCAATCACCCGGTCAATTGGCATCCGCCTTCCGCCGCGGCACAGGCTGTCGGCCGAACAGCATGTTTATGAACGCCTCGTCCACAGCTTGCAGCACGGCCGCTGCGTGCGGATCTCGTATCAGGGGATGAGCGACAAGACCCCCTTTCGAACAAAGCTGAGCCCCTATCGGTTGTTTTTCAGCAGGCGAGCGTGGTACGTCATTGGCCGCTCATCGTCTCACCGGGCGCTGCGCACGTTTCATCTCGGCAGGATCAAGGACATCGAGATCTTGGAGGATGTGAGCCACATCCCCCCGCGGTTCAGTCTCGACCGGAAGTTGGGAAATGCCTGGCATATGATCCGCGGGAAGCCACAGATGAATGTCTGCGTGAGGTTTGAGCCACTGGTGGCGGGCAATGTGGCTGAAGTCCTGTGGCACAAAACACAGCGCTGCGAGCGGTTGCCGGACGGCCGGCTGGAGTTTCATGCCACCGTCGACGGGATGGACGAAATTGTGTGGTGGATCCTGGGGTATGGCGATCAGGCGGAAGTGCTTGCCCCACCCGAACTGCGGCAGCGTGTGGCGGAACATGCCCGCCGTCTGGCGGCGCGCTACGCTTGAAGTTGGCCGGTGCGCGCGCCAGGCATGCCTGCCGGTTCTCCAGGCAGGTCGGTGGAATTCTGACCGCCGGTGGAATCTCCACTGGCGGGTGAGGGCTTGACGACCGCAAAGAGCAGTCCAGACGCCAGCACTTCCGCCACGAAGCAGACACAGCGCATCAGCACGGCGGCCAGCACCGCCTGCTGCTCGCCCAGGTGCGGTGTCAGAATGTCGATGAACAGGGCCTCGCGCACTCCCAGTCCGCCGGGGGCAAAAACGGCAGCGAAACCGGCGACCATGGCGACCGAAGTGGCGGCCGTCCACAACGGCCAGTCCGCCAGCGACACCCATTGCGGCGACAAGGCCTGAATCGTCAACCCGAGGCTCAGCCCATGCATCCACCACGCGACCAGCAGCGGGATCACACCGATCAGGCAATCGCGGCGGCTCAGCCGGGGGAGCGTGCCAGGCGTGGCTGACTTCGGCATCGTGAACCGCACCAGGCGCGTGAAGACTTTGGAAAGCACCGCAAGCCCCAGGAGCGCGCCCAATAGAACGACGACCGGAACCCCGAATTGCAGCGCGGGGTGGTCGAGGAATTTGGCCCAGTGGGGGCTGCGCGGGCCGTGCAGAATCCACGGTGCGAGCATTGCCGCCGCCACGGCGCCGGAGGCCATATAGGCCAGGGATTCGTAACCGACTGTGAACCCCGCGATGGCTGGCCGCGCCCCCTGCCCCCGGACAAGCGCCATGCGAACGATGAACACCATCGCCTTGCCCGGGACGTATTTGCCCAGATGTCCGCAATAGTAAGCCCGCGCGGTGTGCCGCCAGGAGACGTGGTCGCCCAGCGAGACCATCAGCCGCCGCCAGTACCAGACGGAGGGAATCCAGGCAAAAATCGACACTCCGACCGCCGCCACGAACCAGCCCGGCTGAAAATACAGTGGCTTGCCGCGAACCTGCTGCCAGACATGCCAGCCCTGCCGGCCAACGAACGCCAGCACCAGCGCGAACAGCGACCACTTGACGATAATCCACAACCAACGAGCGATGGGTGATTTTTTGGGAATCCGTTCCGTGGACATAAACGGTCGACTTTCTGACGCTGGAATTCTGCATTCTGTGCCCCAACATTATCGTTCGGACGGGAATGGAGCCACACTGGTTTTGGAGCAAGGCGGTGGGATGGGGGATCGTCAGTGTGGGACGACTCGGCGAGTCTTGGACTCGCAAACCAATGAGGTGGCCGATGGCTAATGGATGCTTCGGCTTGAATAAGTTCAATTTTCAGATTTCACAGCAGGTGTCAAATGGCGTTTTTCTGAACAGAAGGAAACGAAGGGAACGAAGTTTGTGTCCAGGAACTGTCACTCCGAGTGCAGGGCAACTTGGTGCCTGGTGCCGTCCCAGGCCTACCGTTGAACCTCGTCATCCTGGAATGTTCCGATTAGACTGCCGTAGTCCGGTGCATTTCTCCACAAGCGGGCACGGCCATGCGCGAGCAGTTCGAACGCGAAATTCTGGATGACCCCGACGATCTCAACCGGTACGCGGTTTATGCCGACTGGCTCACAGACCAGGGGGACCCGCGCGGAGAGTTCATGCAGATTCAATTGCTGCTCGAGCGTGGCGACCTGCCTCCTGCCGAGCGCGCCCCGTTGAAGGAGCGCGAAGAGCAACTGCTCAAGCAGCACTTTCGTGAGTGGACCGGGCGGCTGGCGGCCAGGCTGTCGATCCAAATGGACAGGGCAACCCGGCATAAGTGGATTCACGGCACATTCGCCCGCGGCATGCTGGATGTCGTGCTTTTCCCCGAGTATGAGCGCCGTTTTTTGTCACTGCTGGCCAACTCGCCTCAGGGTCGTTTCTTGCGGCAGCTTGTCATTGAGTACATGTCCTACGAGGAAGAGGCCAGCATTCCCGATTCGATCGGTTTCCCCAACCTGCGAGTGCTTCGGCTGGGAGAAGGCAGTTCCAGTTGCAATGGGGACGGGATCGTTGGACTGATTCGGGGTCTGCCGCGCCTTGAAGAACTGGTGCTTGAGGCCCATGCGGTCGACACACATCAACTCTTCGACCTGCCCATGCCCTGCTTGAGGCAACTGACCGTTCATCATCTCACGGACTATTTCGTGGAACAGCTCGCGGAGAATCCGACCCTCACAAAACTGGAACGGATTGCTTTCCACCCACATGCGGTTGAGCCGGGTGAAGTCGAGGCTTGCCTGCGACTGGAGCACGTTCAGGCAATCGCCCGCTCCCCATACCTGAAAAGTCTACGTCATCTGGAATTGCACGCCTGCAGCATGGGCGACCAGGGGTGCGCGGAACTGGTTGAGTCCGGCCTGTTGGGCCGATTGCGCGTCTTGGATTTGAGCCACGGCCGGGTCTCTGACGCTGGCGCGGCTCAACTGGCACAGTCCCCAGAACTCTTCAGACTCGAGCGACTGGTCCTCACCCACAATTGCCTGACCGATGCTGGAATCCGGCAACTGCAGGAGACCGGCGTGAATCTCGAAGCCACGGAGCAGTGGGAAATGACCGGTGGCGACGGCGACGACGAGTATCTCTACGCCGGCGATTGGGAGTGACTGCCCCCCGCCAAATCTACACGATTGTTCATGTCGGGCATCACTCCCTGACAATAAACTCATCCAGATTCATCAGCACCCGCGCGACTGCCGTCCATGCGGCGAACTCGGGGACGCTGGCATTCACTTCCAGCAAATGCGGCGCGAGCTGCGCGGCTTCGGCCGGGGCCTCGTTGAAGGCCGCCTTCTGGGCATTCAAAAATGCTGTCAGGCGATTCGCTTCGCGTTCGCTTGGTTCGCGGCTCAGACAGAGCTGAAACGCCACTTTCAGCCGCTGGGTGTCGTCGGGTGAGGCCTCCTTCAAAACCCGTGCGGCGAGGCCCTGGGCGAACTCCAGGAATGCCTGGTCGTTGGCCAGCGTCAACGACTGCAGCGGGGTGTTGGAGCGTGCGCGGCGGGTGCAGGTGACGTTGGCGTCGGGAAAATCGAACACCGTCATGCCGGGATAGGGGCTGGAGCGCCACAGGTAGGTGTACATAGCGCGGCGGTAGCGATCGGGGCCGGTGGCGGTGGGCCACGGTTTTTTGTCCTGCGTGAAGTCGAAGACGCCCTCCGGCTGTGGGGGATAGACGCTCGGTCCGCCGATGGTCCGGGTGAGCAGTCCGCTGGCGGCCAGGGCGTTGTCACGGATGATCTCGGCATCCAGCCGCAGGCGCAGTTGACGGGCATACAGCCGGTTTCCGGGGTCGGCTTCGTCCAGCTCGTGGCGGTGTCGCGATGACTGCCGGTAGGTTGCCGACGACACAATCAGCTTGTGCATCCGCTTCAGGCTCCAGGGGGTCGGCGGCAACCCGACATCGATCGTGGGGTTCACAAATTCCGCAGCCAGCCAGTCCAGGAGGGCCGGATGAGTGGGCCGGGTTCCCTGCAATCCAAAATCGTTTTCCGTCTCCACGATCCCGCGGCCAAAGTACTTCTGCCAGATGCGGTTGATGGTGACCCGCGGCGTCAGTGGCTGCGCGGGGTCGACGAGCCACCGCGCGAGCGTCAGCCGGTTGGGTGTTCCCTCTGTCCCGGCGGGTAGCGCGGGCAGGCAGGCGGGAATATCGGGTTTGACTTGGATCCCTTTGCGGAGGAAATCGCCGCGGATGTGAATATGAGTGTCGCGTGGCTTCGCCCGCTCCTTCATGACCATCGTGGTGACGAACACCGGCTCCTGTGCCTTGAGTTTGGCAATCTGGTCGAGCACCGGAAACTTCGCCCGCGCTTCGGGCAGCGCCTTGTACCAGTTCGCCCGTTCCTTCAAGTCCGCCTCCGTGCGCATCACCAACCCCATGTTCACCACATTCAACACTTGGGGCGACAGCTTTTTCTTGTCGTCTTCGGTCAGCGCCTTTTCCCAGGCATCCACGGCCGTCGTGAATTCTGCCGTCTGTGATTTGAACTGCTCCTCCAATTCGGCCACCTGCTTCCGCAGCCCCTGGCGGCGTTCGACTTCTCCTTTGGCCTCCTGCTCCTTGGTGGGCACGTCGAGCTTGGGCTCGTCGGCATTATTCAGGAAGGCAAAGAACTGATAAAATTCTCGCTGCGAAACGGGATCGTATTTGTGGTCGTGGCATTGGGCACAGCCCACCGTCAAACCCAGGAACACGACGCCGGTCGTTCCCACGCGGTCGACGACAGATTCCACCCGAAACTGTTCAGGGTCGGTCCCACCTTCATCGTTGGTCAGCGTGTTGCGGTGAAAGCCAGTGGCAATCTGCTGCTCGCGCGTGGCTCCGGGCAGCATGTCCCCCGCGAGCTGATCAATGGCGAACTGATCAAATGGCTCATCGCGGTTGATTGCGTCGATCACCCATTCGCGGTACTTCCAGATCGACCGCCCGAAGTCGCGGGTGAAGCCGTTGGAGTCGGCATAGCGTGCCAGGTCCAACCAGTGCCGGCCCCAGCGTTCACCGTAATGCGGCGACGCCAGCAGCCGGTCGATCATCCGCTCGTAAGCCCCAGGTTCGGTATCCGCCAGAAAGGCATGACCGTCATCAATGGAAGGTGGCAGACCCAACAGGTCGAAACTCGCCCGCCGCAGCAGCGTGATTTTGTCGGCCTCTGGACTCGGAGCGAACCCTGCCGCTTCAATCTGTTCGAGAATAAACGCATCGATCGGATTACGAACCCAGTCGCCCTGCTTCACGGCGGGCAGTGCAGGCCGCACGATGGGCTGGAACGACCAGTGCGTGCTCTTTGTCGCCTGCGGAATCGGTTCGTCCGCCGGTCCTTTGGCCCCCTGGTCAATCCAGCGTTTGAGCAAAGCAATTTCTTCGTTGGTCAGCGCCGGTTCGCCCTTCGGGGGCATTGCGGTGACCCCTTCCACCCCGGTGATCGCCTCGATCAGCAGGCTTTCGGCACTTTTTCCCGCCTCGATCGCCGGGCCGGTGTCGCCACCCTTGAGTACCGCGGCGGCCGTGTCGAGCCGCAGTCCCGCACGGGGCTTGTCCGGTCCGTGACACTTGGCACATTTCTGGGTGAGAACAGGCTTGATTTCGCGCAGATAGTCGACCGCATCGTCGGCCCTCAGGGCCGCGTTGAAGCCGAAAAGACTGGTGGCCAGGAGACCGAAGAGACACACGCGCATGCTTAGCCTCGTCCGTTGTCACATCAAGGTGGGGGTCGCGCCGCTGGGTGCAACGCATCCATCTTACGCGATGCGAAGAGCGTTGAGAACCTTTCACCAAACGTCTTGAACCATGGCCTCCCCGCCAATGTGAGCCACGCCGCACATAATCGAAAACCACAAATCGAGAGTCGAAAATGATCCCTCTCTTCACACCGCGGGCCATAGTGACGATAATGCGCCGCAACCTACCCTTCGCGTAACATTTCTCAGGAGCGGGGCTGTGCTGAATCTTTTCGCCGATCGACGTTTTCGGGACTGTGATGGCACGACGCGGCGGGATTTTTTGAAGTTCGGCAGTCTGGGTGGTGCATTGACCCTTCCGGCCTTGCTCGCCGCGCGAGCGCAGGCGGGAGCCACGGGAAAGCCGGTCAAGGACACCTCCGTCGTGTGGCTGTGGCTCGGCGGCGGCCCAACGCATGTCGAGACGTTCGACCCCAAGATGTCGGCCCCGGTCGATTACCGCAGTGTGACAGGCGAAGTCGCCACAAATGTGCCCGGCATCACTCTCGGCGGCAATTTCAAGCAGTTGGCCCAGGTGGCCGACAAAATGACCATTGTCCGGTCGTTCGCCCACAAGAACAGCGGCCACGGGGGCGGCACCCACTGGGTGATGACCGGTTACAACAACTCGCAGATCGACAACGGCGGACTGCCCACCCGGCCGGGAATGGGCGCGATTGTCGCCAAAACACGCGGTGCCAACCACCCGCAGACCGGGATGCCTACCTATGTCAAACTGGGAAACATCAGTTCTGACGGTCCGGCGTTTCTGGGCACCGCCTGTGCGCCGTTTGACCCCAACGGGCAGGCCAGCCGCAACATGAAGCTCGACGCCAAGCTCGAGCGGATCAACGACCGCCGCGAGCTGCTGTCAGGGCTCGACCGTTTCCGCCGAGAGAGCGACGCCTCCGGGCTGATGGAAGGGTTGGACGAGTTTGAAAGCCAGGCCTTCAACCTGATTCTTGGCAACGCCCCCAAGGCCTTTGATTTGAAGACCGAGGACCCCAAGGTCGTTTCGAGCTACGGCAAGGATCTTGGCCAGCAGATGCTCGTGGCTCGCCGCCTGTGCGAGGCCGGCTGTGGCTTCGTCACCATCCAGTACGGTGGCTGGGACATGCACGGGGGCATCAAGCGGGCGATGGATTCCCGCGCGCCAATGCTGGACCACGCGATCGCCACGTTCGTTGAGGATGTGCATCAACGTGGCCTCTCGGACAAGATCCTGCTGGTGGTCACGGGCGAGTTCGGGCGCACGCCACGCGTCAATCGCAGTGGCGGCCGCGACCACTGGGCTCCGCTGAGCACACTGGCTCTGTCGGGGGGCGGCCTGCCGGCGGGGGTCACGATTGGACAGTCCTCGTCCAAAGCAGAAATTCCGGCGAGCAATCCGATCTCTCCCCAGGATCTCATGGCCACCCTGTTTGACGTTTTGGGAATCGACCGGAGCCTGCAGTTCAACAACCAGGCGGGCCGGCCAGTCTTCATGATTGAAGAAGGGCACCCGATTGTGGGGTGAGGCGCGACTGCCAAGATGCAGTATTCGCCCGCTGTCGATAAACATGGTCTCAATGCGGATTGGTGCTCAGCGTTACCCGGCGGTTTTCGATACAATCGACCCTCCGCCGTAACGCTCATCGTCCTGCCGTCAGAGTCAGCATGCGTCCCGCCATCAGCCAGGTCTGCACCCTCGCCGCCAGCTTTGAAGACGATCTCGATGGCGTGGCGGATGCTGCCGGCACCGCCGTGGAACTGTGGCTCACCAAACTGGAGGAGTATCTCACAAACCACAGCGTGGCTGAGGTGAAGGCGCGGGCGGATGACCGGGGGTTGACGTTCGCCGCTGCGTCCTATCAGGGTGGACTGCTGCTGTCGCAGGCAGAGGCGCGGCGTGCGGCGTGGGAGCAGTTCGAACAGCGGCTGGACCTGTGTCAGGCGCTGAGCGTGCCGACAATTGTGATCACCGCGGACTTTCTTGGCCCGTTCCAGGAGGTCGACATTGAGCGAGCACAGGTCTCCCTCAAGCAGGCCGGACAACTGGCGGCATCGCGGGGCGTCAAACTCGCGCTGGAGTTTCAGGCGCGGAACACGTTTCTCAACAATCTGGAAACCGCAGCCTATTTCGTGCAATCGGTGCAGGAACCCGCAGTCGGTCTGTGCCTCGACATGTTTCATTTTTCGACGGGTACCAGCAAGACTGAAGACCTGGCATATCTGTCCGCGCAAAACCTGTTTCACGTCCAGGTCTGCGACATCGCCGATCGCCCCCGCGAACTGGCCGCCGACAGTGACCGGATTCTGCCTGGCGACGGAGACTTCCGCTATCAGCCGATCATCGAACACCTGCGGCGCATCAGTTACGAGGGCTACGTTTCGCTTGAGTTGCTGAACCCGCTGTTTTGGAAGATCGACCCAGCCCGCGTGGCGGAGATTGGCTTGACCGCCCTCCGCATCGTTCTTGGCCAGAATGTGCCCAAGAAGCCTGCGTCTGCTTGACGAGTGTTCAGATCGCATCCGGCCGTTAGACTGGTTCAAGAACTTCGACACTCTGGCATGAACTCTGAACCCGCCGCATGCGCAAAATCTATCTGGTGATTCCCATCGCGGCCGTCGTGATTTCGCTGCTGGTCACCTACAAACTCACGCGGCCGCCGCAGCCACCGATTGAGATCCCGAATCCGGCAGTTCTCAGGATCGCACCGCCGCTGTCGCTCTACGATCAACGGTCGCGGCTGGTGCGCATCAATCCGGCCTATATCGGTCGGCACAAACTGCTGGTGATTTTTTATGATGGCAGCCACGGGCCGCATGGCAGTGCGTTGTTGCAGCAGTTGATTCAAGGGTTTGCGGCCATCCACGAAAGCCGTCCGGTGGTGCTGGCCGTCAGCGCGGTGCAGTCGGCCGCCAACCGCCGCTCACTGGAAGCGGAGGGGCCGGTCCCGTTCATTCTCCTGTCGGACATTCTGGACTATCAGGCTCACCGGCAGTGGGGAGTGTTCGACGAACGGACAAACACACCGCGCGAAGCCGTGTTTGTCATCGACCGCACTGGGTGGATTCGCCATGTCCATCTCGGACCGGACAAGCTGGGCACGGTGGATGAATGGGCCGCGGAGTTGAAATCGGTCCGCTGAGACGCCCGCAACACACGCTCGTCGCACCACTGCACGGAAAATCGTCACAAGGCACTCATTTTTCCTGATCGTCCAAAAAACTGATGGGATTGTGCTGGTTCTGCTCCGCTGCGGTCTTCCGGCGACTGGAAATTCCCAAGAATCTTGGGTACATCTATGAATGGAAGGGGCTTCCATCAGCGGCTGACACTTCGTGCCTCAAGTTCTTTGTGGTGGAAGTACCCAGATCCCCATCCCTCTCCGCTCCCTTCGTGATTGGAGGAACGCATGGCGCTGTTCGAAATCGAAACGAATGCCCACATCATGGTGGGCTGGGCCGAAACGAGAGAGGACGCCGAGGTGTTGTGCCGGAAGCATTACCCGGAGGAGGACATCGTTCGGGTGACGCGGCGGCCAAGAGACGTGTGGGTGATTTCGAAGCGTCTGCTCGGCCTGCAGGAATCGACGGATCCGTGTGATACGGCACGGGACTGTCTGCACCGGGCCGCAGGTGACAAGGTTCATGCCATCCGCCTGTATATGCTGGACACCGGCTCCGACCTGCATGCAGCGCAGCGGGCGATTGAAACCAACATGTCTCTCGGATGGTAGGACAACGAGCCACCGCGCCGCGGTGGTGGCAGGTTTGATGAAGTCGTCGTTTCCTTCCCACCGGGCCGATTTGCGCCCGGTTGTGGAAAGTTCAATCGATTGACAGAAACCAACGGGCGGGCAACAACAGCAGACAATACAATCAGCCGGAAGTCGGCCTCCGATTGCCCAACGAGCGGCAACGGGGGCTGGTCTTGACCGGCGAGAGACTGCTAAATTACATTACAGTTTCGCCTTATGGCAGAACTGGTGGTCTCTGAACGTCCTCACAAATAACGGCGCGCCCCCTTGAAAGCGATCATCAGCGACATCCACGGGAATTTGGAAGCCCTTGAAGCCGTTTTGGCAGACATCAAACAGCAGGGGATCACTGAGATCTACTGTCTGGGTGACATCATCGGCTACGGCCCAAATCCGCGGGAATGTATTGATCGCGTGGCAAACACGAAACTGTGCCTGCTGGGCAATCATGACCAAGGTGCCCTGTTCGACCCCGAGGGGTTCAATCCGGGTGCCGAGCGGGCCATCTTCTGGACCCGCGACCAGTTGGAAAAAGGCGGCGACGCCCAGAGCAAGCAGCGGCGGTGGGACTTCTTGTGTGAACTGCCCCGCATGCATCGCGAAGGGAAGTTCCTCTTCGTTCACGGCTCCGCGCGGAATCCGCTCAACGAGTACGTCTTCCCCGAAGACATTTACAATCAGCGCAAGATGGAGCGGATCTTTTCACTGGTGGAGCAGTATTGCTTCCAGGGACACACCCATGTGCCCGGTGTGTTCACCGCCAGCCTGAAATTCTTCCGTCCGGAAGACATTGATTTTCGTTATGAGTATGGCGACGAAAAAGTGCTGGTGAACGTCGGCTCAGTCGGGCAACCCCGCAACGGCGACTGGCGCTCGTCCTATGTCGTGCTGTATGGGCCAGGCGAAGCACCGCCTGTTCCCGAAGGTGTCACGCCGACACCTCCTTCCAACGGCTGGAAGATTGTCTTTCGCCGCGTAGAATACGACATCGAGACCGTCGTCAAGAAGATCTACGACATCCCCGAGCTCGACAACTTTTTGGGCGATCGTCTCCGGGATGGTCGTTGAGGTTATGGAACAACGACGGTTTATTTCCTTTATCGCCATGACGATGGCGATTCTGCTCTGCTGGCAGATTTTCGTCATGCCCCGGCTGGCACCGAAGCCCCAGCCGGTTGCCAAAGCTCCGGTCAAACAAAAAGCCAAGCCGGCCAAGGTCGATCCCGCCAAGCCAGAAGCGCCAGCCGGAGCTGAGAAGCCCGCCAAGAAAGTGGCGTTTGCGCCGAAGCCCTCCATGGCCAAGCTGGGTTCGCTCGACCCCAAAACCGGCTATCGGATGCTCGTGCAGATCACGTCGCGCGGTGCGTCTGTCACAGAGGTGTTCCTGTCGGATCTCCGCTATCCGTCCGAGACGGATCGTAAGAAGCCCCTCAGGCTGATTGGCAACGACATCCCGCTTTTGGGCGGGCCGGACATGAATCCCCGCACGTTCCAAGTGACTCTCGAAGGCGACGACATCGCCGAAGATGCGGGGTTTAAGTCCAAGCATTGGGAGCAGGTGCCTGGTTCGCTCTCCGAATCTGGAGTCACATATCGCTTTGTCGCCGATGGTGTGGAAGTCTTGAAGCGGTTTGAACTGACCAAGTCCGACCCCGCCAAGCCGGACACCGAAAAGTCCGCCTACCAGTTGGGTCTGGTGCTCACCATCAAGAATCTGGGCGACAAGGAAGAAACCCTGCGGTATCAACTGCAGGGTCCCGTGGGGCTGCCGCTGGAGAACGCCGAGAATACCTCCAAGTATCGCGATGTCATCGCCAAATTCGTGCAGCAGAACAAGTCTGAAGCCGCACAGTTCATGGCGGCCAAGACGATTGTCAACCCGCAGACTCGCGAAGTGTGGCTCAAACCGATGCGGTACATCGGAGTCGATGCCCAGTACTTCGCCGCCTTGCTCTCGCCCGGAGAAGACCAACTCGTCGACCGGACAATCGAGTCCGCCACTCAAGACCTGATTGGCCCCGATCGGGCGGAGAAAAGTGATGTCAGCGTCATACTGACCTCCAAGGAACTTGAGCTGGCGAAGGGTGCGTCGGTTGTTCACCATTACAACCTGTTCGCCGGACCCAAGCGGCCGGAGTTCGTTGACGGCGATGTGCTCAACTACGGTTGGTTCAGCGTCATCAGCCGGATGCTGCTGCGGGTGTTGCACGCCGTGCATGCGATGACCGGCAGCTACGCGATGGCCATCTTCTGCCTGACCGTACTCGTGCGGACATGCGTGCTTCCACTGTCGATCAAGCAGGCGCGGTCGGCGGCGAAAATGCAGGAACTGCAGCCGGAAATCGCCGCGCTGAAGGAGAAGTACGGCAACGACAAGGAGAAGATGGCGCGGGCGCAGATGGAGCTGTTCAGCCGTCACAAGTACAACCCGTTTGCCGGCTGCCTCCCGGTGTTCTTTCAGATTCCGGTATTCATCGGCCTGTATCAGGCTTTGAGCCACGCGGTGGAACTGCGGATGGCGCAGTTCCTGTGGATCGACAATCTGGCCGCCCCCGATCACTTGTTCACCCTGCCCTTTGCCATTCCGTTCCTCGGCAACCAGTTCAACCTGCTGCCCTTGATCACGGTCTGCCTGTTCGTCGTGCAGCAGAAGATGTTCATGCCGCCGCCGATGAACGAAGAGCAGGAAATGCAATACAAGATGATGAACTTCATGACCATTTTCATGGGGTTCATGTTCTACAAGGTTCCCGCAGGACTGTGCCTTTACTTCATCACCAGCAGCCTGTGGGGTTTGGCTGAACGCAAACTGCTGCCTAAAGCGAAACCGGCACCCGTTGTGATTGTTCCCGCCAAAGACGAACGGCGAAATGACGGTAAAAGTGATGGCGGCAACAAGGGCCGCAATCCGCCGCCACGGAATGACCCACCCGCTGGAGATGGCTTCCTCGCCCGGTTGCTGAAAGCTGCCGAGAAGCCGGATTCGATGCGGAATACGCCGATCAAGCGGAAGTAAAGAGGGAAAGACAAATGACAAATGACAAATGACAAATTGGCACTTTGTGGACCGTGTCGCACACGGGCGGCAAATCTTTGTCATTTGGAATTCGTCGGTTGGCATTCACGGTTGCGCTCCACCCCGACGAAACGATTGCCGCCCTGGCCTCTGCGCCAGGGCCGGCTGTCCGGGGAATCATCCGTCTCAGCGGGCCGCGCATCCTCGAAATTCTGCGATGCGTGCTCCCTGCAGACGGCTCTGCCCTGAGCCGTCGGTTGCCGTGGTGTACTGCGGTTGTGGTGAATTTGGGGCTCTCACGTTCGCTGCCTGTGGACCTGTATTACTGGCCGTCTCGCCGCAGCTATACCGGTGAGCCGCTGGCCGAGTTCCACACAATCGGTTCACCACCGCTGCTGGAGGCGTTGCTGCAGACTATCTGTCGTGCGGGGGGCCGGTTGGCCCAACCGGGCGAGTTCACACTGCGGGCATTTCTCGCGGGGCGGCTGGATTTGACGCAGGCCGAAGCGGTGCTGGGGGTCATTGACGCCCACAGTGAAGCCGAGTTGCGCTGTGCCCTGGATCAACTGGCGGGAGGAACTTCATCGGCCATCGGCCGGCTGCGGACAGACCTGCTGGAACTGCTGGCCGATTTGGAGGCCGGCTTGGACTTCGCCCACGAAGACCTGGAATTTGTCACCCATGAAGCACTTGTCGCGAGGCTCAAAACAGCCCGCGGGGCGATCAGCGCGCTCCAGCAACAGGCGGCCACCCGGTCGCGGTCCAGCACCCAGTTGCGGGTGGTCCTGGCCGGACCGCCCAACGCCGGCAAAAGCACCCTGTTCAATGTCCTGACGGGCCGCGATGCGGCCCTGGTCTCCCCGGAAAAGGGAACCACGCGCGACTACCTCATCGCCGCAGCCGACTGCGACGGACTGGTCGTTCAACTGATAGACACTGCCGGGATGGAGCATGCCAGTCCTGACGTGGCTGCCATCGAATCCCAGGCCCAGGCGTTTCGCAAGTCGCAGATGGAGTCCGCCGATTTGACCCTGTGGTGCCTGCCCGCCATGGCCCGCGATGCGACAAATAACATCAAGGCAAATTCCTCAGCGTGGCTGCAGGTTTGGACGCAGTCGGACCGCCTGCCGGATGCGCCTGAATGCGACAACTGGAATGAACACGACCTTGTCGTGAGTGCCGTGAGCAATCGTGGGCTCGATGCTCTGCGTTGTGCCATCCGGCGGCACTTCGACAGTCAGCCGGGCGAATCCCGGTGGCTCGGCAGCACCGCGGCCCGCTGCCAGACCGCGCTGGAGCAGGCCGAGAAGTCACTCGACAGCGCTCTTGAAATCGCCGCCGCCGAAGCCGACCAGTCGCTGCTCGCCTTTGAACTCCGCGCTGCCCTCGACGCCCTCGGCGAGATTGTCGGCGCCGTGTACACCGACGACATCTTGGATCGGATTTTCTCAAGGTTTTGCATTGGGAAGTAGACCCGGCCGCTCCGGCTGTGCATGGATCTGTCGGCTGTTATGATACGCCCCGACCCGGGGCGGTGCCCCTGACTAGGCTCTTTCAAACAACAGACAGACTACAAATTCATGAAGAATTACGACGTCTACGCCGTGGGGCATGCGCTGGTGGACATTCAGGCGCGGGTCAGCGAGGAGACGCTGGCGGCCACTGGGTTTGCCAAGGGGATCATGACGCTGGTGGATGAGGCGGCTCAGTTGCGGGTGCTGGCCGCCCTGGAAGCCGCCTCCATCACGCGGTGTGCCGGCGGGTCGGCGGCGAACACGATCATGGCGGTCGCGGATTTTGGCGGCAGGTCGGCGTTCGCGGGGAAGGTGGCGGGGGACGACCTGGGCGAGTTCTTCCTGCGGGACATGCGCGCCGGGAAAGTGGCGATTGAAGTGCCACCTTCCCTCGGACATACGGGCACCAGCGTGATTCTCATCACGGAAGACGCCCAGCGAACGATGCTCACGCATCTGGGTGTGTCCAGCACGCTCGGGCCGGATGACATCCACGAAGCGGAAATTCGCCAGGCAAAATACATCTACATTGAAGGTTACCTGTTCACGGCGGATGCGACGCGGGCTGCCGCGATGAAGGCGATTGACATCGCGAACAAAAACGGCGTCAAGGTGGCGTTCACGGTCTCGGATCCGTTTTTGATCAACCTGTTTCGTGAGCAGTTTTGGGGGCTGATCGAGAGTTCTGTCGACCTGCTGTTCTGCAACCTGGAAGAGGCCCGCAGCCTGACAGAGAAAACCGATCCCATCCATTGTGCCCAGGCGATCCACACGCATTGCGAAAACGTGGTGCTGACGCTGGGTGCCGATGGTGCCATTCTGATGCATGAACAGCAGGCGATCCCCATTGAAGGGGTGGCGGTCGAAGCGATCGACACGACCGGTGCGGGCGACATGTTCGCCGGAGGAATTCTGTATGGGATCAACAACGGCATGACGTGGAAGCAGGCCGGTCACCTGGCAACACACGCCGCCTCGCGCATCGTGGCTCAACTCGGAGCCCGCCTGCACCGCCGCTTCACGACTGACGAGATTCGGGCGTTTCTCGCTTAAGGCAGCTTTGACGGGCTCTTGCCCGAAGCGAAAGAGTTGGTCGCGGCCAGAAACGAACAACCGGAGGCAAGGCCTCCGGTTGTTTTCATTTTCGTTCCGGCAGTTGTTACAGCCCAGCGTCGAACTTCACGATTGATCCGGTGGGCTTGCCACCATCAACGACGGTTCCGAACACGGTCACGTAGAGGTTGCCCATTTTGTCGAAGGCCAGGGCAGTTGGCTTGTCGAGGCTGGCAACTTTGGTGGCCTTGACAGCTCCCTCGGCGATTTCGAGCTTGAACAGCCCGCCTTCCTTCGGGGCCGCCCACGAATAATCGACCGCATACAGGCTCTTGGTTTTGGGGCTGTAGGCCAGGCCGGCAATGTCGCTGAGGCCGGTCTTGAGGCTGGACACCAGCTTGCCATTGGTGTCATAGGTGCAGAGCAGGCTGTCGCCAACGACGTTCATCTCGCCCATCTGCCCCACAACGATCTGGCCCTCGTGGTTCAGGGTGATCGCCACCGGCGCATCCACATTGACCAGCGGCTTGGTGGCGATGAATGGCTTCAGTTCACCCGGTTTCCCATCCTTGAGTTCCGAACGGAGGATCCAGCCCTTGGTGTCGTCTCCATTGGAGGTGACGTAGATCGCGCTCTTGGACACGGCGATCCCGTAGAAATTGCCTTCGCCCTTGGCGGATTCCGGGCTGGCGCCGATGGGCCCAAGTTTCACGGCGGCGGAGTCGGCACTGACGGGCTTCTCCAGAGCCTTCGGACCGATCTTATAAATCCGCACCAGTTCTTCCGCATCCTTCAGGCTGCCATCGCCAACGATGAGATGATCGTCGCCGAGCAGAGCCACGCCGAGTGGGGAGATGTTGTACATCGGCCCCTTGCCGTAGATGTCGGTTTTGAACTCGCCCACTTCCGGATGGAGCTTGCCACCTGACAACCGATGCACACCGGCGTGGGAAGCCACGAACAGATCGCCGCCCGGATGAACGACAATACCACTGGGGTTGTCGAGGCCGGTGGTGACGGTTGACGACTTGGGAGCATCCGCAGCGATTGTCACGCTGGCGACAACGGCCAGACAGGCGACAGCCGTCAGGGCCGCGCGTCGAAACGAGGTGCGAATCATGGAAGTCTCTCTTTCAGGGGAAAGTTCTACAGGGGATGGCCTTCCCGGGCCGTCTGGACGAGCGATTGGGAAGGAGAATCAGGTCACTCTGGAAGTTTCGGTGGCTTGTGATCGGGGTAGGACTCGCTGCTGAGTCCCTCTTTCATGAACGTTACTAGATCCGCCGCCTCCTCCTTGGTCAGGTCCAGTGGGAAGATTTCTTCATCAAGCTGTGGATTGGCCGTTCCGCCCTTGTTGTAGTAGGCGACAACCGCTTCCAGCGTGGCTTCGCTGCCGTCGTGCATGTAGGGCGCGGTACGGGCAATTTCCCGGAGGGTCGGCGTTTTGAACGCCCCGCGGTCCCCTTCCAGCTTGCTGATCACTTCGCGGCCCAGATCGGGCATCGGCTTGTCGATGCCGACGCCGAGGTTGTGAAACGCATGGTCCGTGAAATTTGGACCGCTGTGGCAGGCACTGCAATGGGCTTTGCCATTGAACAGGGCGAGCCCCCGCTGGGCGGCTTCCGAAAGGGCCTTCTTGTCGCCAGCCTGGAACCGGTCGTACGGAGCATCTCCCGAGATCGCGGTCCGCTCGTAGGCGGCAATTGCCTTGGCGAGGGTCTCTTTGGTCACTTCGGTGCCAAACACCGCCCTGAACTGCTTTTTGTACCCGGGAATCCCATTCAGCCGCTTGACTGCTTCATCCAGCGACAGGTTCATCTCGATCGGGTTCTGGATCGGACCCAGTGCCTGTTCTTCCAGGTTCGCCGCGCGGCCATCCCAGAATGTCAACTTCTGGAACGCCGAATTGATGATCGTGGGGGAACTGCGGCCCCCCTTCTGGCCACCCACACCCGTCGCCACGGCTTCGCCGTTGCTCCAGCCCTTGGCGGGATCATGACAGGAAGCGCAGGAAACCGAGTTGTCTGACGACAGCCGCTTGTCAAAGTACAACTGCTTCCCCAGGTCAATCTTTTCCTGAGTGAGTTCGTTGTCCTTGGGATGCTCGATCTCGGGGATGCCGAGGGGGATTTTCAGCAGGAATTTGGTGACTTCCTTCTTCAGATTGGCCTTTTCGATCTTTTCGGCCTTCGTTTCTGGCTTGCTGGCAGGCTTCGCGTCATCCGCGTTCAGAGTCAGGCCGCAAAGGCCCACGCTGAAGCTGACGACGGCGAAAAGCTTGGCGCTCGGAATGGCCTGGCGCGTCATTAACTTCCGAAACTGCACGGCGTACTCCTTCGATTTCGTGACCCGCGCCCAGCGCGGAGAATTGAGAAGTTGAAAACGCCCGGCAGAGTGAACCACCCCCAAACAAGCCCGTGAGAGTTTGACAGGCGTCAAGGATCGCGAATTGCAGTGGTCTGCGGGAGGCAGCGTTTGATTAAGTATCTTAAACGTGGCGGGGGGTTGTTCAAGTCACTTGACGAATTGCCGCCAACCGCCGCGCCGAGAATGTTCAAAAATAAGACGACACGTCCGCAAATGTTGTTCACGAATTTCACTGGAATAGTCCGGATAAACGCATCTTGACCCGTTTTTGAAGCAGGAATAGGATTCGAGTGGATCGTTTGAGCAGTCGCATCCCGCGCCGGCGACACGCTGAAAACTTCGGAGAAGTCGCCATGTCACGACGAATGGTGTGCGTGAGCCTGCTGCTGGCGGTGTTCGGGATCGGTGGGCTGGCGGGCAGTGCCTTCTGGTCACTCAAGCAGGCACCGGCGTTTTATTCCGCCGAGCTGGCGAAACCCGTGAATCCGGTGGTCCGCAAGCAACAGGCAAAGGAGTTCGTCCAGGCGACGCTCCAGCTTGTTGACGAAATCCGCAATGAGAACCAGTGGTCGGAACGGTTCACGGATGGCCAGCTCAATAGTTGGCTGGAACAAGAACTCCCAGTGAAGTATCCCGGTTGGATTCCGCCTGGCGTGAAGGAGCCACGGCTCAAACTGAGTTCCGAGGCCATTGAAGTTGCATTTCAATACTCAAGTTCGCGGTTCAACGGCGTGGTCAGCGGCAGATTCAAACCCTGGGTACTCGGGCCAAACCGGGTGGCCATTCAGGTCGAAGCCATCCGGATTGGACTGATGCCCGTGTCCGTGGATCAGGTGCTCGAGTTTATCGGCACCGATCTGGACCGGGCGGCGGAGCGGGCTGGCTGCACATTGGAATGGCAGGAGCGGGACGGCTTCGACGTGCTGGTCATCGAACGCATCCGCATTGAAGAGCGCCAGCCGGTGTTGGAAGTGGTGCAGCTCGAACAGGGTGCCATCGCCATTTCGGGGAGCCGGCACACCGGCTCGGCCGAGCCGGCCGCTGCGGAAGTCGCCCGCAAGCGTCTGCCCGCCGCGCTATAGCTCCGGCAGCAGCATTGGGACGCCACATTTAAACCTTCACGAACGACCAACACGCCTCGAACCGGCATATGGGTGGCTATTACCCCGGCACGAAAGAAACGCACGACTCAATCAATTTGGGAACCATCATGCTTCGTTGAGGATCGTGTGGCTCGTGGTGCGACTTTTCGTGTGAGGACGACTCCGACGACAGGCTGCTTTCGTGGCGTCGGCTTGAGCCGACGCGGCCAGGAGGAGCTGACACGAGGAGCCGACAGGGGGCGCGGTTTCGCTGGTCGGGACCGATGCGACCGTTCTCGTGACAGGGGGCGCAAGACCGCTGATCGAAGGTTGCTCCATCGCCCGCAGAGAGGCGGCGCTTCCCTGGAACCGCCCGATTCCCAATCCACCGGCGGGCAGGCGCAGCCGATGTTCGAACTGGCCACCGCAGATAGGGGGCGCGAGACAGGCTGATCTCGTGGCGTCGGCTTGAGCCGACGCGGCCATGACGAGCCGGCAACTTGTTTGTGGACTGAAGGCCACACTACGGGTGCGGACAGGCGGCGCTTCGCCGGAACCGCCCCCCAATCGACCGGCAGGCAGGCGCAGCCGGCGTTCGAACCAGTCGCCACAGACAGGGGGCGCGAGACAGGCTGCTTCCGTAGCGTCGGCTTGAGCCGACACGGCCATGACGAGCCGGCAACTTGGTTGTGGACTGAAGTCCACACTACGGGTGCGGACAGGCGGCGCTTCGCCGGAACCGACCCCTGATCCACCGGCGGGCAGTCGCAGCCGGCGTTCGAACCAGCCGCCACAGACAGGGGCGCGAGGCAAGCTGCTTCCGTAGCGTCGGCTTGAGCCGACGCGGCCATGACGAGCCGGCAACTTGGTTGTGGACTGAAGTCCACACTACGGGTGCGGACAGGCGGCGCTCCCCCGGAACCGACCCCTGATCCACCGGCGGGCAGTCGCAGCCGGCGTTCGAACCAGCCGCCAAAGATAGGGGGCGCGAGACAGGCTGC